>CAYTMR010000001.1:0-95346 GCA_964438855.1 uncultured Micromonosporaceae bacterium
CCATCAAACAAACTCGCCGCAGTCACAAACCGCACCGGATAAACCGGAACATGCAGGGTGGAAGAGGAGTTCGAGGGAGACTTCGGCTGACTCATAGCGCTCCTAAGCCGAGAGTGAACTAACGACGCAGCCCCATCTACGGCGTGTCGGGTGAAGCCCGGCTATGGGGGCGATAGGCACGGGATGATCAACTGGAATGCTAGGGTGTCCCGGCATTCCACGTCCATGTAATCTGTGACACGCTCTAATCAAATTGATGTCTGTCCGCTGAGGACAAATCTCCTTGAGTCCAATGTCCGCAACTAGCACCCCGTACATGAGCTAGACGCGATAACCTTCCAGCAGAATCCGGGCGATGCCCTCCGCGATCTCGTCGATCGAAAGCTCGCCCTCGGGGTCGAACCACCGGTAGGACCAGATCGATGCGCCGAGCAGGGTGGAGGTCGCGATATGCGGGTCTACGTCGATGAACTCGCCGTTCTCCACACCCTCGACGTAAAGGTCCTCCACGATCTTGGTGTATTCCCGCTCCCGCGCGCGGATGGCCCGTTCGTGCTCCGCGGACAGCAATCCCCGCTCGTTGTAGAACACCGTGTTGGCGTTGAGGTTCTCCAGGATCACCCGCGTGTTCTCTACGAGCAGGTCGTGCATCCTCTCCGTCGCGGACGCTTCCCGGCTCGCCACGGCCTGAATACGCCGGAGTCCTTGGTCGACAATATCGTCGATGATGGCGAAGAGGATGTCGTCTTTGCTCTTGAAGTAGTAGTAGATCGCCGGCTTGGTAAAGCCGATGGCGTCAGCGATGTCGTCAAGGGACGTGGCGTGGTAGCCCTTTTGTCGAAACAGTCCCGTCGCGACATCGATGATCTGTTCGCGGCGCCCGTTACCTCGCGGTCGCGAGGTTGAGCGTTTGCCCTGCGCAGGAGCTTTTGGCATCACTTCACCCGGTTTCGGTCACCCCAGCCAAAGGTGATCCCAGTGAGGATCACCTGCCTGGTCTCACGTGGATCAATAATATCGTCCACGTAGAGGTGAGCCGCGGCTTCCCAGGGCGCGGACTCGTCGATCCAGTGACCGGTCAGCTCGGCTTCGAGCTTGCGCCGGGCCTCGATCCCGCCTTCTGCCTCCGCCTGCTCGAGCCGGCGGCGGTTGACGGTGACCACGCCGGTGTCCGGGGCCATGAATCCCAGCTCGGCGGTCGGCCAGCACACCAGCAGGTCGGGCAGGGTCGGGCGTCCGCCCATGGCGTAGTGTCCACCGCCGTACGCCTTGCGGATCACCACGGCGACCTGCGGAACTTTCGCCCGCGCCAACCGGGCCACCAGCCGCTCGTACCAGAGGACGATGCCCTGCCGCTCCGCCTGGACACCGATCAGCAGGCCGGGCACGTCCTGGAGGAAGACCAGCGGCAGGTTGAAGGTGTCGCACATGTCGGCGAAGTCGTGCACCTTCTCCAGTGCCTTTGGATCGAGCGCGCCCGCCCCGAACCGCGGCTGGTTCGCGATGACGCCGATGGGCTGTCCACTCAGCCGCGCGAACGCGGTGATCACCGCCTTACCCGCCTCCGGGCGCCACGGCAGGATCGTGTCCGCGTCGACGATCGCCTCGATGACCTCGAACATGTCGTAGGCCTGCTTCGGGTTCGACGGCACGACCGTGAGCAGCGACTCCGGGTCCCGCAGCGGCGCCACCGGCGGTGCCAACGGAGCCGGCCGCGAGGAGTTGTTGGGCAGGTACGACAGGTAGGCGGCGATGGCGTCGAACGCCTGCTGCTCGGTCGGCAGGACCAGGTGCGCCGTCCCCACCTCCTGCGCGTGCGGCGGGCCGCCCAGGTCGAAGTCGGTGACCTGCTCCCCGATCGCCGACTGGACCACGGAGGGGCCCGAGAGCGCCACCGACGACGACTCCGTCATCACCACGATGTGGGCGGTGCCGGCGTGCAGAGCGGAGTCACCGTAGGCCGGCCCGAGGACCGCCGCGATCCGGGGGATCTCCGGGTACCCCTCGGGCACCTGCAGGAAGGTGCTGAAGTCGAACGGCAGCCCGGAGAACCGCCACCCCATGACGTCGGGGATCCGGCCACCGTCCGCATCGCACAGCAGGATGAGCGGCAGCCCCTTCTTCGCCGCGAACTCGGCGATGCGCCCCTGCTTCCGCATGCTGATCGGCGCGGTCGTCCCGGCCAGCACCGTGGCGTCGATACCGATCACACAGACGGGCCGGCCGTCGATGTAGCCGAATCCGGTCACGCACCCGTCGCCGGGGATCGGGCGCTCGTGACGCAGCTCCGGCTCGGCCAGCATGCCGATCTCGTAGAAGGAGCCTTTGTCGAGCAGCGCGTCGATACGCTCCCGCACGGTGAGGCGCCCGGACGCGTGGTGGCGCGCCACCCGCTCGGGCCCGCCCATGGCGAGCGCGATCTCTCGCCGCCGCTGCAACTCGGCGAGGCGTTCCTGCATCGTGGGAGATTGCGGCATCACGGTGAGGCCTACCTGTCCTGGAAGTGGGGGGTCCGCCGCTCACGGAACGCGGCGACACCCTCCTGCTGGTCGTGGGTGCTGTGCAACAACGCGGTGGCCTCGATCGAGTAGTCGTAGCCCTCGGCGCTGCCCCGGTTGAGGATGCGCTTGGCCACCTGGAGAGCGACGGCCGGCTTGCGCGCGATGAGCGCCGCCAGCCGCAGCGCCTCGTCGAGGTGCGTGCCCTCCTCGACTACGTGGGTGACGAGGCCAGCCAGGCGAGCCTGCTCGGCGTCGAGCCGCTCGCCGGTGAAGATCATGTACTTGAGCCAGTGCAGGTTGACATTGGCATGACCGCGGACTACCCCGAGTCCCGGCATGAGCCCGACCGACGCCTCCGGCATGCCGAACACCGCGGTCGAGTCGGCGATGACCAGGTCGGTGACCAGGGTCAGCTCGCAGCCACCGCCCAGCGCGTATCCGTGCACCGCGGCGATGGTCGGCTTCGGGAAGGTCTCGAACGCCCGGAACGCCTGCATCGCGAGCTCTTGGTAGCGGCGGCGGGCCGGGATGTCGGCGAGCTCCCCGAACCCTTCGATGTCACCGCCCGCGGAGAAGCATCGACCGGCGCCGTGGACCACCAGCACTCGTACCGCCGGGTTGGCGGCGGCGTCGTCGAGGAGGCGCTGGAGGTCGGTCCAGAACTCGTAGGTGAGGCTGTTGAGCTTCTCTGGCCGGTCAAGGGTGACAACGGCGGCGCCGTCGGTCACGGAGACGGCGAGCATTCCGTAGCGGTCCTTCACACAGTGCTCCCTGGGTCGGGGCTTCTGATTTACTTAAGGGTAAGTCAAAACTGATGAGGCAAGCAACCACCCCGGGCGCATTCGCCGGCTTGAGACAGGAGGACTCATGGAGCCGTACGTCGCGCTCATGCGCCGGTACTGCATCGACTACACCTGCGCGCACAACCCGAGCATCTGCGACGAGATCATGTCCAGCTCGTACGAGATCACCATCTCGGGCCGGACAATGGGCATGGCCGACTACCGGCAGGCGGTGGCCGCCGCGTTCCGCCGCTACCCCACCCTGATGCTGACCGTCCACGACATGATCACCTCCGGTGACCGGCTCGCCATGCACTTCAGTGAGCACGGCGCGGCCGCCGCCGACCCCGACCACGTCGCGGTCTGGTCCGGCATCTCCCTGTACCGGTGGGATGGGCAGCGGCTCTTGAACTGCCGCGTCGAGCAGGACTTCCTCGGCCGGGACGAGCAGTCGGAGTCCTCACACATCGCTCCCCTCGAGCCGGCGCACCCCGACCCGTGGTCGACCACGCGCGACACCCCCGCCAACGCCCGCGCGGAGCAGGCGGTCCGGGCCTGGTTCGACCTCGCCACCACCGACTGGCAGCAGGCCGTCGCCCTCCCCGGCGTGCGCTTCCTGGAGTACGGAGTCGACACCCCGCTCCCGCTGGTCAACCAGGAGGTCGTCATCGACGACCTGTTCTCCGCCGGTGACCGGGTCGCGGCCGCGGTCACGTTCCGCGGCGAATACACCGGTGGGCTGCCGGGGGTCAGCGACGACGCCCGTGGCCGCCACGGCGAGCTGCCCGCGACCGCGCTGGCCCGCGTCGACGGGGACAACGTGGTGGAGCTGAAGCTGGTCCGGGACCGGTGGGGGCTGATCCGACGCCTCCGCAAGGCCGCCTGACGCCCACAACGACCGTGGGGGCACCGGAGATCTCCGGTGCCCCCACTGAATCTGTGGCGGCGATATTCGATCAGGCCGGAAGCTCCTCGAAGGGGACGCTGCGGCGCGGCTGCGCGGAGAACGTGCCCCCCTCCGCGGCGAGGCGGGTGAGCGTCCGCCCCGGCGGGAAGGCGTCCCCGAGCCGCTCACAGCGGGCACGCACCTCGGCGGCGCCGATCTCATCCGCCCAGTGGAACGGCCCCCCGAGGACGCGCGGGAACCCGATCCCCAGCACCGAGGCGATGTCGCCGTCGTCCGGGTGGCACAGGATCCCCTCGTCCCAGCACAGGAAACACTCGGTGGCGAACGCCAGCAGCAGCCGCTCGCCGATCGTCTCCCGGTCAATGGCGGCGCCGGTGGTCGACGAGATGAGCGCGGTGACCTCCTCATTCGGACCGACCCGCTTACCGTTCTCGTCGTACCGGTAGAACCCGACCCCGTGCCGACGCCCCTGCACCCCGTTGGCCACGAGCGTCTCCAGCACCTGCCGCACGGCGCCGACATCCAGCCGGTCACGGAACACCGGCTCGGCCACCTGCGTCACCGAGGCGTCCAGCACCAGTTGCAGGGTCGCCTCGTCGTGCGCCTGCAGCGGACCGACCGGGAAGCCCACCGCCTTGGCCCCGGCGTCGATGTCCGCAAGCGCGGCCCCGTCCAGCAACAGCCGGATGCCCTCCATCAACCAGCGGGCGTACACCCGGGAGGTGAAGAAGCCCGGCGCGTCCCCGACCACGACCGGCACCTTGCCCAGTTGACGGCCCACGGCAGCGGCCCGCTGCAGCGTGCGGGGCGCGGTCTCCTGGTGGGCGATGAGCTCCACCAGCGGCATCCGCTCCACCGGGCTGAAGAAGTGCATGCCGAGGAACCGCTCCGGGTGGCTCACCGCGGTGGCGAGCTTCCGGATCGGGATGGCGGACGTGTTCGTGGCGAGCAGCGTGTCCTCCGACACCAGCTCGCTCACCTTCCGCAGCACGTCCGTCTTCAAGTCAGGCAGCTCGAAGACCGCCTCGATGACGACGTCGGACTCGGCGAAGCCGTCCCACTCCGTCGTCCCCTGCCACCGCGCCATCGCGTCCTCGGAGACGCCGCCGCGGCGGGCCAGCACCTTCTCCAGGTAGCCGCGGGAGCGGGCCAGCGCCGCGTCGTCCACGTCGCGGACGACCGCGCGCAACCCACGGGTGACGGCGGTCGCGGCGATGCCCGACCCCATCTGGCCCCCACCCACCACCGCCACCTGCGCGATCGTCGTCCCGTCCCCGCGGCTGCGACGGTTGACGTCGGACCGGACCAGGAACAGGTGGATCGCCGCCCGCGCCTCCGGCGAGGCCAGCAACTGGAGGAAGACCTCCCGCTCGGCGCGCAGGCCGGCCTCGACACCGTCACGGGCACCCACCTCGAGGACGTCGAGGATCCCCGCGGCGGCCCGACTGAGGCCCTCCCGGCTGTTCCGCAGCGCCTCCCGCCGGTCGTTGATCGCCTGGGCCGCACCGGCACCGTAGGCGGGTTCGGGGGCGGGCTGCCCCACCTCTGCCCGCGCCGCCCGCAGCGCGGCCTCCAGCAGCGCCTCGTCGGCGACCACCTCGTGCAGCAGACCGAGGTCCCGGGCCTCCGATGCGCTGAGGCGCCGCCCCGACGTCAGCAGCTCCGCGGCCGTGGCCGGGTCGACGAACCGGTTCAGCAGCTGCGTCCCGCCGCCCCCCGGCAGCAGCCCGAGGGTGACCTCCGGCAGGCCAAGCTGCGCAGACTCGACCGCGACGATCCGACGGGAGGCGAGCGCCAGCTCCAGCGCCCCGCCGAACGCGCTGCCGTTGAGCGCGGTGACCATGGGCTTCGGGGCGCGGACAATCTGGAGCATCAGCTCGTGCACCCCGCGCAGGAACTCCTCGGCGTCTTCCCGCGCCGCGAGCTCCGGCAGCCAGCTGACGTCCGCGCCGGCGCCGAACGAGCCCGGCTTGGCGGAGGTGAGGACGTACGCGTCGACGTCGGGATCGGCGAGGATGTCCGCCACGTGCTGTCGAAGCTCCGACAGGAGCGCCTCGTCTACGACGTTCAGCTGTCGGTCCGGCTGGTCGAGCTCAAGGACCGCGATCCGCTCGCGGTCGCTGCGCCGGATGCTACCCAGTTGGTTGCTCACGAACCTAGTCCAATCGAGCGGCCGATGATTTCCTTCATGACCTCAGTGGTCCCGGCATAGATGGTCTGGATGCGGCTGTCGATGTACGCCCGAGCGATCGGGTACTCGAGCATGTAGCCGTAGCCGCCGTGCAGCTGCACCGCCTGGTCGACGACCCGCTTGCACAGCTCCGTCGTCCACCACTTCGCCTGCGCCGCCTCCGCGGCATCCAGCTCCTTGTCCACGTGCGCGCGCAGGCAGCGGTCGACATAGGTCTGTGCGATGTCGACCTCGGTCTTCATCTCCGCGAGCACGAACCGGTTGTGCTGGAAGGTGCCGATGGGTTGACCGAACGCGTGGCGTTCCTTCGCGTACTCCAGCGCCAACTCGTACGCCCGCCGCGCTTGCGCGGTCGCCTGCACCGCCACCGACAGCCGCTCCTGCGTCAGGTGCTGCATCATCAGGTAGAAGCCCTTGCCCTCCTCCCCGAGGAGGTTGTCGACGGGCACCCGGACGTCGTCGAAGAACAGCTCGGCGGTGTCGGCGGCGTGCTGCCCCACCTTCGCCAGCTTCTGGCCGCGGGAGAACCCGGGCCGGTCCGCCTCCACCACGATGAGGCTGATGCCGCGGTGGCGCGCGGCCGGGTCGGTCTTGGCCGCCACCAGCACCAGGTCGGCGTTGAGGGCGTTGGTGATGAACGTCTTGGCGCCGTTGATGACGTACTCGTCGCCGTCCCGGACCGCGGTGGTGGTGATGGACGCGACGTCGGAGCCGGCGCCGGGCTCCGTCATCGCCAGCGCGAGAATCGTCCGCCCGCTGACGATGCCCGGCAGCCACCGCGCCGCCTGCTCCGGGGTGCAGCTGCTCAGGTAGTACGGCAGGGCGATGTCCGCCTGTAGGCACAGCCCGAGCCCGGCGGAGAGCACGTCGGCGGCGGCGAGCTCCTCGGACAGGATGGCGTTGTAGCGGAAGTCGTCCACCCCGCCCCCGCCGTACTCCTCGGGGGCGGCGATGCCGAGGATGCCGGCGTCGCCCGCGGCCTCGAAGAGTTCCCGGTCGACCCGCCCCTCACGCTCCCACCGCTCGCGGTGGGGGGTGATGTGCTTGCCGATGAAGCGACGCACGGTCTCCCGGTACGCCTCGTGCTCCTCCTCGAAGACGGTGCGACGCACTCTCCACCACCTCGTCCGCTGCGCTACCCTGACTATTTACTAAATGGTAAGTCAACGCCGTACGGCCCGGCAACCTCCCTACCGCCAGGGCAAGGACGTGGGAAGAGCCGATGTCGAATCCCTCGTGCTGACGTCTCGCTACGGGATGCCTCGGTGGAGACGCTCCGACGACCGGAGAAGCGCCACCGGAGACCGGCGCCCCGGTCCTCACTTGCGCGAACCGACGCGCTGAGCCAGGATCACTATCTGCCAGCGTTCGGTACCCGAAAGTCGAGGGTCAAGTGGCGCAACGCCCACCAGCCAGTGCCAGGAAGGCAGGGATGACAAATCCGATAGGACGTTCCACCCGACGTTCCGGCACCGAGCGCAAGCCACGGAAAGAGCGATGGGCTGAGCTGATCGAGGTAGCGACCCAGGTCTTCTACGAGAAAGGCTACGAGGCTGCCTCACTGCAGGACATCGCGGACCGGGTCGGAGTGCTGAAAGGCAGCTTGTACTACTACATCCAGTCCAAAGAGGAGCTCCTCTTCGAGGTCGTGGATGCGGTGCACCGGCAAGGCTTGGCCGTCGTCAGCGCCCTGGCTCAGGGACCAGCCAGCCCGCTGGAGCGTCTCGACAACGTGATACGCGGGCATGTCGAGCACACCTGCCGCAACCTGGTTCCCACCGCGGTCTTCCTCCACGAGCTGTCCGCGCTTTCTCCCGAGCGGCAGCAGCAGGTCCTCGGCAACCACTCCTACCAAGGCGTCTTCCGTGCCCTGATAGAGGAAGCAAAGGCGAGCGGAGAGGTCCACGAAGACGTGGATCCCCGACTCGCCGCCCTCTCCATCCTCGGGTCGACCAACTGGGTCTACCGCTGGTTCCGACCGGGCGGCGAGTCCTCCATCACGATGATCGCCACGCAGCTCGCGGACATCGCTATTCGAGGAATCGCCTCGGAATCAGGCCTGCGCGCGCACATCCAGCGTAGAGCCAGCGCCGGAAAGCGTGGCACTGCGCCGTTGCAGATCCGGACCAATCTGGACCCGGCCCACCGTTCGCCAGCCCCCGATCAGAGCGCACCGTCGGAAGGACCGGCCTACAGGTAGGCGCGGTCCGGCAAGTCGTCGGCGCTCTCCTTCTCCACCTTCTTGCCGCGGGCCAGGTCGACGCAGCGCACCACCACCTCGAGAGTGAGCGCCACGGTGCCGACCGCCAGCGCCACCCGCCCCGGCCAGATGGCGACCTCCCGGACCCCGAACCGGGTCTCACCAGCGGACACCGACGCGATGGCGCGGAGTACGGCCTCGTAGGAGAACCAGATCAAGACACCGAGCACCACGAGCATGCCGACGAACTCCAACCACCGCGCCAGCCGAGGTGGCAGCCGATCGGACACAAAGGAGGTGGCGACGTGCCCGCCGACCTGCATGGCGTAGGGCAGCGTCAG
Source organism: uncultured Micromonosporaceae bacterium (assembly GCA_964438855.1). Lineage (GTDB taxonomy): Bacteria > Actinomycetota > Actinomycetes > Mycobacteriales > Micromonosporaceae > Natronosporangium. The sequence goes on from CAYTMR010000001.1 coordinate 8,923, forward strand.
AAACGCCGCGCCGACCAGCATGACCTCAGCGATTTCACTGGTGCCACGGATCGTCTGGATGCCGAGATTGCGGGCGGCGACATCAAAGGTGATCATCACCATGATGGCCGCCACCAGGATGGCGCCCACCACCGCTAGCACCTTCGAGGTAGCGTGCACGATCTTTCGAAGGATCATGGCTCGATCGACTCCTCTTGCCGGGTCACGACGCTAGCGACGGTAGCCACAGTGCCAACTGTGGGAAGGCGAGCAGCAACGCCACATCGACGATCAGCGCGCCGAGGAACGGCACGACCCCTCGGAACACCGTCTCGACCGGGAGCCAGCGGACGACACCGGCGGCGACGAAGACGTTGATGCCGACCGGCGGCGTCAACAGTCCGATCTCGATCATCTTGACCATGAGGATGCCGAACCAGACGCCGTGGAAGCCAAGCTCGATCACGGCAGGCGCCAGGAGCGGGACGGTGATCAGCAGGATCGAGAAGCCGTCGAGCACCATTCCCAGGGGCACCAGGGCGAGGAGCATCAAGACGATGATCAGCATCGGCGGGAGATCGAGCCCCGCGAGCCAGTTGGCGACATCGTCCGGCACGCCCATGACGAGCAGGAAGAGGGTGAACATGCTGCCGCCGATGAGCAGCAGGAAGACCATCGCGGAGACGTTCGCCGTCTCGGTGAGCGCATTCACCAGGTCGTGCCACTTGGTGCGAAGGCGGCCGCGGTGCAGCACGAAGAACATCACCAGCGCGACAGCGGCCGCGATGGCCCCGGACTCGGTCGCGGTGAAGATGCCGGAGTAGATACCCCCGATGACGACCAGGAAAAGGATGCCGATCTCGAGGACAGCGAGCATGCCGCGGCCGAGGATGCGGAGTCTTCCTTCGACTTTGGCGGCCGCCGCCTCATCGAGCTCCGGCAGCGGGGCGGTGATGCCACCCCGCTTCGCCCAGATCAGGATCACGACGCCGTACATCGCCGCGCCGAGTACGCCCGGCACCACCCCCGCCAAGAGCAGGTCACCGATGGAGACCCGGGCGAGGATCCCGTAGAGCACAAGCACGATGCTCGGCGGGATGAGGATGCCGAGCGTACCGGCTGCGGCGATGAGACCTCCGGCGAAGGCGGGCGCATAGCCCGCCCTCCGCATCTGTTCCAGGGCGACCTTGCCCATCGTCGCTACCGTGGCGACGCTCGAGCCCGTGACGGCGGCGAAGCCGGCGCAGCCAGCGAGCGTGGCCATGCCGAGGCCACCAGGGAGATGACGCAGCACCCGGTTGGCCACGAGGACGAGGTCGTCAGCCACCTTCGCCTGCACGACGAACATGCTCATCAACATGAACATCGGGATGAGCACCAGGCTGTAGCTGGCGACCGCGCTATAGGGGCGTGTGGCGAGCTGACTCGAGGTCTCCGCCGTGCCCGAGTAGACCATCAGGCCGATGGTGCCTGCGGCCAGCAGCGCGAACCCGACCGGGACTCGCACGGCGATGAGCCCGAGGAGGAGTGCGATCCCGAGTAGCAGAACCAGGGTGGTAACCACGGCGCGTCTCTCTTAAGACTCGAGGGGCAAGGTCGCCGACCCGAAAGTGGTCAGCTTTCGGCGCGGGCTACGCAACGCGCGATGCCGCTCTGGTAGTCAGGGAACTCCTGAGCCGCTTCTTCCAGCGCCGCCAGGTAGGCGTCCCAGAACGCCTCTGGGTTCTCCACACCGGCCTTGGTGGCCTGGTCGATCCAGCCCTGCTTGAGCGGTCCGCTCGCCGCCTGGCGCCACTCCTCAATGACGTTCTCCGGCAGGCGCGACGCCGTACCCCCGGCGGCGAGGAGCTGGCTGCACGCCTCGTCCTCGGTCGCGATCTGGGCCTCCACGAGGTTCTTCGGGATGTTCTCGAGGGCGGCCTCGATGGCCCGCTGCTGCTCCTCGGAGAGCGACTCCCAGGTGTCCTTGTTCATCACCAGCACCGTGTCGGCCCACTGGCCGGCCCCGACGTCAACGAAGTGCGGTGTGATCTCGTGCAGCGACATCTGGACCGCGACATCGAGCGCGAATCCGACGACGACGTCCGCCAGACCACGCTCGAGCGACTCGTAGAGCTCGTGAACCGGCGGGGTCACGATGTCGGTGACACCGATCGCTTCGAGCGCGGGGATGAGGCCGGCCGACCCCCGGACCGTCCGCCGATGGAAGTAATCGAGCGAGTCGAACTGCTCCGGGGCGGTGGCGATAGCCCCGGGCACCGCCAGGAAGCCCAGGTAGTGGAGGTTCTTCTCCTCAAATTCGGCCTGAAGAGCCTCGTTCTCCTTGAAGAGCTTGTCCATCGCGGCCATCTGGGCCGGAAGGTTGTCGGTGATGAAGGGAATGGTGGTGATACTCGTGAGTGGGAACTGGTTCGGGTAGTAGGAGACGCTGAAATGCCCGACGTCGAGGCGTCCGTCCGACACCGCCTCGAGGATCTCGGTCACGGTGTAGAGCGAACCGTCGTAGTTGGCGTTGAAGGTCAGGGACGAGTCGGTCGCCTCGGTGACCTCCTCCATCCACGCGTCCATCGCTACCCCGTAGGACACGGTCCGACTGGTGTAGCTCTGCATGACGAGTTCCTGAGACCCGCCCGCTCCCCGGTCCTTGCCCGCTACCCCTGAACACGCGGCCAGCGACAGGATGATCGCCGCCGCGCCCAGTACGCGGAGCCCGGCCCTAGATGTCGGCATCTTTCCCACTTCTTCACGACCCTTCATTCTCTACCTACCGACCGGTTGGTAAGCGTAAGTATGGGGTATGGCCTTGTCAATCGCCCAACCGGCGGCTCGACGAGATACGAACGCTCCTACGGCAGTGGTCACCCACTGCGTCGAGGCACGTGGAGGCAGTGCGCGATGAGATCGGTGATCGCGACCATCAACTCCCACGGTTTGTCGAACATCAGGTGATGGGCACCGCCCTCAATCACCTGCACGGCAAGCCGTCCCGACTCCGCCGCCCGCGCCAACAATGCCCGGTCGCTGTCGGGGACGACGACCGACTTCTCCCCCACCACGACCCCGATACCGCATGGAGCGGAGGTCAAGTTGGGAAGAGTCGACGCCGGCCGGTTGGCAGCGGGCGTCTGGAAGATCCGGGGGTCATAGCGCCATGTCCAGCCTCGGCCGGCGGGGTCCTCCTGGACGCTGCGCTCGGCGACGAACCGCAGCAGGTCCGAGGCGGCCACCGCCTGCCGAGGACGGAGGCGAAAATTGCCAATCGCCGAGGCGCGATCGGGATAGTAGCGAACGACGCCGAGCGCCCCCTCGTCCGCCTCCCGCACCTTCGGCGACGGCATGACCACCGGTGAATCGATCACGATCACACCGCCGAGGTCGACGGCGCGGGGATGTCCGGCGACCACGCTCGCCACGATTCCACCCATCGAGTGCCCGAGGACGATCGGCGGTTCCTCGGTACCGAACGCGAACGCCACGCCCAGCGCCTCTTCCGCCCAGGTGTGGAAGTCGTACACCGAACGCCGATCGCTGTCGCCATGCCCGGAGAGATCCATGGCGACCACGTGGTACCTGTCGGCCAGGACCGGTGCCGTGAAGGCCCACCACCAGGCGTGTGCCGCACCACCGTGGATGAAGACCAGCGTCCGCCGCGCCGGGTCGCCCCACTCCAGCCACGAAATCTTCGCGCCGTTGACGACCCGCGACCCTCGCCGCGGCTGCTGATCGAGTGCGCGACGCAGCGGCGGTGCCAGCGCAGCGGCCAGCGAAGAATCCGCGACGCTCATTTGCGCGCTGCCCACCGCGACGGCAACTTGGGAGCCATCGTGATCCCGCGCTCCCGAAGTTCGTCCGCAATGGCCTTACGGAGATCGACCTTGCGAATCTTCGTACCCGACATCGGCCATTCGGTGACGAAACGGACGTAGCGCGGCACATGGAAGGCGGCCACCCGGCCCAGGCAGAAGTCGATGATCTCCTGCTCGGTGCACGTCGCGCCCCGCTTGAGCTGAATGAACGCCGCCGGCACCTCGGTGTAGCGGGCGTCGGGCGCCGCCACGACCTGCACGATCTCCACCGCGGGGTGCTTGGCGATGAACTCCTCGATCTCGGCGGCGGCGACGTTCTCCCCACCCACCTTGAGCATGTCCTTGAGCCGCCCGACGAAGGTCAGGCGACCCTCAGCGTCCATCCGACAGACGTCACCGGTGTGGAACCAGCCGTCCGCATCGATCGCCTGGGCGGTGCCTTCCTCGTCCCGGAAGTAGCCGCTGAAGAGGTTGGGGCCCCGGAAGAGCAACTCCCCGGGCTCACCGGGCGGAAGGTCCTTGCCGGTGTCCGGGTCGATGATCCGGCACTCCACGCCGGGCAGCGGCTTGCCGCCGGTCTCCAGCCGCGACTCGAGCGGTTCGTCGAGTTCACTCAGCGAAATGAACGCCGAGGCCTCCGTCATCGCGACACAGTTGACCAGTGTCGCGCCGGGCAGGGCCGCGATCAGTTCCCGCAGCCGCTCCGGCACCCCGACCGAGAGGACGACGCGGATCGCCGACAGGTCGTGCTTGGCGAAGTCCGGGTGATTGATGAGCGGCAGCCAGAGGGTCTCGAAGGCGGGCAGCGCGATGGTGATCCGCTCTCCGCTGAGCATCTCCAGCGACCGGTCGACATCGAAGTACCCCGGGTGCACGAACGTCGCTCCCCCGGCCACGCTGCCGAGCATGTAGTCGATACCGCCGCCATGGAACATCGGGATGGCGGTCCAGATCCGGTCGGAGCTGGTGATCCGCATCCGGGTACGAAGCGCCTGTGCCACCAGGAGGAGAGCACGGTGGCTCAGCATCGCACCCTTGGGTGCAGACGTCGTACCGGAGGTGTAGACGAGCAGCGCGGTGTCCTCGGGCTTCACCTCCGCGCTCGGCACCGCGCCGGCCGCCGTGCCCTGGGGAACCTCGACGATGGCCTGTAGCTCAGGCGCCTCGGAGAAGTCGACCCGACCCCAGCTCTTGTCGTAGGCCGGGAACGCCTCCGCCAGCAGTTGCGGGAAGTCGGGCGCACCGGGCAGCGGCGCCTCACTAATGAGGACTTTCATCCCCGAGTGCACGACGACGTGCTTGATCTGCGCCTGGCGGAAGCGGGCGTTGATGGGTACGGCTACCGCGCCCAGCTTCACGATCCCGAAGATCGCCGCAACGTAGTCGGTCGAAGCGTTAAGAAGGATCCCCACCCGATCACCACGCTCGACCCCCTCCGCACGCAGCCGCTCCGCGATCACGTCGGCGCGCGCGACCAACCCGGCGTACGTCGTACGGGATCCCGGGAAGACGATCGCCTCGTGATCCGGCAGTGCCCGGCTCTGGGACTCCAGTAGCTCGGTGAGCGTGCCCGCCATGGTGTCCATTGTGAAATTCCCCCTCCCCCACCTTGCGGGTGATTCCGAGACTGTCTCGGATCAGCAGGTGCACGTGGCTGTCACGTCAATCCATACGGCTCAAAGGGGCCGTAGATCGCGTGTTCCATCTGCACCAACGTCTGCTGGTCGTTCGGCCCGACCATCTCGCAGATGTACTCCATGCCCCCCAGTCGACGTTCCTCGGCAACATGGGCAGGACCCAGGACGTTGACCGGGTCATCGACCCGGAACCGGTCGTGCTCCACGTGCTCGACCCCCCGATAGACCCCCGGAGGTTGCTGGTCAAGCCAGCCGCGCCGGTAACCGAACCCTTGCGGGTGGGTCGGGTGACCGGTGGCGGTGAGCTCATACCGGTGGGACTTGCCGGTCTCATCGGTCAGGGTGAGGACACCCTTGCGGAAACGCCGCGACCCGGGGAAGTACTGGAACTCGTGACTGGCCTGGGCGACCCGGACCGATCGCCCGTCGTGCCAGTTGATTTCACCCTCCAGGTCGAGCATCTTCCCGCTCCGGTCCTGGTGGAGCTGCACAAACCCCCAGTGGTCGTCGAACTCGAACGGCAGCCACAGGCGCAGCGCGCGCGGATCGATGTCCGGGGTGCCGTCGGCCAGCCCCTTGACCGGGATGTAGGGCCCCATGGAGGCCCGGATGCCCCAGGAGTGGTCACGGCAGGCTTCGGTCTGCTCAAACGTCCACACCCGGCCGTCCACACTCAGCGTCCCGCGGGCCTGGTTGGTCTGGGTGTAGCGCCGGACCCGGTTCAGCACCCGCCCGTAGCGGTACTGCTCATGCAGATCTTCCAGCACCGGTGGGGTCCGGGCGGTGAAGACGACGTCGAACTCCACCCCGGTCGGGTTCGAGGTGAGCCGGAGCCGCTGAGACTTCATGGGCTCGAGGATCTCGATCGAGATCGGGCCGACGACCAGCTCGTCGAAGCGCGGCAGCAGTGCCCGCGAGGCCCGAACATTCCGCTGCTCGCCCTCGAAGACGATCCCGGCGTAGCCGTCCATCACGTTGTTGTTCGGATAGAGGCGAAGCCCCAGGAAGGCGTGCCACTCACGGGTGAAGAACCCGAAATAGTAGCCGTCGTTGAAGTGGGAGTCGGAGGTCTCCGGTACGTGGAAAGGTTGATTGTATTGATGGAACGGAAAATCATCGAAGGCACTGAGGTGCATTTACTCAACCTTTCCGTCTTCCAGCATCTCCAGAAGCTTGAACCTCTGGATCTTGGTCGCTGACATCGGCCACTCGGTCACAAACCTGACCTCTCGGGGAAGCTTGAAGCTGGCGAGCTGGCCGCGGCAGAACTCGATGAGCTCCTCCTCGGTGGCGGTCGCTCCTTCAAGCAACTCGACGAACGCCACCGGCACCTCCTGATAGCGCTCGTCCGGTCGGCCGACGACGACCGCCAGCTTCACGCTCGGGTGCTTGTTGAGGTGATCCTCAATTTCGGCCGGGGCGACGTTTTCGCCCCCTACCTTCAGCATCTCCTTGAGACGCCCGACATAGGTGAGCAGCCCATCAGCGTTGAGCTTGCCCAAATCACCCGTGCGGCACCAGCCGTCCGGCAGCAGCGTCGCCGCCGTCTTCTCCGGATCCTTGTGGTACCCCTCGAAGACGCTGAACCCGCGGACCCAGATCTCCCCCACCTCGCCGGTCGGCCGCTCAGCCCCGGTCTCCGGATCCGAGATACGGATCTCGATTCCCTCGATGGGGGGCCCGCTCGTTTCACACCGCTGGTCCTCGGTCTCATCCAGCTTGTTGGCGACCACCGTCCCGCAACACTCGGTCAGGCCGAAGGCGGAGGTCAGGCGCGCCCCCTCCGGGAGCAGCCGCTGCACCAGCCGCCTCGTGTCTGGCGGCGCCACCATGGCGTGGACCCGGACGTGGCGCATGGCGTCACGGTCGTACCGAGGGTGACGCAGCACCCCCATCGCCACCGTCGGGAAACATGGATAGAGATGGGTGGCTTGTTCCTCGACAATCTGGTCCAGCGCGGCGTCGGGCTCGAACCGCGTCATCGACAGCATCGTTGCCCCCAGCCCCACACAGAACAGCAGCGGCCCGATGCCGGACAGGTGGAACATCGGAAGCGGATTCCAGAACTTGTCCCCAGGTCGTACCTCGAACCGCACTCCCCCGGCTATCCACTGACGCACCAGCCCCTCGTGGGTCAGCAGACACCCCTTCGGGTCGGCGGTGGTGCCCGAGGTATAGACGATCATAGCGACGTCCCGCAGCCGTACTCGCGCCCGGGCTACCTCGACTACCGCCGGATCTACCTGGGCGGAGATCTCCTGGAAACGCTTCTGGCTCACCACACCCGGGGCTTCCCGGCTACCGATCAGCACGATCGAGCGCAGCCGCGGGGCCTCCGGAAGGTCCAGTGACTCGGGGTTGTCCGCCGAAGCCAGCGAGGGCAACGAGTCGGTCAACAGCTGCACGTAGTCGACGTGGTCGACGATCAGGTCGCTGGTCACCAGGCACGCCAGGTCAGCGTTCTCGACGACGTACGCCAGTTCCTTACGCCGGTACCTGGCGTTGATCGGCACCGAGACCGCCCCCAGCATCGCCACCGCGAACAGCAGCTGGGCGAATTCTGGACAGTTGGGCATGAGGATGCCGACATGGTCCCCCCGTCGGACCCCGAGCCCATACAGGCCACGAGCAAAGGACATCGCGCCCTGCAGAAGGTCCTTATTGGTCAGTCGAGCGTCCGGGAAGACCAGCGACTCGGTTTCGCCGTGTTCCGCGACGCCCTTGACCAGGAGGTCCCCGACAGTAATGGCTTCGGCGTAAACGGTCATCTCATTCTCTCAACAACTCAACAGCCACGTAATCCGCTGCTAGCGCTACGTTCCTGCCCGGTAGCCGCGACCGAGCATCTTGCGCTGGCGGTCAAGTTGGCGGCGGACCAGCGCGCGAACCGCCTGTAGTCGCTCCGACGCGTCCGTATCCCCCGCTGACACAGCAGATTCGAGCTCTCGCACCGCTTCCTGCAGGGATCTGGTCAGTCGGTCGTTGACGGCCCGCAGGGATGCGAGATCCTGCTCCGCCAGCTCAGCCTGACCGACACCTGTGGGAAGCCCAATACGGTCGAGGGTCTCGACGATGTCCCGCGAATCCTCGCGCAGCATCGCCGGCTCTTGCTCGATCCGCAGTTGGACATGCTCGATCAGACTGATCGCCAGGCCGAGCTGCTCCCGAGCGTAAGAATCCTCGACCGCCGGTTCGACAACGTTCTCAAGAGTTGCGCGGACGTCGCGGAGAACGTCCTCTGGATAGGGTCTCACCATCTACCTCGTCATACACCTATCTGCCGGCCAGCCTTGTGAAGATTGATCCGGTGAGCCCAGATTGACAGCAGATTCGGGTGTAGGTTATGGGTTCCTTCTGCCTCCGGGGTGGTCTTCGACAGGTGACTGAAAATCGCCACCTGCCAATTCATGAAGACGTCGTAGTACGCGATCCGCTCGGTATCGATCCGGCGGCCTCCGGCCGCGGCGTAGGCCTGCAGGAAATGCTCCCGCCCTGCGAGTAGGCCTACGCCGCGCCAGAGCGCCGAGGCGAGATCACGCATCGGATCGCCGTAGCTGGCCAGTTCCCAGTCGCTCATCGCCAGCACCCGGCCGTCCTCGGAGCAGACGGTGTTGGCTACCCCGACGTCGCCCCACACCACCACCACGTCCTCGTCGGTGGCGGGGTGGGAGCGTCGCAGCCACCACGTCACCTCCTCCAGCATCGGGGCCGATTCGATGGTGTGGTCGCACCAGTGGCGGTACCAGCGCTCCACCTCCGCCAAGGCAGCCTCCTCGACAGAGGCCGGCACGTCCCGGTCCCCCAACGGAATCGCCTGCGGCTCCAGCCGGTGCAGCGTGGCCAGCGCCCGCGCCAACTCCGTACTCAACCGGGCGGCCGTCTCCCCGGAGAACCGTCGCTGGTCCGAGGTGCCGTCAAATCCTTGCCGGACATAGAACTTCGCACCAAACCACGAAGTGTCACCCTCGAACCAGAACGGCCGGGCTACTGGCACACCGTGCTCGGACAGCGCCCGCATGACGGTGAACTCCCGCTCCAACGGAGTGGGGATCACCCCTTCGAACGCGGTGTCCTTACGTACCACGATTTCCGGCGGGAGTTCCTCCACCGGCTGCTCCAGCCGGATCAGCCAGGTCTCGCGGGACGCGCCACCTCCGATCCGTTGTACGGAGGCGGCCCGCCCCTTGCTACCCCGCGCTTCGAGGTACGCGTTGAACGTCGATACGGACAGGCCCGCCACTGGTGCACCCGACATGCGGTTCGCCTCCAATCAGACGGTGATTACCAGGTTGCCGTGCTGATCGGCGCTAGCCGAGGCCTCCGGGGGAACCAGGATGGTGGTGGTTTCACTCGTGATGATCGCCGGTCCGGCGATGCTTCCCTTCGCCACCGCCTCCGGCGATACCACCGCGGTCACCAGCTCGACGGGGCCGTCCTCCCCTTGCCAGATGACCGTGCGCTCCTGGCCACTCTTGGCCTCGGCCAGGCTCTCCGCACGCGCGGTCGGCTGCGGCAGCCGGCCACGCCCCAGAACCTGGCAGGAAACCAGCTCGGACTTGGCGCCGGTGAAGGCGGCGCCCCGACCGTACAGCTGCTCGTAGCGCTGGGCGAAACGTTCCTCCAGCGCCTCGCACAGCGCCTCGTCGATGTGACCCTCCGGCATCTCCACCTCCACGTGGTGGATCTGCAGCGGATACTTCATCTCCACCAGGCGGGTCAGCTCGATCTTGTCCTCCGGGATGCCGTTGCGGAGGAGCTCGGCGCGCGCCTTGGACTCCAGCTGCGCGAAGATCTCCCGGAGCGCCTCCGCGTCGAACGGCGCGACCATGCTGACCGCATGCCCTTCGATGTGGATCAGGTCCGACGTGGCGCAGCCATAGGCCGACCAGGTGGTCGACAGCGTGCCGAGGGGGATGATGGCCCGACTGCAGCCCAGTTCCTTGAGGTAACCGGCGACGTGCAGACCGCCTGCGCCTCCGTAGGAGTAGAGCGCGAATCCCCGGGGGTCCATCCCCTGCTCCACCGTCATCTGGCGGATGAGGTCGGCCATCTGGGAAATGATGATCCGCCGGGCCGCCAGCGCCGTCTCCACCGCCGACAGCCCCAGCGGCGCGCCCGCCTCCTCCAACGCCTTCACCGCGCTGGCGCGGTCCAGCTTCAGCCGTCCGCCGAGGAACTGCTCCTCGTCCAGGTAGCCGAGTACCAGGTTGGCGTCGGTGATGGTGGCCCGGGTGCCGCCACGCCCGTAGCAGACCGGACCGGGGTAGGCGCCCGCGCTCTCCGGACCGACCCGCAGAACCTGGGCATCCTCGTCGAACCAGATGATGCTACCGCCGCCGCTACCGATGGAGCGGATGTCCGTACGCGGCAGGTGGAACTCGTACTGGTTGACGGTGGTCAGCTGCGACCGCACCGGGGTGTTCTCGGCGATGAGCCCGACGTCGAAGCTGGTACCGCCCATGTCGGTGGCGATGACATGGCTCTCCTGGCGCGTCATCGCCAACACCGCGCTCGCCGCCACCCCCGCCACCGGCCCGGAGCCGATGGTGTGGGTGGGCAGCCGCGCTGCCCGCTCCGACGGAGTCACCCCACCGGCGGCCTGCATGATGAGCAGCCGCCCGGTCATCCCCTGCTCCTCCAGCCCGGCCCGCAGCCGGTTCATGTAGTTCGACGTCTCGGGCCCGAGGAACGCGTTGATGGCCGTGGCCGCGAACCGCTCGTACTCCCCCACCCGCGCCGATGCTTCGTGCGACACGGCGATGAAGATGTCGGGGGCGATGCTCCGCACGATCTCCCGGGCCCGGATCTCGTGCGCGGCGGAGGCGATCGACCAGAGGAAGCAGATGGCGATGGCCTCGGCACCGGCCTCGAGCAGCTCGGTGACCGTGGACTTCAACTGCTCCTCGTCGAGCGGGACCAGCACCTCACCATTGACGTCGATCCGCTCGTTGACCTCGCGGATCATGTGCTGCTCGACCACCGGAGCCGGTAGGTACTGCCCGGAGGCGTGCAGGACCTGCTCCAGGCTCAGCCCCTTGACCTTCCCACTGGCCCGCATGACCGGCAGGGTGTCCCGGTGCCCGGCGGTCGTGATCATGCCGACCCGGGCGCCCCGGTGCTGCACCAGGGCGTTCGTGGCGACGGTCGTACCGTGCAGGACCAGTTCGCACCCACCGAGCAGCGCGGCCGGGGTGGTGTTACGCAGCTCCGCCGCCTTGGCTACAGCGGCGAAGACGCCTTCCTCGAACCGGGGTGGGGTCGACGCTACTTTGGTGGCGACGACCGAACCGTCGTCATCCAGGTGCACGATGTCCGTGAAAGTGCCACCGATGTCAACGCCTAGGTACGCCATCACTCGTCTCCCATGCTCGAAAGGCGGATGTCCCACAGGTCGGGTTCGCCCTGCCGCATGACGTCGTTGCTCAGTAGGCGCAGACACCCGGGGCAGGCGAACTGCCGGACCACGATCCGGTCATCGGTGAGCCGAGCCGGGTCCAGGGCCTTCGGGTTGGCCTCCATCACGGAGATCTCGTTGCGAAGAGCCCCGGACTTGTAGTTCTCGGTGAGAGCGGACAGGCGGGTGTCGCACGAGGCGCACACCAGGGCGCTTTCACCATCGTGAGTACGGATCTCGAGCCCCGGCCCTACCGGACGGGCTCCGGGCTGCGGTGGGATGGTGACGAGCTCCCGGCCGGGGCTCTCCCACGCGCGGCGCTTCTCCCGCTGCTCCGACCGGAGCGTCTCGGTGGCCGCGACGTCGACGACCCCGTCAGTGATCACTACCCCGTACAGGTTCCGGGCGGCTTCGACGCTGACCATGCCGGTCTGGACGTCCCGCGCGACGGCGGCAGGGTCCCGCTCCAGCGGGTCACCCAGGCCACCCGCCCCGCACCAGGAGAGGATGAAGATGTCGTTTTCCCGCTGCTCGACGCCGAATGCCTTCGGCTCAAGCTCCACCAGCTCGTCACAGGTGACGTTGTCTGGGGTCGGCGTGACGCCTTGCGCCTGGAGGCTCTTGGCGTTGGTGGACCGCATCATGAGGAAGCGGTTGACGTTGCTCGGGTAGCCACCGAACAGCGGTGACAGCGGCACCGCGTGGTGCCCGGACGAGGCGGTGTGGTGCTGGATCGAGGGGACACCGTGCGGCATGACGGCGACCTCCATCGAGTTGCCGCCCCGGTACTTCCCGGCGCCGCCGGAGTCCTGCGTCACCCGCCGCCACAGGTACAGGACGGGGTAGAAGGACTCGGTCTCCTCCACGTTCGGCATCTCGACCTGGGGGTCCCAGGGCCAGCCGCCGACGTCGAGCCCGTCGCGCCACGACCACGCGGCCATGCCCGCCCCGACCGGGTCCATCAGCAGGCTTGCGAATGGCCGGGACTTGGTGTCGACGCCGGAGATGGCGGCGATCGGGAAGACCGCCGACCCCATCGACGACTGGATCTCCTTGTGCAGTTCCGGATCGCTGGAGCAGCTGAGCATCTTGGACAGACACGCCGCTGCCAGCGCGATGCACTGGTCGAGGTTCAGTACCGCGAGCGAGAGCGCGGCCGGGTGGAGCGCCGAGTTCAAGGTCCCGGGTTCGGCCTTGAAGTCGATCCGCCGCTGCGCACCGCCGATGGCGAACAGCTGGTCGAAGAGCAGCTGTGAGTTGATCATCGCGGAGACCGCGCCGCTCCAGGCGGGGAGGGTGCAGCTGAGGGTACCGATCTGGGGGTCGGAACCTTCGTTGCTGAACTCCAGCCGGTCGTTCTTCTTGCGGAGCACCATGACGTTCCGGTGCAGTTTGCGGTCACCGGGCTCCGCCATCTCCAGGAAGGCCTCGGCCCGCCATTCACCGTCCGGTACGGTGGCCAGGCGCCGCGCGAAGGCGGCTTCGCTGTCCCGCTGAATCTTGCGCATGACGCCCTTGATGACGCGCGGCCCGTAGCGGTCCAGCATCTCGGTCATGCGCTCCACCGCCACGGAGCAGCCGGCGATCTGTGCCCGGAGGTCGACCGCGACGATCTCCGGCATCCGGGAGCGGCGCATGAACTCTTGCTCGAGGTCGGCACGGATCTGGCCGTTCTCCACGATGCGTACGGGTGGGACCACCCCGGACTCCCAGAAGATGTCCGGCGCTACCGGGTTGAACCCGCCGGGCGCGGTCCCGCCCAGGTCGGCGTGGTGCAGGCTGTTGCCGACCCAGCAGAAGATCTTCCCGTCATAGAAGACGGGAGCGACCATCGCGAGGTCAGACTGGTGCGTGGCCCCGATCCAGGGGTCGTTCGTCATGAACATGGATCCGGGCTCGATGCCCGGGTTGGGGTGGCGGTACTCCAGCGTCCATTTCACGGCGGAGGAGGCGGCTGCGGTCAGGTACTGGAGCCAGGGGCCGAAGTAGACGTGGTCACCCCACTCGTCCATGAGGACCGGGTTGAAGTCGTGTGAGCTGACGACTACCGGTGACCCGGATGTGCGAATGATGGTCTGCCCGTGTTCGAGGTTGAGGTTCCACAGCGCGTGCCGGAGCACCTCAAAGTCCGCCGGGTCGATGTCGTCGTCGTACTCCTGCTGCAGCCGTTCGGCTACGTGCGCCGGAGGATCTTTCGGTGCAACATATGGATATTTGATCCCATCGAAGCGTTCAGTGACCACGACGGCTCCTTAACGCTCTTGCGTAGCCCAGTCCGACACGGAGGCCTCCCCAGTTGCTGCGCTCGTTTCGTCGCCGGCTGAGGCGTACAGACGCCTGAAATCCAGTGGTGCTGCTTGCCTCACGCGAGTCGCCGAACTACCTGTCGAGCGCTTGCCAGGGAGCTTACTAATCAGTCAGTAACGCAGCAAGACTTAGGTCACACGATTTGGCAACAGTTTTGCGCCCGACTGGGTGGAGCAAAGCGACGCGGGCAAGGCTCTGGGAGTAATCCGGACACTCTGCCAACCCGATGGACACCACCAGCGCCTTGCCCGCGTCTCGCCCAAGAGGACGTGGTTACAGGAGGGTCACCAGCCCGCCGTCCACCGGCAGCACCGCACCGGTGATCCAGGAGGCGGCGGGGGATGCCAGGAAAATGGCCGCACCCGCGGCGTCGTCCGGCTGCCCGGTCCGCCCCAACGGGGTCGCGGCGATGAGTTCCTCCTCCGCGGAGTCGAACGCGAACTTCATCATCTTGGACCGGAAGATGCCCGGCGCGATCGCGTTCACGGTGATGTGTTCCTTGGCCAGCCGTTTGGCCACGTGCCGCGTCAACTGGTGCAGTGCGGCTTTGGAGGCGGAATAGGCGTACGACTCCCACATGGGGACGTGCATGCCGTCGACGGACCCGATGTTGATGACCCGAGCCGGCCGTTCCGGTGTCGCCGCCGCCCGGAGCATGGGCAGGCAGGCGACGGTGAGGTGGAACGGGCCCTTGAGGTTGACGGCCAACACTTTGTCCCAGGCACTGTCGGGATATTCGGTGATGTCCGCTCCCCAGGTGGTGCCGGCGTTGTTGATGAGCACATCCAGTTTGTCGGTGTGCTCCCGGACGACTTGGGCGAGCCGGACGCAACCCTCCTGGGTCCCGACGTTCTCAGGTACGGCCACCGCACGCTCACCGAGTTCCGCGGCGAAGTCGTGGCAGTCCTGCGGGGTCCGGGACGACAGGTAGACGATGGCGCCGGCTTCGTGGAAGCCGCGGGCGATCATGGCACCGATGCCCTTGGTCGCGCCGGTCACCAGGACGTGCCGACCGGCCACATCGAAGAGGCGGGACAGAGTGGCCTCCTTCCGTTCGTCGAGTCCGAAGCCAGTCAGGTGCGGGTGGTCACCGTCGCCGGGCGGGGTACTGGTCGCCGAACGGGTGGGGGGACAACCGCCACCCGCCGTCGACGACCAGCGTCGCCCCGGTGACGTACGAGGCGGCCTTGCTCACCAGGAAGGCGGCCGCTCCCATGAGCTCCTCCGGGGTCCCGAAGCGCCCCATCGGGATGTTGGCCAAGGTGGCGGTGCGCACCCGGTCGTCGCTCCACATCCCTTCGGTCGCGCCTTCGGTTTCGAAGGCGCCCGGCGCCAACGCGTTGATGCGCAGGCCCCGTGGCCCCCATTCGACGGCCAGGGAACGGATGAGCGCCTCCAGGCCCGCCTTCGCCGCGCTGGAGTGGGCCGCCCCGGGCACCTCCCGGGCGGCGAGCGCGCTCGACACCATCAGCGCGGCGCCCGGGGTGCCGGCCGCCAACAACGGCTGCGCCCAACGCCGCAGGACGTGGAACGGCCCCGTCAGGCTGGACGCCACCACCGCGGCGAACCCGTTCGGGGAGATGTTCTCCGCGGCGGCGAGGAACGCCCCGCTCGCGGCGTTGACCAACAGCGGGATGGGGCCGTTCGCTTCGGCCGCGGTGAACGCCGCCTCCACCTGCTCCGGGTCACGGATGTCGGCGACGTGCGGAACGACGCGGGCGTCGCCGGCCAGCTCCACCGTCTCCTCGAGACGGTGGAGCCTGCGCGCGACTATGTGTACTTCCACCCCTGCCCGGGCCAGCGCGAGCGCGATGTCGCGGCCGATGCCGCTGGAGGCACCGGTCACCAGCGCGCGGTCGGCAACCGGGGTGTACGGCGGTGGGAAGTAGTGCACCACGCCGATCAGCCGAGCCTTTCGATGATGGTGGCGTTGGCCATGCCGCCGCCCTCGCACATGGTCTGGAGCCCGAACCGGCCCCCGGTCCGCTCGAGGACGTTCAGGAGCGTGGCCATCAGCTTCGCACCGGAGGCACCGAGCGGGTGGCCGTTGGCGATCGCGCCACCGTGGACGTTGACCTTCGACATGTCGGCACCGGTCTCCTTCTCCCAGGCGAGCAGCACCGGCGCGAACGCCTCGTTCACCTCGAAGGCGTCGATGTCGGCCATGGTCATGCCGGCCCGCTCGAGGATCCGGTGGGTCGCGGGGATGACGCCCGTGAGCATGAGGACCGGATCGTCACCGACGACGGCGAAGTGCCGGATGGCGGCCCGCGGGGTGAGGCCCAGCTGCCGCGCCCGCTCGGCCGACATGATGAGCACGGCCGCGGCCCCGTCGGAGATCTGCGACGCGTTACCCGCGGTCACCACCCACGGTAGTTCCGGGTAGCGCTGGGCGAGCTCTTCGCTGTAGAACGCCGGCTTCAGCCCGCCCAGGATCTCCGGGGTGGTCTCCGGGCGGATGCCCTCGTCGCTCTTCAGGAGCTCGTCGGTGCGCCCCTCCCCCCGGTCCACGGCGACCGGCACGATCTCGCGGTCGAAGTACCCCGCGGCCGTCGCCTCCGCGGCCCGGCGGTGGGATTCGGCGGAGAACTCGTCCACCGCCCGCCGGGACAGGCCCCACTTGGCGGCGATGAGTTCGGCGGAGATGCCCTGGTTGACCAGGCCGCCCCGGTCACGGTAGCGCTCCGCCACCTTGGGGCCGGCGGGGTCTTTGCCCTGGGCCGAGGAGAACATCGGTACTCGCGACATCGACTCCACCCCGGCGGCGATGACGATGTCGTACACCCCGGCCATGACGCCCTGGGCGGCGAAGTGGACCGCCTGCTGCGAGGAACCGCACTGCCGGTCGACGGACGTCGCGGGCACGGACTCCGGGAAGCCGGCCGCGAGCACCCCGTGCCGGGCGATGTTGAACGCCTGCTCGCCGGCCTGCGAGACGCAGCCGGTGATGACGTCGTCGATCTGCGCCGGGTCGATGCCGGTGCGGTCGACCAGCGCCTTGAGGACTTCCCCGAGCAGATCGGCGGGGTGCCAGCCGGAGAGCGCACCACCCGGCTTGCCCCTGCCGATCGGTGTGCGGATGGCATCGACGATGACGGCTTCTCGCATCAAAACTCCTCGTTGTCGGCCCGTTCGCGGGTTGGTCGTCCCTGCGTCGGACGGCCTGCTAGGGGTACGGTCTGTTGTACAGCAGACACTGACTGTTGGTGGCGCTCGCGGGTGCGGGCAGGGACGGCGATCACTGCCGGGCCCCGACCTTGCCCACGAGGCGCCAGGTGGCCGGGAGGGCTGCCGCGGCGGCAGCGATCTTCACGGCGTCGCCCACGAGGAAGGGCACGACTCCCACGGCGATCGCCGTGACCAGTCCCATCCCGGTGACGGCCATGAGCCCCACGACGCCGCACGCGTAGATGACCAGGTTGCCCACCGCCATGAGCAGTGCGGCCTTCGGCACGCTGCGGTCGCCGCCCGCGCGGGCCCACCGCCCCACGAGCAGCGCCGCGACGAAGAAGCCGGCGAGGTAGCCGAGCGTCGCCCCACCGGTGACCGCGAACCAGGGGACGCCGAACGCCCCGATCGCGAGGTAGGACGCCACCCCCGCGGCGCTGCGCAGGGGGCCCAGGGCGGCGGCGCCGAGCAGGACGACGAAGGTCTGCAGGGTGATCGGCACCGGGCTGAACGGCAGCGGCACGGCTAGCTGCGCGGATACCGCGATTGCCAGCACATAGGCGGCGACACAGGAGACTTGGGCGAGGCGGGAGGTCACGAGGAGGTCCACCAGGACCCGACCTCGGGTGGAAACGGCCGCCGCAGTCATGATCATCGCCTCCTGATTTACTAATCGGTAAGTAAAACTAATTGGCGCCGGTGGCGGTGTCAAGGCCGCCCTGCGCCATCGCACCGTCCTGGGCCACCGCGACCGCGCCGCTGGCACGCAGTTCCGCAATCTGCTGCGCGCCGTACCCGAGCTCGGTCAGGATGGCCACTGTGTCCTCACCGTACGCCGGGGCGGGCCGCCGGATCGTGCCCGGCGTCCGGGAGAAGCGCGGGGCGGGCGCTGGCTCCGGCACCCCCGCCACGTCCACGAACGTTCCGCGCTCGGCCAGGTGCGGGTGGTGCGGCGCTTCCTCCGGAGTCAGGACCGGCGTGACGCACGCGTCGACGTCGGCGAACGCACGTACCCACTCCTCTTGGGTGCGCTGGCGGAAAATCTCGGCCAGCCGCTGCTTCTGCGCGCCCCATGACGCCGGGTCGTGCTGGGGGAACTCCGCCGGATCCAGCCGCAGTACCGCCAGGAAGCGCTCATAGAACTGCGGCTCGATCGGGCCGACGGCGATGAACCGCCCGTCGGCGGTCTCGTAGGTGTCGTAGAACGGCGCGGCGCCATCGAGCAGGTTGTTGGCGCGCTCCCGATTCCAGATCCCGATCCGCAGCAAGCCGTGCAGGTAGGCCGTCAGTGAGGCCACACCGTCCACCATGGCGACGTCGACCACCTGTCCGGCCCCGGACTGCTGCCGCTCGAACAGGGCCGCCAGGACCCCGAGGGCGAGGAACGTCCCGCCACCCCCGAAATCGGCGACCAGGTTCATCGGCGGTGGCGGTGGTTCCCCGCGGCGGCCGATCCCGTACAGGGCACCGGCCACGGCGGCGTAGTTGATGTCGTGCCCGGCCTTGTCCGCCAGGGGACCGTTCTGCCCCCACCCCGTCATCCGGGCGAACACCAGCCGCGGGTTACGCGCGAGGCAGACGTCCGGCCCGAACCCCAGTCGCTCGGCGACCCCGGGCCGGAACCCTTCCACCAGCACGTCCGCGGTGTCCACCAATTCGAGCAGCACCTGCAGCCCGGCGGGACTCTTGAGGTCGATGGCGATCGAGCGGCGGTTACGGGACATGCCGATGTTGGTGACTTCCGTCCCCGGCTTCCCCTGCGCCGCGGCGACCCGGTCGACGCGGATGACCTCGGCGCCAAGGTCAGCGAGCAGCATGACCCCGTACGGCGTGGGCCCGAGGCCACTCAACTCGATGATCCGGACACCTGCCAGCGGTCCTGTCACGATCCCTCCACCTGTTCGCGTACCGCCACCGAGTCTGCCGTGCCGGGGCGGCGCCGGCCCCTCCCCCGGCGGCGATCCGCTTACTCGATGCGGGCGAGCACCGCGCCCTGCTCGACCGAGTCACCGGCGGCGTAGGCCACGTCGGCGAGCGCGCCGCTGCGGTGGGCCCGGACGGGGTACTCCATCTTCATCGCCTCGACGATGCAGACGACGTCCCCCTCCTCGACCTTCGCCCCCTCCTCGAGCAGGTACTTCACCACGACTCCCTGCATGGGCGCCCGCAGCACCGGCTCGTCCGTCCCGCCCTGGGCAACCTGCTGGGAGCTGCGGGTGCGGCGCCGAGGCACGGCGGCGGTACGGTCATCGACCCGCGTCCGGCCGTAGACCGTGACCACAATCTGACGTCCGTCGACGTTAAACTCCACGTCCCGCGCCACCTGCTGCGGGTACGGGTCGGATGGTGTCATCGTCCTTCCCATCTGACTCGGCATCGACTGCTGCTCACCGAGGGCCGCCGACAGATCCCACTCCTGCTCGACCGAGATCGTGGTGTGCTCCGCGGCCGCGAACTGCGGGTGCGTCAGCGCGACCTTGTGGAAGGGGAGCGTGGTGCTGATCCCTTCGATGAGGAAGTCGTCGAGGGCACGCGTCATTCGTGCCCTGGCCAGGTCCCGGTCCTCGGCCCAGACAATGAGCTTGCCGATCATCGAGTCGTATTCGCGTGGGACCTCGTACCCGGCCTCTGCCACGCCGTCGAACCGGATCCAGGGGCCCTGCGGAACGCGGACGTCGGTCAACT
The DNA here is from genome assembly GCA_964438855.1 of uncultured Micromonosporaceae bacterium. Classification (GTDB taxonomy): domain Bacteria; phylum Actinomycetota; class Actinomycetes; order Mycobacteriales; family Micromonosporaceae; genus Natronosporangium. The sequence goes on from CAYTMR010000001.1 coordinate 28,899, forward strand.
CGCCCGGCATCGGGACGAACCCGTTGGCCGGATCCTCCGCGTTGATCCGGACCTCGATCGCGTGCCCCCGCAGGTTCACCTGCTCCTGGGTGAGGCCCATGCCGTCGCCGGCGGCGATCCGCAGCTGCGCGTGGACGAGGTCGACGCCGGTGACCAGCTCGGTCACCGGGTGCTCCACCTGGAGCCGGGTGTTCATCTCCAGGAAGTAGAACTGGTCCCCTTCGACGAGGAACTCGCACGTACCGGCGTTGACGTACCCGATGTGGCGGGCCAGCCGGACCGCCGCGGCCGCCATCGCCTCCCGCACCGCCGGGCTGATGCCCGGGGCGGGGGCTTCCTCCACGAGTTTCTGGTGCCGACGCTGCAGCGAGCAGTCCCGGTCCCCGAGGTGGATCGTGGTGCCGTCCTGGTCGGCGAGCACCTGGACCTCGACGTGGCGCGGGCGTTCGAGATAGCGCTCCACATAGCACTCACCCCGCCCGAAGGCGACCTGCGCTTCCCGCCGGGCCGATTCGAGGGCGTTGACGAGCTCTTCGGGGCTGCGCGCCACCTTCATCCCCCGGCCACCGCCACCGAACACGGCCTTGACCGCCACGGGGTAGCCGTGGGTCTCCGCGAACCGGAGCGCGGCCTCGGGGTCGTCCGCGGGCAGGTCGGTGCCGGGTACGACCGGGACCCCGGCCTCCTGGGCGATACGGCGGGCGGAGAGCTTGTCCCCCATCGCCGCGATCGCCTCGGCGGGCGGGCCGACAAAGGCGAAGCCCGCCTCCACGACGGCGCGGGCGAAGTCCGCGTTCTCCGCGAGGAACCCGTAGCCCGGGTGGATCGCGTCGACCCCGGCCTGCTGGGCGACCTGCAGGATTTTCTCGATGTTGAGGTAGCTTTCGGCCGCGGGCGCTGGCCCGAGCAGGTAGGCCTCGTCCGCCGCCCGTACGTGGGGGGCGTGCTGGTCGGCCTCGGAGTAGACAGCGACGCTTCTTACGCCCAACTCGCGTAGGGCGCGGATGATCCTGAGGGCGATTTCTCCTCGGTTCGCAACCAGAACAGCGTCGAACATCTCAGCCTCTCGGATGTGGGCGTCGCCAGTGGGCGCTTTACCGTGCCAGTGCAGGCCAGTCTAGACACCGACTGACCGTTCAGTAAACAGTGGTGGCCACGCGACATTACTGAGCAACCTGACAGATACCGTGAGTGACCGTTTCGGGAGATCGTCACGGTTACGGCGGGACTGGTGCGTCACGCGAGGGTCGGCGGCCCGCTCACCCGGACCCCGCGGTAACCGGCGGCCCGCCCGGTACCTCCCCACCCCACGCGGCGTACGAGAATTCTCACCACCGCGGCAGCGGATGTCGGATCACGGCGGCGGCGTTCGTAGGCAAGGTGAAAGGCGGCCTGACGGGGCGGCCACGGCAGCAGGAGATCATTCCATGGCGCAGTACCTGATTTCGGTCCTCGACGACACCACCAACTCCGCCACCGCGAAAGAGATCGCCGCCATCGACGAGTTCAACCGGCAGCTCAAGGCCGACGGCCATGGGGGCTTCGCCGGCGGGCTCGCGGCGCCCAGCACCGCCACGGTCGTGGACGGTCGAGGCGACGAGCCGGTGTTCACCGACGGGCCCTACCTGGAGTCGAAGGAGTACATCGGCGGGTTCTGGATCATCGAGGCCCCCCACCTCGACGTGGCGCGGCGGCTCGCCGCGCTCGGCTCGAAACACTGCAACCGGAGGGTGGAGCTCCGGCCGTTCCTGGGCGCATGACCGACGTCCAGGAGGTGATCACCCGGGTCCACCGCGCCGAGTGGGCCCGGGTGGTCGCGACCCTGGCCCGACGCTTCGGGGATCTCGACCTGGCGGAAGAGATGGCCGCCGAAGCGTTCGCGACCGCGGTCGCCCACTGGCCGGTCGCGGGTGTCCCTCCCAACCCCGGAGGGTGGCTCACCACCACCGCCCACCGCAAAGCCATCGACCGCCTCCGGCGTGAGGCGAAGCGCGAGGAAAAGCACCAGGAGGCGCTGATGCTCTCCCACCCTCCGGAACCGCGGGGCGTCATCGACGACGACCGGCTCCGCCTCATCTTCACCTGCTGCCATCCCGCACTCGCGATGGAAGCGCGGGTCGCGTTGACCCTCCGGATGGTCGGTGGGCTCACCGTGGCCGAGATCGCCCGCGCGTTCCTGGTCCAGGAAAGCGCCATGAGTCGGCGGATCACCCGCGCCAAGGCAAAGATCAAGGCGGCGCGGATCCCCTACCGGGTGCCGTTACGGGAGGACCTCCCGGACCGGGTCAGCGGGGTGCTCGCGGTCCTCTACCTGATCTTCAACGAGGGCTACCTGGCCTCCGACCCGGCGAAGGAGGCGGTCCGCGGCGACCTGACCGCGGAGGCGATCCGACTGACCCGGCTGCTCCACGAGTTGCTGCCCACCGACGGCGAGGTCGCGGGGCTCCTGGCGCTGATGCTGCTGACAGAGGCCCGGCGCCCCGCGCGGGTGTCGGCGAGCGGGGAGCTCGTCACCATCGACGCACAGGACCGCAGCCGCTGGGACCGCGCGCTGATCGCCGAGGGCCACGCCCTGGTCCGGGCGCGCCTCGCCTCCGGCCAGGCGCCGGGGCGTTACCAGATCCTCGCCGCGATCAACGCCGTCCACACCGATGCCCGCGACGCCCGGGACACCGACTGGTCGCAGGTGGTCGCCCTCTACGACCAGCTGCTCCGCCTCGACCCTTCGCCGATCGTCCGGCTCAACCGGGCGATCGCGATCGCGGAGCTCGACGGCCCGCAGGCCGCGCTGGCCGAGGTGGACCGCCTGCCGTTGGCGAACTACCACCCCTACCACGCCACCCGTGCCGACCTGCTACGCCGACTGGGACGCCGCCAGGAGGCGCGGGCGGCCTACGACCGGGCCATCACGCTGACCGGTAACACCGCGGCGGCGGCGTACCTCATCCGCCGCCGTGACCAGTTGGGTGAGCCGTGACCCCGCCGTCGCGCAGGCGACCAGCGCCGGCGAGGATCAACTGGTCGTCTCCCGCGGCAGGACGGTCAGGACCCGCACGATATGGTCCCGGAACTCCGCCATGTAGCCGGCGAGGAAGTCCCTTGTGGATGGATCGGCGACCTCGCCGTTGCCGGGGAAAATCTCCGGGGTGTACTTGATGTACGCCTCGGGCGCGGTCATCTGCCGGGCGTTGCAGAACGCGAGCACCCCTCGCAGGCTCTGTTGGGCCACGGCGGTGCCGATCTGTCCGATGGAGGCGCCGATCACTCCGGCCGGGATGTGGTCGAACGAGTTCTGGCCGTACGGTCGGGAGGCCCAGTCGATGGCGTTCTTCAACGGACCGGGGATCGACCGGTTGTATTCGGGGGTGATGAACAGGACCGCGTCGACCTGACGGATGGCGTCCTTGAGGGCGGCCGCCTCCGGCGGGTAGTTGTCGTCGTAGTCCCGGTTGTACAGCGGCAGGTTCCCGATCGGGATCTCGGTGAACTCGAGGCCTTCCGGAGCCAGCCGGATCAGGACCTTCGAAAGCTCCCGGTTGATGGACGTGGCCGAGAGGCTACCGACGAAGTAGCCGACCTTGTACGTGCGCATGTGTCCCCCATCGATAGTTGGTCCGACCGGGTGCCGGTTCAAGTCTGAACCAGCCCATATGCGCACGGGTGAGGTTTACGCAACTTGCCACCCGCTCGGGCGCAACGAGCGGACCGGCCACCACGCCCCTGCGCTCACCACGAGTGCGGAAGCGGCTGCGGCTGCCACCGCACCTGATTGCCGTGGGGGTGCTGGTCGCCAACAGCAGGCGCTGCTTCACCGGCCACAGCTCACAGATCAGCTCCATGACATTCGTGTCCTCCGCGCGGGGCTCCCGCGACACCCGGGCCAGTGGCCGGCCGGTGGTGGCGGCATGCTGCCGGATCAGTTCACCGAACCGGGCCCGTTCCTCCGGGGCGAGGTAGTGCATCACGAACGAATGGAAGACGACGGTCGTCCGGCCGGGTGGGGCACGGGGCAGTTGGTGCGCGATCCACGCGCAGGCGTCTGCGGCGTCAATCTGCAGCCCGGGGGGACGAGCGGGCGATCGCCAACGCCGCCTCGAGTCGACGGGCTCGTTCGACGTGCTCCGGCTAGAGAAAGGAAAGGAGTAGCCGCCTGCCCGCGGGATCGTGGGCATCGATCGGATGGGGGGCGCAACCACGCCTTCCGCGATGGTGAGCGTCGCGGGGCGGGGACTCCCGGAGGCGAAGTGGCCGGTCAACCGCAGCGGTGAGTCCGCCGGTCCCCAGTTGGTGTCGCCGCTGGCGACGAAGTAGCGGTCCATGAGGAGGTTGAGACCGCGCTAGCGCCCACTTCGAGCAGGTGGAGCGGTTGGTCGAGGGTGAGCGCGACCTGGTTCAACGCGGCCGACAGCGGCGCGGCACGCCCCACCTCGTTGGTCTGCACGGGCATACGCATCTCTTCCCGGACCGCCGCCAGGTTGGCCCGGAGGAAATCCAGAAACGCGGGCACGACCCGCTCCGGATCAGTGTGCCCACCGAAGATCGGGTAGTACGCCGTGAGCCAGCGCGCGGACTCCGCCATCGCGAGCCGGTTCACGGCGCAAATCAGCCGCAGACACAACGCGGACCGGATCGGGTCACCCCCGTCACTGAGGAACAGCTCCGTGAGCTCGTCATCGGCGCCGAGCCGCGCGATCAGCGCGGTGATGAGCGCCTCGTACGTCGGGGTGTCGTTCTTGCGGCACACCTCCCGCTACCATTCGCACCCCGCCCGTACCTGATCGATCGATATGCCCATCCCGCCATTACCACTCCACTGTAGTTAGTGTTGCACGGCTTGAGGCGAAGTCTGATCGGCGCCGAGCAGTCCGCACACCGCGCGGTCGACGTACCCACGTCCTGATTCCGCGGCGCAGAAACCGGCGCTGGGGAGCTCGGGTCTGGCTAGCATCAGCAAGTGGAGCAGCCCGGCACCGACCCGCGACGCTGGCGAGCGTTGTCCGTCTGCTTGGTAGCCGGCTTCATGTCGCTGCTGGACGTGAGCATCGTCAACGTGGCGTTGCCCACCATCCGCACCAGCTTGGGGGCTTCCGAAAGCGACCTGCAGTGGATCGTGTCCGGGTATGCGCTCACCTTCGGCCTGGTCCTGGTGCCCGCGGGGCGGTTCGGCGACGCCCGCGGTCGGCGGGACGTGTTCGTACTCGGCGTCGGGCTGTTCACGCTCGCCAGCGCGGCGGCCGGGTTGGCTCCGTCGGCCGGGCTCCTGATCACCGCCCGACTACTCCAAGGGATCGGTGCGGGAATCATGCATCCGCAGATCAGTGGCCTGATCCAGCAACTGTTCCGCGGGGCGGAGCGGGGCCGGGCGTTCGGTTGGCTGGGCACCACGATCGGGATCTCCACCGCGGTGGGGCCACTGCTGGGCGGGATCCTCATTCAGCTCGCCGGCTCACCCGAAGGCTGGCGGTGGATCTTCTTCGTGAACTTGCCGATCGGGCTGCTGGCGATCGGGCTGGCCTTCCGGGTGATCCCTGGTTACCTGCGCCGGGCCGCGCGGCGGGAGAGCATGGATCCCCTGGGGGTCCTGCTGCTGGGCACCGGCGTGCTGCTCGTACTGTTGCCGCTGATCGAAGCCCGGAACTGGTCGGTGGGCAGGATCGCGCTGCTGACGGTGGCCGGCCTAGCCGCCCTGACCGCCTTCGTCGGTTGGGAGCGGCGGTACGCCCGCCACCGGGAGCCGGTGGTCGACCTGTCCTTGTTCCGACTGCGTTCCTACACGCTCGGAGTGGTCATCGGGCTGGTGTACTTCGCCGGCTTCACCGCCATCTTCCTGGCCTTCACGGTCTACTTGCAGCTCGGCCTGGACTATTCGGCGCTGGCCGCGGGCGCGGCGCTCACCCCGTTCTCGCTCGGCTCCGCGGTCGCCGCCCTCGTGGGCGGGCGGATCGTCACCCGATTCGGCCGGCGAGTCGTGGCCACCGGGTTGACGCTGGTGACGCTCGGGGTCGGCGGCTCAGCGCTCGGGGCCGGGGTGATGCCGGATACGGGGGCGATCTGGCTGGTGGCCGCCCCGTTGCTGATCGCCGGGTTCGGGAGCGGGCTGGTGATCTCCCCTAACGTGACCCTGACGTTGGCGGAGGTACCGGTGGCACGGGCCGGTAGCGCCAGCGGGGTGCTGCAAACCGGGCAACGCCTCGGGTCGGCGATCGGCATCGCCTCGGTCGGCTCGGTCTTCTTCGCCGCCGCTGCCCACGGCAACTGGGGCAGCGCCTACTGGCACGCCATGCTGGTGACCATCGCGTTGATCGTGACGGCGCTGGCCGCCGCCCTGCTCGATCTTCGGCTCAGCCGACGGCCCCCAGCCGGTTCGGGTGGCCGCCGGCGTACGAGCGAGCGGGCGGAATAAGGCACACTCCCCTTGTCGGCGTGCTACTTCCTGCCCTGGAAGTACTTTCCGGTCGCTTCTTTAGCCTTCTGTCGGGCTTTGTCTACCTTCGAGGTGTGTTCGCCACCGGTAGCCCGGTTGACCCGGTCGGCAACCTGGTCGACGCCGCGCTCGGCCTGCTCTGGGCGGATCTTGTCTTTGGCCCGGTCGGCGAACTTCCGGATCGTCTGGCCTAGTCCCATGGCAACCTCCTTGTCGCCATGACTGCTCCTTCGTCAACTGTACGCTCGGTCACGGAACCGCTACCAGCCCAGGAAGTGCCACCGATTTCGTTCGTCGGTGATCAGGTAGTGGTCAATGCCCCGGTTCCGACCGGTGGCCGAAGGCAGACTGGGGACATGACGCCTCCACGCCCATCGGGCGGGTCCGGGACCGGCCACCGGCGGCAGCCCGCCGCGGGTCAGGCCTGTGTCCCGGCGCCAGTGACCGCGCCGGAGGAGCGGGCCGGTGAGGTGCTGGCCCGGATCCGGCACCAGCGGTACGCGAGCGCGGCGCTGATCGCCGTCTGCTCCTCCGACGGCCGGCTGGCGGGGTTGGTCACCATAGAGGCGCTGCTGGCGGCCACCCCCGACGCCCGGATGCACACCCTCATGGCTCCGGATCCGGTCACGGTGACGCCGGCCATGAGTCAGGAGCAGGCGGCGACGGTCGCTGCGCAGCAGGCACAGTCGGCTGTCGCGGTGGTGGACCCTGACGGCCGGTTCCAGGGCGTGATCCCGCCCCAGCGTCTGCTGTCGGTGCTGCTGGCCGAACACCACGAGGATCTGGCTCGGCTCGGCGGTTTCCTCCATTCCGCTGACACCGCCCGTCTCTCCACCGTCGAGAGTGTGCCTCGGCGGTTGTGGCACCGGCTGCCCTGGCTCGGCCTCGGCCTGGCCGGTGCGATGCTCTCGGCGGGGTTGATGAACGCCTTCGAACGGCAACTCGACGACCTGGTGCTGATCGCCTTCTTCATCCCGGGCATCGTGTACCTCGCCGACGCGGTCGGCACCCAGACCGAGACCATCGCGATCCGGGGGCTGCCGCTCGGGGTGCCCATCCGACAAATCGCCCCCCGGGAGGCGCTCACCGGGGTGCTCATCGGTGGGCTGCTCGGGGCGGTGCTGCTACCAGTGGTCACGGTGGTGTGGGGGGATACCGCGGTCGCCGTGGCGGTGGCGCTCGCGGTCGCCGCCGCGAGCACGGTGGCCAGCATGGTGGCGATGGCCCTGCCGTGGCTGCTGCACCGGCTCGGTCGTGACCCCGCCTTCGGCGCCGGGCCGGTGGGCACCGTACTTCAGGATCTGTTGTCGCTGGGCATCTATCTGGCGATAGCGGTGCCACTGGCCAGCTGACGGCGGGCCGCCAGGGCCGGTCAGAGTACACGGGTGATGCCTTCGGCGGCGATCCGGTCGCTCACCCCTGCACCCATGCTAGCAAAGTGCTAGCATAGCGGATATGGCAGTGCTCTATATCCGCGACGTCTCCGATGAGGTTGCCGAGACCCTCCGGCAGCGAGCCGCGGCCGCAGGTATGTCTCTGTCGGCGTATGTCGCGCGCGAATTGACAAAACTCGCTACCCGCCCCACCAATGTAGAGATTGTGCAACGACTTCGTAGGAAAGACCGGTCTACTGGCCCTTCCACCGCTGAGATCGTCGAGGCGGTCCGGGATAGCCGTCGATGATCGTCGTTGACGCCTCCGCCATGGTGGAGGCGCTGGTGGGCCAGGATGTGGACGACCGGCTACTCGACGCACTACAGAACAGCGTCTGTGCCCCGCATCTGCTAGATGCGGAGGTCTTGTCAGTGCTGCGGGGACTGGAGCTCTCTGGAAAGCTGCCACCGCGAGCTGCGGAGCAGGCCCGGATGGACTACTTCGCGTTGGTCATTGTCCGATACGAGGTCAGTGCCTTGGCAGACCGGGTCTGGCAGCTCCGCCACCGCTACACCACCTACGACGCCTGTTATCTGGCCCTGGCTGAAGCATTGGATGCCCCGCTCTACACCTGCGACCGCAAGCTCGCCAGCGGCGGACACCGAGCCGCGATCGTGGCATTCCCTTAACAACCGCACGATTGAGCAATGGCGTTCACCACTGCACCAGTGGAGGTTGTTCACCCATCCGGCGACAACGTGTCGGTGCCGGCCCCGGAGCTCCTGGCCGATAATGCGCGCCTACACGCCTACGCCGGGCAGGCCAGCCTGAACTGCGCCCACGGGTACGTGACCGTGGTGCACCTCCCGGCACCGTAGGCACGCCCGCAAGCAACGTGCCCGGGTGCGCCGACGGGACATCGGCGCACCCGGGCACGTCTGCCGGGATCAGCGCAGTCGATAGGCCCGGATGATCTCCTGTTCCACCGTGTTGCCGTCGGCGTCCACGGCCGTGACCTTCAACGACAGGTACTCCGCGTCCCGAGGCCGGTGGTTCGGCGGGATCACCGCCTGGAACTCGCCCGCTCCGGTCGCCCGGACGTTGGGGGATTCATGCCAGCTCTCCCCATCGTCGTAGGACGCCCAGAGCCGGACCTGTGTGATCGGTAGCTGCTCGGCCCCCGGCTGGTGAGCCACGGTCAGGCCGATGTGCTGGGCACCGGGCTTGGTGCCGTTGTTCAACAGGTCGACCGCCACGTCATAGCCCACCTCCAGCAGCGGCAGCACCTGCTCCTGCCCGGCCGGCGGCGGAGCCGACTGGAAAGTCCACGCGGTCGAGGTCCGGGTGGAGAACTCCCACCAGGAGGCCGAGCGGGTGGCGTCCAGCTCGATCCGGTACTCCGCCGGTTCCTTACCGACCCGGAACTCACCTTCGGAGTACGGGGACTCCGTGATCAGCTCCCCGTTTTCGAAGATCCGGAAGGTGACGTCGTCACCGGTGAGGGCGCCGTGGCTGTCGTGACCGGAACTGTCCACCCACACCGGGATCCGCAGCAGGAAGTAGTCACTGTAGCGGTGCGCGGGACCGAACTTGCTGCTTCCTGGCGGGAAGGCCGGCCGGGTCACCTGCCGGTTCCAGCTCGCCTGGACCGTCTCCCCCGCCTCGTAGCTGACCGCCGGCTGGAACAGCGAGTAGAAGGACTTCCCGCTCGATCCGACGTTCACCGTCTGGGTCCACCGGACGTCGCCGACCGAGACGTAGTCGGTCCGGGCGTGGGGCGCGTGGAAGTGGCGCATCATGGCGCTACCGCCGCCCTCCCAGGGGAGGAACCCGCTCCGGGTCTCGCTGATGCGGTGGTCGGGTACGTGGCTGTGGAAGGTGCTCTCCACTCGTGCGGTGTTGCGGTCGTCGATGGTGTAGCTCAACGACTCGGGCACCTGACCGGATTCCGGCAGGATCAGGTCGTACAGGTATGGGCTGGGCCCGTCCCCCGGCGCCTCCAGCGTCCACTTGGTGTAGAACTCAAGGTCGCCGACCTCCAGCGGCGCGGTCGGGCTCACGTACACCTTCGACCGGGCGTTGGTGGTGTAGGTGTGCCCGATGCCCTGGCCACGCGCGTCGATCCGGTGGTACTTGACCACGAAATCGACGGTCTCGGTCGGGTGGGCGGTGTGGATCTCCACCGGTACGGCGTCGCGGGCGTCGAGCACGACCGTGACGTCCTCGGTGACGGACACCTCCGGCTGCATGACCAGGGTGAGCTCGTCGCCCACCGCCTCGCCGATGAAGCCCATGACCGCGTAGTTGCCCGGCGGCACCCGCACCGTGACGCTGCCGCTGATCAGGTCGATCTGGCCACGGGCGAAGATCCGCTGGTCGTCGACGTTGATGACGTCCACATTGCTGATACCACCGGCGGGCCTCCCGTCCCGGTCGATCCCGCGGATCCGGATGTCGTAGCGTTCGGTCTCCTTGAAGAACCCGACCGCGGTCCGCAGGTGGGTACCGGAGTCTTCGTCGACGGCCTGCACCCATCCGCCGTACAGGCCGTAGTCACCGACGCGCGGGTCGACGGTGATACTGACCTCGGCGGTGCCGCCGGCCGGCACCGTGACCTGGTCGGCGGCCAGTGTGAACATGCCCGCCGCCGGTGCCCGGCCCCGCTCGTCGGTGACGGTGGCCGACAGCGACAGCGCGACGTCCGCATCGGAGAGATTACGGTACGTGATGACCTCGGTGACCGGGTCCGTCTCGTCGTGCGGATACGGGAAGTGGCCCAGGCTCACCGAGTCGGTGAGGGCGAACACCTGGTGCGTCAGCGCCCGGTCGATCGCCACCCGGCCGGTACCCTGCTGGTAGACGCTGTAGTTGGCGCTGGGCACCGCGGTCGACATCAGCGCCGCGGTGATCTCCTCCGGGGTCCAGGCCGGGTACCGCTGCATCAGCAGAGCGGCCGCGCCGGCCACGTGCGGGGCGGCCATGGACGTGCCGTTCATCGCCAGGTAGTACTCGTCCACGATGACGCCCAGGTCGCTGCCGTCGGCCCGGGCGGCGACGATCCCGACCCCGGGGGCGGTCAGGTCCGGTTTGAGCGCGAAGTCGCCGGCCCGCGGGCCTCGACTGGAGAACCCGGCCAGCCGGTTGGACTTGTCCACCGCCCCCACCGTGAGCGCCTTGTCCGCCGCGGCGGGAGTGGTGATCGTCCCTTCCCCGCCTTCGTTCCCCGCGGAGATGACGAATAGGACACCGTGCTCCTCGGTGAGCCTGTTGACCGCCTGGCTGGCCGGGTCGGTGCCGTCGGTGTAGCTGCCACGCACCCCCAGGCTCAGGTTCACGATGTCGGCGCCTTGCGCCACCGCCCATTCCATAGCCTGAATGACCCCGGACAGGGTGCCGGATCCGGCCGCATTGAGCACCTTGCCGTTGAGCAGTTCGGCCCCGTACGCGATTCCCCGGTACTGCCCGTCCGAGGCGGCGCCGGTGCCGGCGATGGTCGCCGCGACATGGGTGCCGTGCCCGGCTTCGTCCGTCGTGGTGGGGTCGTCGGTGAAGTTGGCTTCCTGCACCACGACTCCGGCCAGGTCAGGGTGGGTGGTGTCGATGCCGGAGTCGAGCACGGCGATGGTGATGCCCTCACCGGTGAAACCGGACTGCCACGCCTCGGGGGCGCCGATCTGCGGGGCGCTGTCGTCCAGCAGGCTCACGACCTGCCGGTCCAACCAAATCTTCTCCACACCCGCCAGCGGGGACGAGGTCACCGACCGGCTGCCCTGGGCGCGCGTCTGCACGGTCAAGGCGTTGGCCAGCAGGTGCGCCTCGTGCTTGTCCACCTGGGCCGCGGCCCCGTCGATGGAGGTGAGGAGGTCGGTGGTGGTCACCGCCGGGACACTGCTCATCGTGGTGATCGCATCCCGGTCAAAGGTGACGATGACCGGAATCTGGCCGGTGCTGGCGTCGTCGTACCCCTCCTGCGCCAGCAGGGTGAGGTCGAACAGGGCCCGGTCGAGGAAGTGCGGTACGAGCGGGGCCACATCGGTCGGGATGAGATAGATGTGCCCGTCCTCTTCATACTGGTGGAACTCGGGCACCGCACCGTCGGCCCGAGCCGCCGGGTCGATCGCCACCAGCTGTCGACCGTCCTCGGTCACCGTCAACTGGGCCCGGTCGCCGGTGATGAGCGTGAGATCGAACCGCTCCACCCCGGTCGAGAGTTCTCCCAGCTGGACTATGGTGGAGCCGCCATCGCCCCCGGTCGGGGGTGGTGCGGCACCAGCCGCCGTGGTGAAAGGGGCACCCGCGATCATTGCCGCTGACGCTGCCGCGAGCAGACGCATGTGGAATCTCGGCAAGAAGCTCTCCTCCTTGACAGTCCCGCCGGTGACGGCGCCCCGATCCATGCGCCGCCGTGCTCATGATCATGACGGAGTACGGAGACGACAAGGCATAGCGGCTGGCCGGATGTGGACATTGGCAGGTATCCGCCATGCGTGATCAGCTAGGACTCTCCGCGGCCGAAGAGCAGGTCTACCTCACGGTCCTGCAGCGGGGCGACGCCGACCTGACCGAGTTGTCCCAGGTGCTACCCGCAACGGTGCAGGTGGACTTGGCGCAGATCCTGGAGCGGCTGCACCAGCGGGGTCTGCTGGAACGGGTGGCGGAGGAGCCACCCCGCTACCGGCCGGTGGATCCCGCGGTCGCCCTGGCCGACCACATCGCCGCCAAGGAGCGGGAACTGCAACGCTCTCGGCAGCTGGTCGAGGAGCTCGCGCAGCAGTACGTACGGGCGACGACACCGTTGCGACTACGCCCCCAGGAGCTGGTGGAGGTGGTCGTCGGGGCCCGGGAAGTCATGGACCGCCTCCGGGGGGAGCATCGGCGGGCCCGCCGGGAGGTACGTTCCCTGGAGCGTCCCCCGTATGTGCAGGTCAACACCGCGCCGAACCCGATCGAGATGGAGCTCCTGGCCCAGGGGGTGGCGCACCGGGTCATCTATGAGGAGGACGCGGTCAACCTGCCGGGCCGGTGGAACGACATCATCGGCGGCATCGAGGCCGGCGAACAGGCCCGGGTCGTGCCCCGGCTGCCCGCGAAGGTGCTGCTGATCGACGACCGGGTGGCGCTCCTGCCGGCGCGGCCGGGTGGATTGTTCACCGACGGGCTGCTGGTCGTGCACTCGGGGGCGCTGCTGGAGTTGCTGAGCGAGGTGTTCGAGGTGACGTGGGCGCACGCCATACCCCTGCGGGTGACCGCCGGCGGGCTCAAGGACGAAAGCGCCGACGAGCAGCTGGTGCTCAACCTGCTGGCCGCGGGGCTCACCGACGACGCCATGGCGCGGCACCTGGGGGTCAGCGTCCGGACCGTGCAGCGCCGCGTCCGGGAGATCTGCGCGCGGTTGGGCGCCCGGACCCGTTTCCAGGCCGGTCTGCAGGCCCGCCGGCACGGGCTGCTGTGACCGCGGAGGTCACCACCGGCGGGCCCGGGCCGGTCCGTTACGCGGGTTGCGGAGTCGCGGGCTCCTGCGCGGGCACGCTCACCCGGCCTCGCCGCGCCGCCCGCTTCTCTGCCCGCCGCAACTTCCGCCGTTCGATCAGCAGGTAGAGCGCCGGCACCACGTACAGGGTCAGCAGCGTGGAGGAGCAGAGGCCGCCGATCACCACCAGCGCCAGCGGTTGGCTGATGAACCCGCCGCCCGGCAAGAACCCGAGGGCCATGGGGAGGAGCGCGAAGATGGTCGCCAGGGCCGTCATGACGATCGGCCGCAGGCGCTGCCGGGCCCCTTCCCGCACCGCGTCCGCCAACGACCGCCCGTGTTCGCGGTACTGGTTGATCAGGTCAATCAGCACGATCGCGTTGGAGACCACGATGCCCACCAGCATCAGCACCCCGATGAGGGCGGGCACTCCCAGTGGCGTGCCGGAAGCCAGCAGCGCGATCAGCGCTCCGGTGGCGGCGAACGGTACCGACACCAACAGGATCAGCGGCTGGATCATGGACCGGAACGTGGCCACCATGACGATGTACACGATGGCGATGGCGGCCAGCAACGCCAGCCCCAGGTTGGCGAACGCTTCCGCCTGGTCGGCGGCGAGACCGCCCACAGTGACCTCCGCGCCCGCCGGCAAGTCCAGGTCACGCACCGCGGCGGTGAGCGCTTCGGTCACCGCCCCCAGGTCCTGACTGGTCGGGGTGACGGACACGGTGGCGGAGCGTCTGCCGTCGACCCGGGTCAGGGCGGCCGGCGCCTCGACCTCCTCGATGGCGGCTAGTCGGGTAACCGGGACCTCACCCGCCGGGGTCGGCACGCGGAGCCGGCTCAGCTCCGCCACGCTGGTGGGCGGGGCCAGGGCAGCGACCACCACGTCGACCGGGCCGTCGCCGAGATCAACCCGGCCGACGGTCTGGTCGCTCATCGCCCCGGCGATGAACTGGGAGATCTGGAGCTCGGTGAGGCCGGCGGCCGCGGCGGCGGCGCGGTCCACAGTCACCTGGATACGGCTCTGGGCGGTGGCCAGGTTGTTCGTGACCTCGGCGATGCCGTCCACGTCGCGCACCGCCTCCTCGACCGCGGCGGCCGCGCTGGCCAGCGACTCGGCGTCGGGAGCGGTCACGTGCAGGTCCACGGTGGCTCCCCCGAACCCGGAGTCGTCGCTGGTGACTCGGATCTCGCCCGGTACTCCCGCCGCGAGCAGGAGATCCCGTAGCTCGTCCCGGATCGCGACCGTGTCCGCGTCGCCGTCGAGGGTGACCGCGAACGAGGCCCGGGGCGCGCTGCCCCCGAAGAGCACCGCGATGCCGCTGCTACCGACCGTGGTCTGCACCGTCTCGACCTCCGCCAGGTCGGCGAGCACCTCCTCCACCTGCCGCGCACCGGCGTCCTGCGCCTCCAGGGTGGTGCCGGCCGGGAACGTCTGGGTGATGGTCACGGTGTTCTGCCCGGAGTCACCGATGAAGTTGGTCTCCAGCCGGGGGGTGAGGGCGACCGTCCCGGCGAGCACCAGGCCGGCCAGCCCGATGACCGCCCAGGGGCGACGCAGCGCGGCCGCCAGGGTCGGCACATACACCCGCTGCCACAGCCCCCGACGTTCCTTGGCTTCGGCGGCCGCGCGCTGGGCGGTCGGATTGTCACCGGAGACCCCCCGGGGCTCCCGGACGAACCAGTAGGCGAGCACCGGGACCACGGTGAGGGCCACCACCAGCGAGGCGAGCATGGCGATGGTCACGGTCATCGCAAACGGCTGGAAGAGCTCCCCCACCAGGCCGGAGATGAAGGCGATCGGAGCGAACACGGCCACGGTGCAGATGGTGGAGGCGGTGATGGCGCTGCCGACTTCCTTGACCGCGGTGAGGATGGCGGCCCGCTTGCCGACGCCGTACGCCAGGTGCCGCTTGATGTTCTCGATCACGACGATGGCGTCGTCGACCACGCGGCCGATCGCGATCGTCATGGCCCCGAGGGTGAGGATGTTCAGGGTGTAGCCGGACAGGTTCATCACCAGGAAGGTGACCGCCAGGGACAGCGGGATCGACACCGCGGAGACCAGCGTGGAGGAGATGGAGGCGAGGAACGCCAGGATCACCAGGACGGCGAACACCAGCCCCAGCCCACCCTTGGTGGCCAGGCCGTGGATCGACTCCTCGATGAACGGGGCCTGGTCGAACACGACCGCGGTCCGGATCCCGCGCTCCGTCAGCACGTCCTGGATCCCGGCGACCGCCTCCCGCACCTCCCGGGACACCTCGACGGTGTTGCCCTGCAGCGTCTTGGTGACGGAGACCCCCAGGGACGGCTGGCCATCCAGCCGGGAGTAGCTGTCGGGCTCCTGCGCGACCTGCTCCACGGTCGCGACCTCCCCCAATGTCACCGACGGCAGGGTGACGCCGGCGCTGGCGGCGGCCTCCCGTGCCTCCGCGGGCGGGGTGAGCGGCAGTGCCCGCAGCTCCTCCAGGCTGGTGATCGGGGAGCCGGCCTGGACGCTCAGCGCGCTCTCCCCGTCGATGACGGTGCCGGCGGGGAGCACGATCCCGTTGGTCTGCAGCAGGGTCGACAACTGCGCGGGGCTCAGGCCGGCCGCGGCCAGCGCCGCCGGATCGGGGGTGATCCGCACCTGGGGGGTGGCCAGACCCGCCACCTCCACGCTCCGGACATTCGCCACTTCCTCCAGCGCCGGGACCAGCACGTTGGTGACGGTGTCGGCCAGCTCCGCCTGGCTGACCCGGTCGTCGACGCCGGAGACCGCGAGATACAGCACCGGCAGGTCGTCGATGGAGCCGGTGATGACCTGTGGGTCAGCCTCCTCCGGCAACCTACCGTCCAGGCGCGCGACCGCGCCCCGCAACTGGGTGGCGGCGGTGTCCATGTCGGTGCCGTAGGTCAGCTCGACGCTGACCACCGACAGGCCGCTCGACGAGGTCGAGCTGACCTGCTCCACCCCCTCCACCGTGAGCAGGATCCCCTCGATCGGCTCGGAGACCTGCGCGGCGACCACGTCCGGCGACGCCCCGGGGTACGTGGTGATCACCGCGGCCTGCGGGATCTGCAGGGACGGGATCAGCTCCTGCTTCAAGGAGCCCATCGAGAGGATGCCGAGGACGAAGACCGCGACGGTGGTCAGGGCGATGACGGCTCTGTTGGCCAAAGACAGTCGGGCCAGATAGGACACAGCCACTCCTCTGTGGAGGCGAGTAGCGCTAGGTGGGCGGGGCTCTCGAGTCGGCGAGGACTATACGTGAACGGATCCAGTGTGATGCCGCTGACACCGCCCTTCGCCGGCGGCTGCCCGACCACCACGCCGGTGGCTCCCCCGGCCTCCAAGCCGGGGAGGCCCGGCGTGCGGGCAGCCTGGCCCGTCAGGGCTCCACCGCCCCCGACCGGTAGACCGTCGCGTCCGCCTGCCGGACGATCAGCTCCGGCTCCAGCGGCGTCTGGCGCTTCTTGAGCCGCCGCTCCAGAAAAAAGATCCCCAGCACCATGGCCGCGCCGATGAGGAACAGGGTCACGGTTACAGGGACGTGGGCGTCCGGGACGAGCAGTCCCCGGTCGTCGGTCTGCCACGGCCAGACCCCCCGCAGGGCACCCGCGATCAGCCCGGTGGCCGCCACCATGGTCAGCCGGTGCCGGTGCTCGAGCAGCCACTGCAGCCCTTTGACGAACAGTGCGAGCCCGACCGTCGCCCCCAGGGCGAACACCCCGATGTAGGCCAGGTCGAAGTCCCGCACCGCCTGGGCGGTCGGTTCATACACCCCGAAAGTGAGCAGAATGAATGAACCGGACACCCCTGGCATCACCAGCGCGCAGATCGCCACCGCCGCGGCCAGGAAGACCACCAACTTGCTCTCGGTGTCGGCCAGCTGCGGGGCACCGGTGATCAGGAAGGCCGCCACCGCACCGGCCGCCGCCACCAGATAGTCCTTGACCCGCCAGCGGGAGCCGGTCAGCGAGATCGGCACCACCAGCGAGGCGGTGATCATCCCCAGGAACAGTCCCCGCATCTGCACCGGGTACCGCTCCATCGCCGGGCCGATCACGCGCAGCGCCAGCAGCAGCGCCGGGGCCATCCCGAGCAGTACCGGCAGCACCACGCCCCAGCGGACTTGCCGAAACTCCTCCCGGGCCCGGGCGCGGTCGGTGAGCAGCGCCTTCACCCCGCTGACGACATGTCCAGCGGAGATGATGAGCGCCTCGTACACCCCGACCACCAGGGCCACAGTGCCGCCGCTGATGCCAGGCACCGCCTCGGCGGCGCCGATCAGGCCGCCCCGGACAACATGGGCAGCGCGGGTACGCGTAGACATGGCGACACAGTAGCCGCCCGCCGGGACGAAGCTGACACCACCCGGGAAACTTCAGCCGCTACCTCGGGTGGTCAGCTCCGGGGCGCCGTACGTCGACGACCGGCGGGCCGGGGAGCGCGCCGCCGGTCATCCCGCTCGGGGGCGCGGTCCCGACGGACGGTCGGTTTCTTCCCTCTGATGGTGCCGCGCCGGAGCGCGTCGATCACCTCGTCGGCCGCCTCCGCGGGCACCTCCACCAGCGAGAACCGGTCGGCGATCACGATCGCGCCGACGTCCCGGCCCGACAGTCGCGACTCCCCCGCGATCGCTCCCACCAGATCCTGCGGACGGATGCCGGCCCGCCGCCCGAGCCCCAGAAACAGTCGGGCGGATCCGGGGCCCGGGGTGGTACGCGGTGGCTGCTCCTTCCCGGCCCGGCGGGGCCGCGTCGGCTCCGGGATCTCCTCGGCCACCACCGGAGCACCGGTGGCCTCGTACGCCAGCTTCAGCGCCGCCGACGCCACCTCCCGCGCGTCGTGCTCCCCGGCGAGCCGCTCCACCACCGCCCGGAATGGCGCCAGGTCCGTGCCCTCTCGCAGCATCGCCCGCACCGCCGCCGCGGTCTGCTCCCGCCGACGGGCCTGGACCTGCGCCACCGTCGGCAGCTTCGCGACCGGGATCCGGTGGGCAGTGGTCCGCTCGATGGCCGCCAACAGGCGACGCTCCTGGGGGCCGACCAGGGTCACCGCCACCCCGACGCGGCCGGCCCGCCCCACCCGGCCGATCCGATGCACGTACGCCTCGGGGGTGGTGGGCACGTGATAGTTGACCACGTGACTGAGCTGGGGCACGTCGATGCCTCGAGCGGCGACATCGGTGGCGATGAGCAGGTCGGCGTCGCCGGTGCGGAGCCGGGCCATCGCCTGGTCCCGCTGCTCCTGGCTCATCCCTCCGTGCAGGGCGTGGGCGCGCCAGCCTCGGCTGGTCATCGCCTCGGTGAGGGTGTCCACCTCTTCCCGGGTACGGCAGAACACCACTGTCGCCGCGGGGTCCTCGAACGCGAGCAGCCGGGCCAGTGCGGCGGGTTTGTGTCCCCGCGGCACCACGTACGCCCGCTGCCGCACCCGCGGCGGTTCGCCGGTGTCGGTGGCCGCCCCACCCAGCGCGATCCGCACCGGATCGTGCAGGTGGCGGCGGGCGATGCCGACGATCCGGGCCGGCATGGTGGCGGAGAACAGGGCGGTCTGTCGGTCGGCCGGCAGCGCCGCCAGGATCGCCTCGATCTCCTCGGCGAACCCCATGTCCAGCATTTCGTCCGCTTCGTCGAGCACCACGGTCGCCACCGCACCGACCCGCAGCGTGCCTCGGCGGAGATGGTCCAGCGCGCGCCCCGGGGTGGCGACCACCACCTCCACGCCTCGGGCCAGCGACCGCAGCTGCCACCCGATCGGTTGGCCACCGTAGACCGGCAGTACGCGCACACCCAGCGTCCGCCCGTACCGGTGGAACGCCTCCGCCACCTGCACGGCCAGCTCCCGGGTGGGGACCAGCACCAACGCCGTGGGCTCACCGGTGCGGGCCGCGGTGGCCAGCCGTTGCAGCACCGGCAGGGCAAACGCGGCGGTCTTCCCGGTCCCGGTCGCGGCTTGCCCGAGCAGGTCCCGCCCGGCGAGCAGGGGCGGGATCGCCGCACGTTGGATGGGAGTCGGCTCCTGGTACCCCAGCGCGGCCAGCGTCTCCCACAGTCGCGGCTCCAGGCCCAGCCGGGCGAACCCTTCCGGACCCTCGGCGCCGTCCGCGTATGTCATGTTCCGCCCCTTATCCGCCCCGTCGGGGCTCAAGCCACCCAAGCCTAGGGCATCCCCGACGCGCCGCTGCGGCCAGCTCGGCATCGGCCAGTCCGCGTCCACCCACCGCGTCGGGCGTGGTCCTTTGCTGACAATGGCTGGAGTGTCGACAGTGGCGGGTCCAGGGCATCGCCGCATGTCAGGCCCGGAGGCGAGAAATTCCGCAACGATCGTCGGGATCATGCCTGAAGCGTCGCCATATAGTCGCTCTGTGGCCCCCCTCCGGTTTGTCGTGTGCGGTGACGATCCCCTCGCCCACAGCCTGGTGGACGAACTCACCAGCCGCTACGGCGCCCAGGTGACCGTGATCCTGCCGAATCGGCGTCGCAACCACGGCCCCCAACTGGCCGCCCTACCGAAGGTCAAGATCATCGAGGCGGAGCAGCTCGACCGGAACGCGTTCCGGGCCGCCAAGCTGCACCGCGCGCAGGGCCTGGCGCTGGTGCAGCAGGACGATGTCGGCAACATCCACGCCGCGTTACGCGCCCAGGAACTCTGTCCGCACCTCCGGTTGGTCATCCGGATGTTCAACATGAGCCTGGGGCACGCGGTACGGCGACTGTTTCGGGACTGCGCGGTGCTCTCGGATGCTTCGATCGCCGCCCCGGAACTGGTCGCGGCCGCGCTCGGTGAAGTCGCCCCGCACTTCGTACGGCTACCGGGCCGCACCCTCTACGTGGCGCGCCGTTCCGACGTGCACCCGCACGACATCATCTGCGGTATCGCGGTCACCGACGGTGCGCAACCGCCGGAGTTGCTGCCGGCGGACGACCAGGCGAGTGACCTGGTGCTCGCGGTGGCCAACCGACGCAATCGGCCCATCACCCCGCACATCGGTGTGGCCGATGGTGACGCGGAGACCCTGGACGGCGCGGCCACCGCCTCGGAGGGGGCCGCGGCGGACGAAAGCTTCGACCCCTCATCCGCGGTGTCGCGCCCTCGCCGGCACCGCCGCATCACCCGACTCCGCCGACTCTTCGCCCTGCCGCGGGCGATGCTGACGCTGGTCGACAGCAAGCTGGAGATCGCCACCCTGGTCCTGATCGTGCTTCTGGCCGCCGGCGTGGTGACCATCGCGTGGTTGGAGGAGCTGACGCTGTGGCAGGCCTTCTACACCACGCTGATCATGGCTGCGGACGCCGGCGATCCCGTGCTGGAAGGCAGCCTCATCCAGCAGATCGTGCACACGGTCGTGGCCGTGTCCGGGATCGCGCTCGTACCGGTCCTGACCGCGACGGTGGTCAACGCGGTGGTCAACGCGCGCCTGGCGGTCGTCCTGGGCCGACTGCGGGCCCCGATCTCTGGACACATCATCGTCATCGGGCTGGGCAACGTCGGCACCCGGGTGATCCGGATGCTGCACGATCTCGGGCACGAAGTGGTCGCGATCGACATCTCGGAGTCCGCGCGCGGGGTGGCGGTGGCGTACGAGCTGGGTATCCCCGTGATCATTGGGGACGCCAGCGCGGAGGAGACGCTGCGGCAGGCGTCGGTGCGCACCTGCCAAGCGATGCTGGCTCTGTCTACTTCAGACGTCACGAACCTCGAGGCCGCCCTCCACGCCCGCCGCCTGCAGCCCGGCCTGCGGGTGGTGTTGCGGCTGTTCGACCATGATTTCGCCCAACGGGTGGAGAAGGCGTTCCAGATCCCGATCTCCCGCAGTGTCTCTGCCCTGGCGGCGCCGGCGTTCGCCGCGGCGCTGATGGAACGGGAAGTGATCGGCACCATCGCGGTCGGGCGACGGGTGCTGGTCATCGCCGAGGTGCTGGTGGAGGCCGCCTCCCCGCTGGATGGCAGTCGCGTGGCCGAGGTCGCCCACGCCGGCGAGCTGCGGGTGGTCGCGCTCGCCCGCGAGGACGAGCCCCGCCTGCGCTGGCTGCCGTACCCACGGACCCGGATCCGCGCCGGCGACCGGCTGACCGTGATCGCGAACCGGACCGGGCTGAGCCGGATCCTGGCGGACTCCACCGGCAGCCGAGAGGCCACCACCCCGGGGGATTAGTGGACCGGCACCGCTGAGGGACAATGGGTAGGTGCTGGAAGAGGGGGCTTACATCATCGACACCGGCGTCGGCGAGCTGGTCCCCGACCCGCACAATCCCTCGGGTTGGTTGCTGATCGTCAACGGTCTGGAGAGTTCGTACGTCGACCTGGCCGACCCCACCCGGCTGGAGTTCGAGTACGTCTCCTGGATGGGTATCGCCATCGACCTCTTCCGGGAGCCGAAGCGGCCGATCCGGGCGGCCCACCTGGGGGGCGGCGGCTGCACCCTCCCCCGGTACGTCGCGGCGACCCGCCCCGGTTCGGAGCAAGTCGTGTTCGAGGTCGACCGGGAACTGCTCCGGATGGTGACCTACGCGTTCCAGGTGCACGAGATCGCCAACCTGCGGTTTGAGATCGAAGACGGGTTGGCGGGGGTGCGGGCGCTGCCGTCGCACTCGTACGACGTCATCATCCGGGACGCGTTCGACGGCGGTGACGTGCCCGCCCACCTGGTCGGTCGCGAGCTGCTGGCGGAGGCCGCCCGCGTGCTGGTCCCGGACGGGATCTACCTGGCCAACGTGCCGTCGGAGGGCGACCTGGCGGCGGCTACCGCGGAGGGGGAGCACGCGGCCGCGGTGTTCGCGCACGTGGGGTTGTTCATCGACCCCGGACAGTTGCGGGGGCGCCGGTTCGGCAACGTGGTCTTGGCGGCGTCACAGCGGCCGCTGCCCTGGGACGAGCTGGCGCGGCGCCTGCACCGGGCGATCGCCCCGGCGCGGCTGGTGCCGGTCACCGACGCGGATGACCGGCACCGATCGGAGGGGCTCAGCGCGGCTTCCTTACCCAGCAGAGGCAGAACGGGTGCCCCGCCGGGTCAGCGTAAACCTGGAAGGCGTCGCCGGAGTCGCCGTCGTCCGCTTCCTTGAGCAGCGTCGCCCCCAGAGACATGACCCGGGCGTGCGCGGTGGCGATGTCGTCCACCCACAGGTCAAGATGGACCTGCTGCGGCTGCCCGTCCGGCCACTGGGGCGGGATGTGATCGGGGGCGAGCTGGACTCCGATCCGGGGTTGACCGTCCACGGACACCAGGTGGAAATCGTGGTGACGGTCGTCGACCGTACCCCCCAACACTCCGGCCCAGAAGTTGCTCTCGGTGGCCGGGTCGGCCGTGTCGAACACGACGATCTGATGGTTGATCTTCATGCCGCGAATCCTCACCCCACCCCCTGACATTCCTCCCCCGCCGCCGCCCTACCGCGACGACCGCCCCGGTGCGCCTACCTCGACCGGTCGCTGACCGCGGGCATGCTGGAAGGCATGGGGCGGGCAGTGGGACCCTGGCTGGTCGGGATCGGGCTGGTAGTAGTGGCGGTCGGCCTGCTCACCTGGGCAGGCGGGTTGTCCTGGTTCGGCCGCCTCCCGGGGGACATCCGGATCACCAGCGGCAACACGCGCATCTTCCTCCCGATCACGTCGATGCTCCTGCTGTCGCTGGGACTGAGCGTGGTGCTGAGCATCGTGCTGTTCCTCTTGCGCCGTCGGTGAGGTGGCGCGTGGCGTGAACACCGGGACTGTCGGGGGTGCGCTCTATGGTCACGCCATGACCACCGACGACTGTCCATGGGAGCCACCTCTGGCCGGCACCGAGGCGGAGCAGCTGGTCGGGGCGCTGGAGCGGCTACGCACCACCTTCCGGTGGAAGGTCGACGATCTCGACGCCGCCGGCCTGGCGACCCGGGTCGGTGCCTCCACGCTGACCTTGGGCGGCTTGCTGAAGCACCTCGCCCGCGCCGAAGCCCACTGCTTCGGCCCCAAGTTCGACGGCACCCCGCTGGGGGCACCGTGGCACACCGTCGACTGGGGCCGGGACCCGGACTGGGACTTCACCTCCGCCGCCGACGACCCACCCCACCAGCTCTACGCCCTGTGGGACGACACCGTCGCCCGGTCGCGGGCAACGCTACGGGCGGCGCTGGCCGACGGTGGGCTCGACCAGTTCGTCCACCTCACCTGGCCGGACGGGCGGCGGCTCCGCCTGCGCCGGCTGGTCTGCGACCTGATCGAGGAGTACGGCCGGCACACCGGGCACGCCGACCTGCTGCGGGAAGCGGTGGACGGCCGGGTCGGTGAAGGCCCTCCGCCCGGATGGCGGCCCCGCTCCGGGCACTATCTCCTGCCCTAGCGGGCCGGATCCCCGGGCCCCCACGAATGGGGTCAACCGATTGGTGGATACGGCGGATCCACCGCGCTCCGTGCTGGATGGGCGATCCACTGTCGCCTCAGCCCAGCGATGCTGGGGCCATGTCAACTATCGAGGTACGCAACCTCCACAAACGCTACGGCGCCACGGTGGCGGTGGACGACGTGTCGTTCACGGTGGAAGCCGGAGAAATCTTCGGCATCCTGGGGCCGAACGGGGCGGGCAAAACCACCACAGTGGAGTGTGTCGCGGGACTGCGGGTACCGGATCGAGGCGAGATCCGCGTGCTGGGGCTCGACCCCCGACACGACCGGGCCGCGCTGCGCCAGCGGGTCGGGGTGCAGTTGCAGGAGAGTCGACTACCGGAACGGCTGCGGGTCGGCGAGGCGATCGCGCTGTACCGGTCGTTCTACCCGCAGCCCGCCGACGGTGACCAGCTGCTGGAGATGTTGGGGCTGACGGACAAACGGCGCAGCCGATACCGGGACCTGTCCGGTGGACAGAAGCAGCGGCTGTCGATCGCGCTGGCGCTGATCGGTCGGCCGACCGTGGCCGTGCTGGACGAGCTGACCACCGGCCTGGACCCACAGGCCCGGCGGGAGACGTGGGAGTTGGTGGAGCGGGTCCGGGATTCCGGAGTGACGATCATCTTGGTGACCCACTTCATGGACGAAGCGGAGCGGCTCTGCGACCGGGTGGCGGTGATCGACACCGGCCGGGTGGTGGCCCTGGACACCCCCGCCGGGCTGATCGCGCGCGCCGGGGGTCAGCAACGCATCCGGTTCCGCCCCGCCACTGACCTGGATGAGCAGTTGCTGACCGCACTGCCGGAGGTGACCGAGGTGCGGCGGAGCGGCTCCCAGGTGGTGGTCATCGGGACCGGCAATGTGCTGCACGCGGTCACGGCGACCCTGGCCCGGCACCACATCGTCGCCCACGACCTGCGGATCGAGCAGACCAGCCTGGACGACGCCTTCGTGACCCTCACCGGCCATCAGCCGGAGCACTGACCCCGCACCGACCCGAGAAAGCAGGAATCATGGCGAGTTTTGTCAGGCTTACCCTCACCGAGGCGCGGTTGTTCCTTCGCGAACCGATGTCGGTGGTGTTGGGGGTGGTGTTCCCGGCTGGGCTGTTGCTCATGCTCGGCGCCATCCCGATCCTGCGCACGCCGGCGGAGCAGTTCGACGGCCAGCGGTTCGTGGACCTGTTCGCCCCGTCCGCACTGGTGCTGGGGATCGGGGTGGTGGCCCTGCAGCACATTCCGAACGTGATCGCGGGCTACCGCGAGCAGGGAATTCTGCGGCGACTGTCCACCACCCCGGTCCATCCCGGCAAGCTGCTGCTGGCGCAACTGCTGGTCGCCCTGGCCGCGGTGGTGGTGTCGGCGGGGTTGCTGATCAGCGCGGCGTGGCTGGTGCTGGACGTACCGCCCCCGCAGCACCTGCTCGGCTTCACCGTCGCCTGGCTGGTCGGGTTCGGCGCGGTACTCGCGATCGGCACCCTGATCGCCGCGGTCGCGCCCAGCCAGCGGACCGCCACCGGGGTGTCGACCCTGGTGTATCTGGTGGCGATGTTCGCCGGCGGGGTGTTCCTGCCGCGGTTCCTGATGCCGAAGCCGCTCGCACAGCTCGGGGAGATCACTCCCCCCGGGGTGCAGGCCCTGCTCGACGCGTGGGGAGGACGGGCGCCCGCACTGCTCCCACTAGGGATAATGGCCGTGATCGCGGTAGCAGCCGCCGCGATGGCGGCGAAGCTGTTCCGCTGGGAATGACGGGCCGGAGGCGGCATGGACAGCCCGCAGACGATGGTGATGGGCGGCCACATCAGGTCGGACTGGGACCGCTGGTGGGACAGGCGCTGGTCGTCCTCCCCTGGGCACTGCTCGCGGTGCCGACGGTGATCGCGCTCGCCAACCCGGCGCAGACCACCACCGGTCGGATGACCATCCTCGGGCTGGTCGCCGCCACCGCGGCCTGGGTGTTCTTCGGACACACCTGGGCGGACGCGCAGCGCCGCAAGCGGACCGCGCCGATGCTGGTCTACTTCCTCGGACTACTGGCCCTGGCCGTGGTCCTGATGACCCGTGACATCGCGTTCCTCTTGTTCGCCATCACCGGTTTCTTCCACGCGTACCAGCTCAACCCCTGGCCGTTGGGAGTGGCGGGGGTGCTGGCCACCTCGGTGGCCATCAACACCATGACGATGTGGTCGGAGCTGTCGTCGCCCGGAGGAGTCAGCCTCTACCTCGGGGTGGTGCTGATCCAAACCGTGGCGATCGGCTGCGGGAGGGTGCTGGGTGAGAAGATGGCCAAACAGCACGAGCAGCGCCGCCAGATGGTGGCGAAGCTGGAGGAGGCGCTGGAGGAGAACGCCGGCCTGCACGCCCAGTTGGTCACCCAGGCGCGGGAGGCGGGGGTGCTGGACGAACGGCAACGGATGGCCAGCGAGATCCACGACACCCTGGCCCAGGGGTTGGCCGGCATCATCACCCAGGTACAGGCGGCGCAGCAGGTGTGGCACCTACCGGATCAGGCCCGGGCCCACGTCGACCGGGCGCTCCGGTTGGCCCGGGAGAGCCTGGCGGAGGCCCGCCGCTCCGTCCAGGCGCTGCGCCCGTCCCAGCTGACCGACGCCCAACTACCCGAGGCGCTGGCTGATCTGGGCCGACAGTGGGCCCAGGACACCGGCATCGACCTGCGGTTCGAGATCACCGGCGACCGGGTGGCGCTCAGCCCAGCGATCGAGGAGACCCTGTTCCGGGTCGCGCAGGAGGCGCTGACCAACGTCGCCAAGCACGCGGGTGCCCAGCGGGTCGGACTGACCCTGTCGTACCTGCATGATGTGGTCCTGCTGGATGTACGGGACGACGGCAGCGGTATCCGGGGAGAGCCGGATACCGGCGACGGATTCGGGCTACGGAGCATGCGACAGCGGGTCCGCAGCGTAGGGGGCGCGATGGAGATCGAGACCGCACCCGGGGAGGGCACCGCCATCAATGTCCGGGTGCCGGCGATCACGGCGGTGCCGGCATGATCCGGGTGTTGATCGCTGACGATCACCCGATCGTCCGGAACGGCCTACGGGGAGCGTTCGCCGAAGTACCGGACATCCAGGTGGTGGGCGAGGCCGCCAACGGCCGGGAAGCGGTGACCCGGGCGGTGGCGCAGCAGGCCGATGTGGTGCTGATGGACCTGCGGATGCCGGAGATGGACGGGGTCGCCGCCATCGCCGCGCTGTGGAAGCAGGCACCGCGGATCCGGGCGCTGGTGCTCACCACCTTCGACAGTGAGGCCGACGTGCTGCCGGCGGTGGCGGCCGGCGCCGCCGGCTATCTACTCAAAGACGCCCACCCGGAGGAGCTGATCCGGGCGGTGCGGGCCGCCCACCGGGGCGAGGCGGTGCTGGCGCCGTCCGCGGCGGGGCAGCTGATGGGCCGGGTCCGCAACCCGGCTGGACCGGCGCTGAGCAAGCGCGAACTGGAGGTGCTGCAACTGGTCGCCGACGGTGCCTCCAACCGGGAAGCGGCACGGCAGCTGTTCATCAGCGAGGCGAGCGTCAAGACCCACCTGCAGCACATCTTCGACAAGCTCGAGGTCCGGGACCGGGCCGCGGCCGTGGCCGAGGGCTACCGCCGCGGCCTGCTGCGCTGATCAGCCACCGGCATCAGGTCCCCCGCTCGCTCCCCGGCGGCTGCGGGATCCGCTCGGGTCATCGACCGGCCCACGACTGTGGCGGTGTCATTCGTGACCGCGCACCCGGCACAATATCCACTCTAGACAGACGTGCGATAGTAACCGGCGGGTACGGGCGTGACGCGGAAACCGACGCCGGCCCCGGCTTCTACGCACTCGCCACGGACCTGGGGCTCCTCCCCCAGGGGGCGACCACCGACCATCCGGTGACGTGCAGATCACGTCGGTTCCGTCGATGGTGGCCTGACCCAACGGAAGCACCGGAAACTGCCGGCTGAGCAGCCTGGCCGCAACCCCCGGGCGGCCTCGGGTGCACGGCACGGCCATACTGCCGGCATGGGGACGACCGCTGACGCCCGCCCACGAGGGGTGACGCTGGAAGCGACCCTGGAACGGATCACCTACGTCAACGAGGAGACCGGCTACACCGTGGCCCGGGTGGCCACCGACCGCTCCGACAAAGACCTGGTGACCGTGGTCGGTTCCCTGCTGGGGGTGCAGCCGGGTGAAAGCCTGCGGCTGGTCGGACGGTGGCGCAGCCACCCCCAGTACGGCCGCCAGTTCGAGGTGTTCTCGTTCACCACCGTGCTGCCGGCCACCATCGCCGGCATCGAACGCTACCTGGGCTCCGGGCTGATCCGCGGGATCGGGCCGAAGACCGCCGCCCGGATCGTGGAAACCTTCGGGGTCGACACCCTGCGGGTGATCGAGGAGGAGCCGGAGCGGCTCACCGAGGTGTACGGGCTGGGGCGCAAACGCACCGCCGCGATCACCGCGGCCTGGCAGGAGCAGAAAGCCATCAAGGAGGTGATGCTGTTCCTGCAGGGGGTGGGGGTGTCCACCTCGCTGGCGGTGCGGATCTACAAGCAGTACGGGGACGCCTCCATCTCGGTGGTGCGCAACGAGCCGTACCGGTTGGCGGCCGACGTGTGGGGCATCGGGTTCCGCACCGCGGACACGATCGCCCGCGCGGTCGGTATCCCGGCCGACAGCCCGCAGCGGGTCCGGGCCGGCATCCGCTACACCCTGTCGGAGGCGGCGGAGCAGGGCCACTGCTACCTGCCGGAACCGAATCTGATCACCGACGCGGCGGAGATCCTGGAGGTGCCGCCGGAGCTGGTGCGCACCTGCCTGGCCGACCTGGCCGAGGACGACGGGGTGGTCCGGGAGGAGGTGCCGAACCCGAGCCGGGAAGGCGGCACCATCCCGGCGGTGTATCTGGTGCCGTTCTATCGGGCGGAGCGCTCCCTCGCCAGCAACCTGCTGCGGCTGCTGCACGCCCGGACCGACCGGTTGGCGGCCTTCGCGGAGGTCGACTGGGCGCGGGCGCTGGCGTGGCTGCGGGAACGGACCGGCGCGCAGCTGGCCCCGGAGCAGGAGCGGGCGGTCCGGCTGGCGCTCACCTCCAAGGTGGCGATCCTCACCGGTGGCCCCGGGTGCGGCAAGTCGTTCACCGTACGGTCGATTGTGGAGCTCGCCACCGCCAAGCGGGCGAAGGTGGTGCTGGCCGCCCCCACCGGACGGGCGGCCAAGCGGCTGACCGAGCTGACCGGGCACCCCGCCGCCACCGTGCACCGGTTGCTGCAACTGCGCCCCGGCGGGGACCCCAGCTACGACCAGGACAACCCGATCGACGCGGATCTGATCGTGGTCGACGAAGCCTCCATGCTGGACCTGATCCTGGCCAACAAACTGGTCAAGGCGGTGGCCAGCGGGGCGCACCTGCTGCTGGTCGGGGATGTCCACCAGCTGCCGTCGGTCGGGGCCGGGGAGGTGCTGCGGGACCTGCTGGCCACCGACACCATCCCCAGTGTCCGGTTGACCACCATCTTCCGGCAGGCGCAGCAGTCCGGGGTGGTGGTCAACGCGCACCGGATCAACGCCGGCCAGACCCCGGTGTTCCAGGAATACCCGGACTTCTTTCTGTTTCCGTCCGACGATCCGGAGGTCACCGCCGCGCAGGTGGTGGACATCGTGGCCCGCCGGATTCCCCGCCGGTTCGGCCTGCATCCCCGCGACATCCAGGTGCTCACCCCCATGCACCGGGGGCCGGCCGGCGCCGGCAACCTCAACCAGCTGCTGCAGGAGGCGTTGGCGCCGGCCCGGGACGGGGTGGCGGAGCGGCGCCACGGGGCGCGGGTGTTCCGAGTCGGCGACAAGGTGATCCAGATCCGCAACAACTACGACAAGGGTGCGGCCGGGGTGTTCAACGGCACCGTGGGGGTGGTCACCGACCTGCGGTTGGAGGACCAGACCCTGACCGTCCGCACCGATGAAGACGAAGACATCCAGTACGACTTCGACGAGCTGGACGAGCTGCAGCACGCGTACGCGATCACCGTCCACCGCTCGCAAGGCAGCGAATACCCGGCGGTGGTCGTGCCGCTCACCATGAGCGCGTACCCGATGCTGCAGCGCAACCTGCTCTACACCGCGGTGACCCGCGCCAAGCAGCTGGTGGTGTTGGCCGGTTCCCGGAAGGCGATCGCGTTGGCGGTGCGGGCGGCCGGCACCGGTCGCCGCCACACCGCCCTCCCCCACCGGCTGGCGTCGCTCTGACCGGACCGCCCCCGCGGTGGCACCATGGCAGTGTGGATCATGAGAATCGCTGGCTGCAGCTCACCAGCAAAAACCCCGGCCACTCCCAGTGGTACATCGACCGGTTCCGGACAATGGCCGCATCCGGGGTCGATCTGGTCGGGGAGGCGCGGCTGGTGGACGCCATGGTCGGCCGCGGATCCCGGATCCTCGACGCCGGCTGCGGCACCGGCCGGGTCGGGGGCTATCTGGCGTCGGTCGGGCACCAGGTGGTCGGGGTCGACCTCGACCCGGTGCTGATCGACGCCGCGCGCCAGGATCACCCCGGCCCGCAGTGGCTGGTCGGGGACCTGGCGGAGCTGGATCTGCCCGCGCAGGGCATCACCGAAGGGTTCGACGTGGTGGTCTGCGCCGGCAACGTGATGACGTTCCTGGCGCCGCGTACCCGGCGGGAGGTGCTGCGCCGGTTCCGCACCCATCTGCGGGACGGCGGGCGGGTGGTCGTCGGGTTCGGCGCCGGGCGGGACTACGAGTTCTCCGACTTCCTCACCGACGCTAAGGCCGTCGGCCTGACCCCGGACCTGCTGCTGTCGACCTGGGATCTGCGCCCGTTCACCGACGACTCCGACTTTCTCGTGGCGGTGCTGAGCCCCGCGGACACCCCGCCGCCGGCCTCCTCCGCTTGACTCGGCGGATACGCCCGTCGCTACCGCTGCGGGCCGGCGGTGTCCGCCAGCGACGCCACCAGCGCCACCACCTCCTCGGCGCAGCCGTAGGAGAGGGTCACCCCGGCCCCGCCATGCCCGTAGCAGTGCACCACCGGGCGGTCGGCGGTAGCGTCCCGCTCCAGTCGCACCGTGGGGCGGGCCGGTCGCAACCCCACCCGGTGGGCGAGCACCCGGGCGTCCGCGGCGGCCGGCACCAGCGCGGCGCACCGTCGCCGGATCTCCTCCGCCACCTCCGGGCGGGGAGTCAGATCCTCCGCCCCTTCCTCGGCGGTGCCGCCGAGGATCACCGTCTCCTCGCGCGGGATGACATAGGTCGGGCGCGCCTCGTCGCTGTCGTCCAGCACCCACTCGGTCAGCCCGAACTGTTCCACCACCAGCACCTGCCCCCGGACTGGAGTCAGCTGCCCGTCCCCCACCAGCTCACGGGCCCCCAGCCCGGTGCAGTTGACCACCACGTCGGCCGGATCGGCGTCGGCGAGCGTGTCCAGCCGACGCAGGGTGAGCGGCACCCCCAGGTCGACCAGGCGCTGCCGCAGCCAGGGCAGGTGCCGGGACATGTCCACCACCGGCACCCGCATCCGCCACCCGTCCCGGTAGCCCGCCGGCAGGTCGTCGCCGTCGAGCCGGGTGAACTCCGGCACCGCCGACCGCCACCACGGATCGGCGGCGGGAGTGCGCCGCAGCTCCCGGCCCCAGCGCATCCGCACCCCCGTACCCGGCACGGTCGCCAAGCGGGCCAGGTGGTGGTAGCTGCGCGCCGACCAGCCGGTGACGAGCTGCTCCGGGAAGGCGCGGTACGGGTACCACACCGCCGCCGCCACCGCCGAGGTGGTCTGCTCGGGCGGCTCCGCGGCCACCACCCGTACCTGGTGCCCCGCTTCCGCCAACCGCATCGCCGAGGTCAGTCCGATGACCCCGGCCCCCACCACCGTCACCCGCATACCCGGATTATCCTCAGCCCTCCGCCAGCGGCTCCCGTTCCGCAGCGGGAATCCCATCGGAAGGAACCGCGCAGCGATGGCCCCGGAGGGACCGGAAATCCGTTTGCCGCCACCCCCGCGGACCACTAAGCAGGGGAGCATGAGTGCCCGTCCCACCGACATCCCCGACCCCGACCAGCTCCACCCCACCACCCGGGCCGACCTCACCAACGTGGTCTTCCTCAAGAACGAGGTCACCTCCCCACTGATCGAGGTGGGGGACTACACCTACTACGACAACGAAGGGACCCGGCCGCCGTTCGAGCAGGCGAACATCAAGTACCTGTACGGGCCGCAACGGCTGGTGATCGGTCACTTCACCACCATCGGACCGGGCGTCACCTTCCTCATGCCCGGCGGCAACCATCCGATGGTCGGGCCGTCGACCTACCCGTTCACGATGTTCGGGGGTGCGTGGACCGCGAACACCCTGGACACCTACCTGGCGATCCCCCAGCCGGGAGACACCGTGGTCGGCAATGACGTGTGGATCGGCCGAGAGGCCACCATCCTGCCCGGGGTGACCATCGGCGACGGTGCGGTGATCGGCGCCCACAGCGTGGTGACCAAGGACGTACGACCGTACGAGATTGTCGCGGGGAACCCGGCCCGCCACATCCGGTTACGGTTCGCCGAGTCCGACATCGCACGGCTTCTCGCCGTCCGCTGGTGGGACTGGCCGATCGAGAAGATCACCACGCATGCGGCGACCATCATGGCCGGCACGCCGGAGGAGCTGGAGCGGCTCGCCGCTTCCTGACCGGAGGTATCAACCCGGTGCCGGACAGCCCTGCCATGGGCACATCATTGACGCCGGGTTACGCCGCTCACACGGCCGCCTCAGGCTAGGCGTTCCCGGACCGAGGTCAGGGGGATCCACTCCACCCGGGCAGCCGCTACCGCCGCGTGTCGCCCACTACCCGTTCACTGTGGATGCGCCACCCGGGTAGCGTCGCGGATCTCCTCATCAGCCACGCGGCGAGCCTACCCGTACGGTGACCGGTCAGGCCCGCGGTTGCCGCGGCGGCAATGAGGGACGACCCAGCTTCGGCCGCTCCGCCGGATTGGGGCGGTGGGCCGGCCGCTGCGCCAGCGACTCCAGCGCGCACTCGATCGCCCGCTCCAGCTGCGGGTCCCGGCCGGCGGCGTAGTCGTGCGGCGCATTGTCCACTTCGATGTCGGGCTCGGTGCCGTAGTTCTCCACCCGCCAGCCGACATCATCGAAGCTGAACGAATACTCCGGCTGGGTAGTGATCGTCCCGTCCGCCAGCCGGTGCCGCGGCCAGATCCCGATCACCCCGCCCCAGGTCCGCTTGCCGACCAGCGGGCCGAGCTTCAACTGTTTGAAGGCGTGGCTGAAGATGTCGCCGTCGGAGCCGGCATGCCCGTCGGTCAGCGCCACCAGGTGCCCCCGAGGTGCTTCCTTCAGGTAGGGCGTCGGGACCCCCCAACGGGAATACTGGTACCCCAGCCGCCGCCGGGCCAGTTTCTGCAGCAGCAGCCCGGAGACGTGGCCGCCGCCGTTGCGGCGGACGTCCACGATCAACGCCTCCCGGTCGTACTCGGTGAGGAAACCACGGTGGAATTCGGCGTACCCGGCCCGCCCCATGTCCGGGATGTGCAGGTACCCGACCCGGCCGCCGGTGCGCTCGTGCACGAACCGGCGGTTGCGCTCGACCCACTCCCGGTAGTGGATCGGCTGCTCGTCGGCCAACGCCCGGACCGTGACCGTCCGCAGCGCGTCACCGCGTCGGATGGTCAGCTGTACCTCCGCTTCGGCCTGGTTGACCAGCAGCTCGCCGGGGGTGACGGTGGCGGACAGTGGCGTGCCGTTGATCGCCACCAGTTCGTCGCCGGGCTGCACGTTGACCCCGGGCCGGTTCAGCGGAGAGGTGTGGTCCGGCGACCACGGATCGCCCTCGAGCACCTTCGCGATCCGGTACACCCCGGGCGGGGCGGTGAGATCCCACTCCACCCCGAGGAAGCCCTGCCGATACTGCGGGCGGATGCGGTAGGCGCCACCCACCTCGTACGCGTGGGAGGTGCCCAGTTCGCCCTGCAGCTCCCACAGCAGGTCGGAGAACTCCGACCGGGTGCTGACCCGGTCCACCAGCGGCAGATACCGGTCGTAGACCTCGTCCCAGTCCACCCCGGACATGTCTTCAACCCAGAAGTGTTCCCGCTGCAGCCGCCACGCCTCCCGGAACATCTGCCGCCATTCGGCGTCCGGGTGCACCGACACCTTCACCCGGTCCAGGTCGATCCAGCCGCTTTCCCGACCCGGTTCGTCGGAGTCGGTGGCTTTCTGACCGGCGGGGATGACCCGCAGCCGCCGGTCGGTCCGGTAGAGCAGGGTCCGGTGGTCCGGCCCGATCTGGAAGTCGACCAGGCCGGTCGCGATCTGCTCCTGTTTCCCGGTTTTCAGGTCGTAGCTTTCCAGGGTCGCGTCGGCCAGGGGCGGTTCAAAGGGACTCGGCTCGGGGGCGGCCACCGGGCGGGTGGTGAACAGCACCTTGTCCCGGGTAGCCGCGATCCGCACGTACCGGTTGTCCGGCAGCGGGAACGGCACCACCCGCCGCTCGATCCCCGCCAGATCGATCTCGATCCGCTCCGGGGCCGAGTCGTCCTTCTTCTCCTGGTGCAGCGGCTCGACCTGCGGCACGAACGGCGCGGGCACGTCAGCGCGCAGCGTCACCGCGTACAACTGGCTGCTCAAGGGGAAGCCGTAGTCGAACTGGGCCCGGTCCAGGACGGGTTCGAGCCGGCGCTGGCCGATGAAGTAGAGGTAGCGACCGGCCGGGTCCCACGCCGGGCGGGAGTCCCGCAGCACCGGCCGGGTCACCGGGAAGGTCTCCCCGGTCTCGACCTTCAGCACCTTGATCGCGGTGGTGGAGACCGAGTCGGCGTAGCGGTAGGCCAGCCACCGGCCGTCCGGGGACCAGGCCAGGTCCGCCACGGCGTAGGTGCGGAACTGGCTGCGGTCCACCGTGGTCACGGTCGGGGTGTCCCGTAGGTCGACCACGAGCAGTTCTTCCCGGTGGTTGGTCAACGCCACCCGGGGCTCGGTCGGGGAGGCCGCCAGCTCCATCACCCGGCCGGTGTCCCACGCGGTCAGGTCAGTGGTGGTTCCGTCCTCGGACAGCACCACCAGCCGCTCCCGGTCGGACTCGTCGCTGGCGGCGGCGACCAGCCGGCCGTCGGACAGCGGGGTGAGCAGCCGGTACCGGACCCCGTCCGGCTGTCCGTACTGGCGTACCGGGCCGGCCCAGTTACCCAACACGTACGCCTTACCGCGGACCGTGATCGCCAGCGAGGCCCCGTCGGGGGTCAGGGTGGCGGTGTCCAGGTGCTGGTCGGCGGGGGCGAACTGCCGCCGCCGCTGCGTACGGGAGCTGGCGAGGTGGACGTCGATCCGCCGCGGCTGGTCCTCGGCGAGGTCCAGCAGCCACAGCTCCGCCCCGGCCTGGTAGACCAGCCGCCGGCCGTCCGCGCTCAGATTCCGGGCGTAGTAGTCCTCGTGGTCGGTGTGGCGCCGCAGGTCGGTGCCGTCCGGCAGGCACGAGTAGACGTTGCCGACGCCTTCGTGGTCGGACAGGAAGTAGATCCGCTCCCCCACCCACACCGGCGAGGCCAGGTTGCCGTCCAGGGTGATCAGCCGCTGGAAGGTGCCGGAGCCGGTCGGGTCCACCCACAGGTCCCCGACCCGGCCGCCCCGGTACCGCTTCCACCGCGCCGGGTCGGAGTGGATCCGGCCGATCACCACCCCACCGTCCGGACCGTACGAGATCGCACTGGCCGGGCCGTACGGCAGCGGCTCCGGCAGCCCACCCTCCGGGTGGACCCGGTAGAGCCAGCGATCGCCTGGGAACGGGTGGTGCGCGTCGGTGGCGTAGATGACCGACCCGTCCCGGGGGTCGAATCCGGCCAGGACCATCCCGCCGCCGGAGAAGGTGAGCCGCCGGGCGGTGCCGCCGGTGACCGGCATGAGGTAGATGTCGGGCGGACCGTCCTCTTGGCCGACGAACGCCAGCCACTGCCCGTCCGGGGACAGCCGCGGGCTGCTCGCCTCCGCGACGCCGGCGGTCAGCCGGTAGGCCCGGCCACCGGTCGCCGGCACGAGCCAGAGGTCGTCCTCGCAGACGAACACCACGTCGTCACCGTGGATGGTGGGAGTCCGCAGGTATCCACCGCTGTTGGGCATGTCACCTCCTGGTCCGGGCTTCCACAGTACTTGATCAACACACCCCGGGATCGCTGCTCTTGCCGGGTTGCCCCGTTCACGCCGGGCGTACCGCTTCGAAGACCATGACCCGCGCGGTCGGGGTAACCGGCTCCTGCCGCCACCCACCCCACACCGCGGTGACCGTCAGCCCCGCCTGCGCCAGATCCGATTCGATCTGCTCCCGGCTGCGGAACGCCAGCGTCTGTCGGACCACCAACTGTTCGCCGGTGGCGTCGAACCGGTTGTACGCCTCGAACGTCACCATGCCGTCGTCGGTGACCTCGGTGACCTGTAGCCACTCGGTCAGCGGCCCGCTAGGAGTGTCCCGTGTGCCGTAGGTGTGCTCACGGGTCCACCGCGTCCACTCCCGTACGGCCGGATTGCGGCTTTCAAACCCGAGCACTCCGCCGGGGGAGAGTGTGGCCTGGATGTCATGAAGTGTCCGGGGCCAGGCGTCGCCGACGATGTGCTGAGCGACGTTTCCGCTCATCACCACCAGGTCGGCCTTGATACCGGCGAGGGCGCGGGAATCCCCCTGGATCCAGGTGACCCGGTCGGCGCCGTCACGGCGCCGGGCCCAGTCCAGCATGCCCGCGTCCGGGTCGATGCCGATCACCCGCCGGCCCGGGCGGGCGAGGGTGACGGTCAGCATACCGGTGCCGCAGCCCAAGTCCACGATGGTGCGTGCATCGAGCCGGTCGGCGA
Organism: uncultured Micromonosporaceae bacterium; assembly: GCA_964438855.1. Taxonomy (GTDB): domain Bacteria; phylum Actinomycetota; class Actinomycetes; order Mycobacteriales; family Micromonosporaceae; genus Natronosporangium. Next base: position 65,366 of record CAYTMR010000001.1, read on the forward strand.
GGCTCCGGAAGTAGTCGTGATCGGGGCCAGCAGGATTGTCCAGATCGTAGAGCGCCACCAGCCGTGGATCTGTCATCATCCGTCGACCCTAATGCGCTACGTGGTCACCGGTCCCGGGATTTTCGGTCGGCGGTGACGCGGCGCGGCCGTAGGGGGCCACGGCTGCCGCCCCTACCGCTCTGCGGGCATCACCACGTGGCCTGAGTGGACTAAAGGGAAGAGTTCCTTGCGCCTCGACCTCTGACCAGTCCGCTCCTTCGCATAAGGAACTAGCAGGCAACAGCGGCGGCGGTCACGGCAGTCACAAACCCATCCTGCTCGAGGACTTGACCGCCAATTATCCCTGTATCTTCCAGACCCGACCCATTAGCGGTCCTGGTAGGGCGGCTTGCGGAACGCCTGCTCGCACAGTCGGAAGTTCCCCTGCCGATCAAGCCGGTAGTCGTAGAGCTTGCCTCCTGCCCGCAGCTCCACCCAGTAACCGTCCACGATCACCTGGATGTACGCCATCCCCGGCTCAGGGCAGCCGAGGGAGCCGTCCGACCACTGGACCGTCTGATTCCGTACCACCTGGACTTCCGACCGCGCCACCCCGGCCCGCCGAGCGGCGTCCGCGATCACCGCCTCCAAATAACCGCTGGGCTCCTCCGCGGTGGTCGGCGTCCCCGCCCGGTCGTCCGCTTCCCTCTCCACAGGCGACGACGTATTACCGGCGTCCTCTGGGCTGGGCTCGACCTTGGCGGGCTCGGGGGATTCGGCGGGCTCCTGAGCGGGAGTGGTAGCCGATGGGCTCTCCGCGGTCGGCGACGGCGCCGAGGCCAGCTCAGCGGCCTCCTTGCCCCCACAGCCGGCCATGACCAGCATCGCCGCTAGCGCGCACCCTAGCCAACTCGTACGTCTCATGATCATGGGACGTTACCCCGCAACCGCAGGTTCCATACCGATGTCGCCTTGGTTATCGGTCACGACTGCCCACCGCCGCGCTTACGCCTCTCAGACTAGAACAGGTGTACCAGCCCTACCCGTCACCACGGAGTGTCGTACCCAGGTGGTAGGTAGAGTGCGCCATCCCGATCCGCGCCGACCTGGAGGCAGCCATGGCACCCCCACGTTCCCGTCGACGCGCCACATCCACCCGGCGTCGGTCCCGCCGGCCAGACCCGTCCCTGCTGGCCGTCGCTGCGATCGCGGCCCTGCTGGTGGGGGTGGCGGTGGTGGACTGGTTGCGGGAGCACCCGACGGTGCGGACGGCTCTCTTGGTGGGGGTGGTGCTGGTCGGCGCCACCGCGCTCACGCTCTACCTGAGCTGGCAGGTCGCCAAGCGACGCCGCCGGCTGGCGCTGACCCGCAGCATCGAGGTGGCGGACCGCTTGACCGGACCGCAGTTCGAACAGTGGGTCGCCGATCTGCTGGTCCGTAGTGGGTTCACTCAGGTGACGGTGTCCGGCGGCGCCGGTGACCTCGGCGCCGATGTCACCGCGCGGGCCCCGGACGGGCGGCGGGTGGTCATCCAGTGCAAGCGGTACGCGGTTGACCGGCGGGTCGGCAGTCCAGACGTGCAACGCTTCGCCGGCACCGCATGGCAGCTGCACGGGGCGGACATTCCCGCCATCGTCACCACCAGCACCTTCACGCAACCAGCCGTCGACGCCGCCGCCCGGTTGGGGATTCGGCTGGTCGACCGGGAGTTGCTCGCCCGCTGGGCTACCGACGGTTTGGTGCCGGTGGCGCTCGCTCACCGCCTGGCCCCCGATCCGGAGCCGGAAGTCTAAAACTGTCAGTCCCGCCCGATATCGTGGCGCGCCATCCAGGACTGTCCAAGGAGGTGCAGCGATGTCAGGCGCTGGCCACATGGCACTGCCTGATGAGGACACACTCACGTTCCCGCGCGCGTGGCGATCCAAAATCATTCCGCGCCGAGGCAGGCCAACCAGCCAGGACTTCACGCTGCGCCCGGCGCCCGAACCGTCAGTGCCGCAGAACCAGGCCTTCGCCGAACTGCTCGCACAGCCGGACAGTGATCCCGAGCTGGTCAGCGCGACCCGCCAGGTGCTCGCTGACCATCGTCAGGCCACTCCCCCAGGAGTGGCGGTGCTGCTGCTGGGACAGCTGCAGTTGGACGGCCTGACGGCCTCACAGCAGCAGGCTGAACTGGACTACTGGCTGGCGTCACGAGGGGCAGCGTTCATGGTCAGCACGCTGCTGGAGCTGCTCGATCTGATGATCACCGCCAAATCTTATCGCCGGTTCACGCTGCACCGGCGGAGTCGACACTCGGCCAGAAGTCCTTTCCCGGTCTATGCGACATGCGAACCCATGGCGCTGCGGCTGCGCGCATACCTCGCCCACAGCAGCGACCAGGAGTACACCGAGGCGTGCGCCGCTGCGGCACACTATCGCGATCGGGATCTTGACACCCGGGTGATGACCTCGTTCCTCTTCCCTACCCGGACCGATTGGGTGGACGCGGACTCTGCCGCCGTCGCGATCAGTGGCGACAAGACGCTCGCGTCCACACTGTGGTGCGCGGTCAGTTCGCCAGAGCAACTGCGGCAGATCCATGAACATGTTCTCCCCTCGCGGCTGGCGCACCGGCTAGACAAATTTGTGACCGGGGTGGACGGGGTGGGGCCTGCCATCGCGCCGTTCCTCATCTCTTGGTGGGAGCGGGCGGACTGCTCCGCCGCGTTCCGCCAGCAGCTGCTGACAATGCTGACTCACCTCCCCACCGACGAGGCGATGCGGGAGCTGGTTGCCCGGCTTGACCAGTCGTCGGTACGCGCCAGCTTTGTGGAGGCGCAGCAACGGTTCCCGGTGCGGGCGCTGCGGATACTCGTCGAGGCGATCGCCGATAAGACCGTTGCCGAGCAGCTCGCGGGCCCGCTGCTGCGAGCCCAGGTGGCCCGCCACCCCGAGCTGGTGGCGACGGCCCTGCCGGCGCTGCCGGCGGCCGCCGCTGCCTACCTTGCGCAGGTCGCGGCGGAGGCCCGCGGAGGCCACCACACCGATGTCCCGTTCGCGCCGGCTGACTCCCTCCCGTCGGTACTCGTTGACCCGCCGTGGCGTGGGAAACACTCGACCGAAAAGGCACCGGTGGTCTCAGACCTGACCCCACCGAGCGGGACAGAGCTGGTGTGGGAGCCCGGCGAACAGGAATCCTGGCTCACCAGCCGCCCCACCATCCTGGAAGACGTTCGTGAAAACTGGGAGAAGTACGCCGCGCAGTACCGCACGGGTACGTTGTCGCCGTACCTTGAGGATGATTTCTTCCTCGAAGCGCCAGCCGACATTCCCCGAGAGTGGGTCGCCAGTTGGCGCCCCCGATACCCATACGATCCGGAGCGGTGGCTACCGAAATTCGTCGCTCGGTATGAACAGGACGCGCTGCCGGCGCTGTGGCATGTGGCGAAGAAGCAGCCGGTGTCGGCAGCCCCCTTCCTCATGCCGTTCGCCAACGTGGAGATCGCCCTCCAGATGGCGGACTGGCTCAGCCGCACCCGGACCGTCCGTGCTACTGCGCTGACATGGCTGCGCCGCCATCCGACTTTCGCTGCCCGGGCGCTGATTCCGGCCGCGTTGGGGAAACCGGGGCGGCGGCGCCGCGCGGCTGAGCAGGCGCTACGCACGCTCGCCGAGACCCACCGGGATGAGGTCCTGGCCGCGGCCAGGGAGTACGGCGAGGCGGCGCTCGCCGGGGTGGAATCGCTCCTCACCGCTGACCCCCTGGCTTCCCTACCCGCCCAAGTCCCGCACTTGCCGTCCTGGGTGGATCCGGTGCTGCTGCCGCCGGTGCTCGTGCGGGACCGGACCAGCGTGCTGCCGCCGGAGGCGGTGCGTCACCTGTGCACCATGCTGGCACTATCCACTATTGACGAGCAGTACGCCGGGGTGGCGCCGGCCAAGGAAGCCTGCGATCCGTCTTCTCTGGCCGAGTTCGCCTGGGCCTTGTTCGAACAGTGGCGGTCGGCGGGGATGCCGTCGCAGGAGCGCTGGGCCTTCACCGCCCTCGCCTGGCTGGGGGACGACCAGACGGTGCACCGGCTCGATCCGCTCATCCGGGTCTGGCCAGGTCAAGGCAAACACCCCCATGCCGTCACCGGTCTCGACGTCTTGGCCCGCATCGACACCGATGCTGCGCTGCGACAACTGGCCGACATTGCCCGGAAAGCCAAGTTCAAAGCCCTGCGGGAACAGGCTCAGCAGAAGCTGACGGAGGCGGCGGCCAGGCGTGGTCTCACCGCTGCGCAGTTGGAGGATCGGCTGGTGCCGGACCTCGGCCTGGACGAGCGCGGCAGCCTGACCCTCGACTACGGCCCCCGCCGATTCACCGTCGGCTTCGACGAACAACTCACACCATACGTCCTGGACCAGACCGGCAAACCACACAAAACCCTACCGAAACCCGGACGTCGAGACGATCCACAGCTCGCCCCCACCGCCTACCAGCGCTTCCGCACCTTGAAGAAAGAGGTACGGGCGCTGGCTGCCAGCCAGATCACCCGCCTGGAGCAGGCGATGGTCAACCAGCGGCGCTGGTCGTTCACCCAATTCCGCGAGCTGCTGATGAACCATCCACTGATGTGGCACCTCGTCCGCCGGCTGGTGTGGGGGTGGTTCGACGGCGACACGGTGGCCGGCTTCCGGGTAGCAGAAGACCGCAGCCTGGCCGATGTCAACGACGAGACCCTACGACTCGACGACGACGCGATCGTCGGGGTCGCCCACCCACTCCACCTCGACGAAACCGTGCCGACCTGGTCGGAGATCTTCGCCGACTACGAGCTGCGGCAACCATTCCCCCAACTCGGCCGCAAGACCCACACCCTCACCGCATCAGAACAGCAGGCCGAAACCCTCGACCGCTTCCACGGCCTGACCGTACCGACCGGAAAACTGCTGGGACTGGAACGACGCGGCTGGCGCCGGGCGGCCCCCCAAGATGGCGGGCTCCAACCGTGGCTGCTGCGACCCCTACCCAACGGCTGGGCAGCGGTGATCAACCTCGAACCAGGCATCATCATCGGCCAGCCCCACACGTTCCCAGAACAGCAGCTCACCACAGTCTGGCTTGATGAGCACGGACTGGGTGACTGGCAGCGACGGAACGCGCGGCGGTTCGGGGAACTCGACCCGGTCACCGCCTCCGAACTCCTCCGCGAACTCACCGACGTGGCGGGAGAGGAGCCATGACGTGTGGCAGCGAGGTGCTAGGGCACCGGTCACCCCATCCACAACCCGCCGTTGATGTCGACGGTGGCCCCGTTGACATAGCTGGCGGCGTCACTCAGCAGAAAGGCGATGACCTCGGCCACCTCCACCGGTTCGGCGGCGCGCCCCAGCGGGATCTGCGCCACGAGCTGGGACATCTCCGTGTCTGACAGCCGAGCGGTCATGGGAGAGTGCACCGGCCCGGGAGCGACCGCGTTGGACCGGATCCCGCGCCCCCCGAACTCCTTGGCGATATTCCAGCTCAGTGCTATCACTCCGGCCTTCGCCGCAGCGTAGGCCGGCCCTGAGAGGGTGTTGCCGCCGTGACGACCGTTGACCGAACTCATCAGTACGATCGCCCCGCTGCCGGCGTCCAGCATGTACGGCAGGACCGCGCGAGTCACCGTGTATGCGGCGGTGAGGTTGTCCTCCACGGTGGCGCGCCACTGTTCGGGTGTCGTGTCCAGCAGTCCGCCGTATCCCACGCTTCCGGCCAGGTACGCCAACCGGGTCGGCGGTGCCGGGAGCTGGTCGAGGAACGCCCGGACCTGGGACTCGTCGGTGGCATCCACCCCGTCGACCCGGTCGAGCACGTACACCTGCGCGTAAGTCTGCCGGAGCAACTCCACCACGGCGGAGCCGATCGCTCCCCGCCCACCGACGACCAGTGCGTTCATGAGCGCCGCGTCCTCGTGTTCACGTCCATCAGGGCGCCGGTGGGGGTGATACGACCGCTCTCAATGGCGCTCAGCCACAGGTCCGTAGCCCACAGCAGGGTGTTGGCACCGCAGGGCAGCAACAGGTAACTGACCGCTTCCGCCAGGCACCGCTCGTCGATCCCGTCGGCGTACAGCCGCCCGAGGTGGTGCAGGAAAGCGTCCTCCTCCTCCCGCACCCCGTGAGTGAGCAGCGCGATCAACTGCACTTCCTGCGCTGACAGGTGGGGTGCGGCCACCTCCAGGAGAGCGTCGTACCGACTGAGGTGGTCGAGCGGGAGGGTGTGTCCCCAGGCGCGGTGGGCGAAGAAGAGCGGCCGCCATGCCGCGGCGGCCCCGGCGACGGCGACCGCCTCGGCCATCTCGTCAGCGCTCAGCCCGGCGTCGTAGCCACGCTCCACGTGGAGGGTGCCGACGTTCTCTTCGTCGGTGGCCAGGAGGCCTACCCAGATCAGCTCTCGTTCCCGGGGTGAGAGGTACCGCTGATCCAGCGCGAATCGCCGGTAGAGCCGGGCGTACGCCTCCAGGAACGCCGGCTCGGTACGCGCGTAGATCTCGTGGTACGACAGGGTGTATCCACGCTCGTCCCGGATGGTCGCCAGCTGCTGGCGGTAGTCCGGGGGTGGTTCGGGCGGTGCGGGCATCAGGCCTGCCCCAGGAGGCTCGGGTGCAGTGACGGGTCGCTGTCGTAGCACGCCGGGATGAGGGTCTCCAGGTCGCATCCGGGCAGCGGGTCCCGGTAGTCGGTGCTGCCGTGCGCGTTCTTGCGGATGAGCGACAGGTTGCCGGTACGGCTGTAGAGCGGGCCGTGCCACGTCTCCGGGCTGCGGAAGAAGTAGCCGCCCGGCTTGACCACCCCACGACGTCCGAGGAGCAGATCACCAGCGATCTTGAAAGACTCCTCGTAGACCGGGTGCTTCTCCTCCATGGGGGCGCGGTAGCCGGGGAGCATCCCGACGAGGAAGACGATGCCCGTGTCGTCCCGCCGTAGCCATCGAATCTTGACGTCGGCCGGTTGAGGCTCGTCGCCACGCCAACTCATCGACGTCCACTCGTCTCGGCTTTCTTGGAGCACGGTGAGCTTCCCCGAGCCCTGCCCTGGTTCGAACTCCGGGCTGCCGTGCGGGCCGAAGAACAGGACGGTACGCCCCGGGCCGGGCACCCAGTCCAGTTCGGTCATGGCTTCGGCGTACAGGTAGGTGCCGGGGGCGTAGGGCTGGTCATTGACCATTCCCCGGCCGGCGAGCACAAAGAAGTCGCAACTGTGGCGAAGCACTCCTCGCTGGCGGTTGGTGAACGCGATCAGGTCGGTACGCGCGCCGTCCTCCTCGTCTACCGAGAGGGTCTTGCGTAGGCCGCCGCCGTGGTCAGCGCCGAAGAGCCCGGCCGGCACGGAGCTCCACGGCAGATCCTGGCTAGCGATGAAGTCGACGTCTGGACGGTTCCACATGGCAGCCTCCCAACCTTCCCCAGTGCTTCGCTCGCCGCTGCGACTTGTTCGCCCTACAGAAACGATGGTTGCGCGAGCGGAATCACACTGGATAGTGTGCTGCCACTACCGCGTTGTCAAGTCATGCGGATCCTTCCGTGTCGAGAGATGAAGGTGGTGTCACCCGAATGACCAGCACCTCACACTCCACTTCTCCGACCGGCACGACTCCCGCCTCACCCGGGATCGGGGCACTGCTGCCGCCCGACAACCCCACCGTCGCGCGTGAGCTACGGGCCCTGGTTCCGCCTGATCTCCGGGTGGAGACCGTGCCGTTACCACCGCAGGAGGGGGAACTGCGCGAACGCCTGCTCGGCTACAACCAGGTGCTGACCGAGGCCACCCGTTCGTTGCGCGACTCCCAGCGCGACGTGGTGTACTTCGCATGTACCGGTTCCTCGTACCTGGTGGGGCCGGACCGGGATCCCGAGCTGCAGGCGGCGCTCGTCGCCGGCGGGGCCACCCGCCCGCTCACCGCTGCCCAGGCCATCCTGGATACCCTCTCTGACCTGGGAAAACGTCGAGTGTTGGTGGTCTCGCCGTACCCGGACTGGCTGACCGACCTGGCGGTGCAGTACTGGAACGCCGCCGGGTTGACCGTCGCCGGAGTCAGCAAGGTGTCCGCACCGCAGGGCATCTACGCCCTCCGCACCGCCGAGGTGGTCGCCGCCCTACGCGAGCTACGCCCAGAGCCAGGAACCTGCGTTCTTCTTAGCGGTACGGGCATGCCGACAATTGACGCCATCAGTACAGTCGGTGACAAGCTGGGTGTCCCGGTTATTTCCTCATCACTCGCCGCCGGCTACCAAGCGTTGCGGCGACTCGATCACCCCGTAGGTAAGGCGTCCTGCCTGGCTAACGACCTCATTGGGCGCTGGCTCTGACCGGACGGCTGGCGCTGATTCCGCCGACTTTCTCCCTTGACGGTGCATAGGACAGCCGCTAGCGTCTCGGTATCAACCTGAGGAACGGTGTACGAGTCATCGGAACAGCCGCGCTGCGACTGGCGACCGACATCGAAGACAACCCCTGTCTGGCGCACGAGAGCAGGTGCCCATGTACGGCTGGCGAACCCGGATTGGGCTGATCATTCCACACGTCAACATGACCTTGGAGCCTGAGATCAACTCGGTGCTTCCCGCAGGCACGTCGGCGCACGCGGCCCGTATGGTCATTCCCCAGCTCGACCCGGAGGGGTTACGCCGCATGGCGGAAGACTCCGTTCGGGCCGCCGAGCAGCTGGCAGAGCTCGACGCCGACGTGGTGGTGTTCGGCTGCACCTCCGGAAGCTTCATTGAGGACCGCGCCTACGAGGCCGATCTGGTGCGCCGCATCTCCGAGACGACAGGCTGCCCTGCGTTATCCACCACCGGGGCCAGCGTCCACGCCTTGCGGACCCTGGGGGTCGACCGGATCGCGGTGGCCACCCCCTACGACGACACCATCAATCAACGGTTGGCCAATTTCTTCACCTCCGAGGGGTTCGACCTTGTCTCCCTGGTCGGCTTGGGCTTACGAGACCGGTACGCCCAGCCGCCGTTGACCCGCAGGCCGGTCTCGGCCATCGCACAGCAGAGCGAAGAGCTGGTCTACCGACTGGCCCGCTCCGCTGTCCGGCCAGGCGCGCAGGCGCTGTTCATCAGCTGCACCAACCTGCCCACCCTCGGCATCATCACTCGCCTGGAACAGGACCTGGGTCTACCCGTCGTCACCGCGAACCAAGCCACCATCTGGGCCGCCTGCCGGCAGGCCGGCCTTGGGGAGCTCTCCCCCACGCTCGGCACGATCAGCAGCCTGAAGCCCTAGCGCGGCCCTCGTGCACCAGCCCTAGCTGAGATTCGACACCTCGTACCTGGAGCTCACGATGCTTGACCGATTCACGTTGTCCCGTCGTCGCCTCTTCCAGCTCGGCATGCTGGCGGGCGCGGGTGGCCTCGCGGCTGCATGCGCCAGCCCGGAAGGCGGTTCCCGCGGCCGTAGCGGCGGAGGGAACGATCAATACAGCACCATCCGCTCGACCGCGATCTCCTTCATCTGGGCCCCGTTCCTCGTCGCCGAACAAAAGAACTACTTCGCCGAGGAGGGTCTGTCCCAGGTCGGCAACGTCGCTGGCCAGGGCGTGGTGGCGAACATCGTGATCGCCGGAGACGCCGACTTCGTCATTGGCTCCCCAATGGACACCATCAAGTCCACCGTGGTCGGCCAGCCGCTGATCAGCTTCTGTTGTATGGTGACGACCCTGGCGACCAACATCGTGATCACTGACGAGGCGTTCACCCAGGCCGGCCTCACCGAGTCCAGCACGCCGGAAGAACGGGCCGCGGCCATGCGTGGATTGCGGTTGGCGTCCACCGGGGTGGCCAGCACGCCGGACCTGCTGATCCGCTACGCCGCCAGCAATCTGGGTGGACTGGATCCGGATACCGATGTGCAGATCACCCCGATCCAGGGCGGTGGCTCCGCCATGTTGGCGGCGGTCATGAACGGTCAGATCGATGGGATGGCGATCTCCTCCCCCCTCTCTGACCAGGCAATTCATGAGCTCGGCATGCGGTACCTGTTCAACATGGCCGAGGACCCCATCCGGGATCTGATCGGTTTCCCCTACATCGTGGCCTCCTGCACCAAGGAATTCCTGGAGGCCAACCCGGATGCCATCGCCGCGTACTGCCGGTCGATCCAACGCGCGCTCAACTTCATCCAGGCGGAGAAGGACGAGTTCCGGGAACTGCTGGGCGGTCTCTTCACCGACATCGACCCCGAGGTCTACAACGCCGCCTTCGAGGCCAACTACCCGATCTACGGGCGAACCATCACCCCCACGAACGGGCAGTTCAACCAGGCCAAAGAGTTCGTCATCAACGCATTCGAGATCAACGGGAGCCTCACCGAGGCGGAGGCCACCCGCAAGATCACCTTCGACGACGCGTGGAACGCCGCCATCGCGGAAGAAGCGCAGGCCGAAGTCGGCACCTCGTACTGATCCCTCTACGCGGGCACTGACCCATTCCACCGATGTAGGAGCATGCACGTGAACACAGTCGTTCCTGGGATGGATACGCACAGCATCAAGAACCTCTCCGATCTGGCTGTCCACGCCCGCCGCGGTGCCCGGGGTGCGGTCTGGGACTTTCTCGAAGGTGGCGCCGGCACCGAGCGGACCGTGGCGGCGAACGTGGAAGAGTTCAACCGGTGGGTGTTCCGGCCACGGATCCTCACCGGTAGCCAGCCGCCGTCGCTGGAGACCACGTACCTCGGTTGGTCGCTGCGGATGCCGGTCGCGACCGCCCCCTTCGGGGCCGACGGGCTGTTCCACCCCGACGGCCAGCTGGCCGTGGCCGCCGCCGCGCAGGACGTCGGCGCGTTGGCGATAGCGCCGCATGTGTCGACTCATTCATTGGAGCGGATCCGGGAAGCGGCACCGGAGGCGGCACTCATGTTCCAGCTGCACCCGGTAGGAAGCCTGAAGAACTTCCGGCGACTGGTCAAGCGGGCGGAGAACGCCGGATACCGCGGACTGGTGATCACCGCCGACTGCCCGACCGCGGGCTACCGCGATCGAGTGTTGGCCAACCAGTTCGTCTACGAGGACGTCATGCGGGGCAATTACGAGGGTGCGGACGAGTACGCCGAGGAGATGTTCGGCGAGTTCCGCACCATGAGCCAGCCGCTGTGGACCTTCGATTACCTGGCGGAAGCGCTGAGTGAAACGTCGTTGCCGGTCGTCATCAAAGGAGTGATGACGGCGGAGGACGCCGAACTCAGCGCCAAGATGGGTGCTGCGGGAGTGATCGTCAGTAACCACGGCGGGCGTCAGCTCGACTGCGCGCCGGCGGCGCTACGTCAGCTTCCCGAGGTCGTGGAGGCGGTGGGAGGACGGATCAGCGTCGCGCTGGACGGAGGGATCCGGCGAGGCACCGACGTGCTGAAGGCGCTCGCGCTCGGCGCCGACCTCGTCGTGGTGGGGCGGTTGGCGGCGATGGGCCTGTGCGCGGGTGGGCGGGCAGGCGTGCGGCGCGCACTCGAAATGCTGGCCGCCGAGATGATCAAGTCGCTAGCGCTGTTGGGACGCTCCGGTGTCACCGACATCGACCGGTCGATGGTCATGCCCGCATGATGGGGAAGGACTGACCGTGCCTGTCAACCACGATAACGGCGGTAGCCGCTCAGTAGTGCTGGCGGCCAAGGGCGCCCAGATGACCTACACCAGCCGACAAGGGCCAGTGACCGCTCTGTCTAGAGTGGATTTAGAGGTCCGGGAAGGAGAATTCGTCGCCCTGCTCGGCCCGTCCGGCTGTGGAAAATCCACGTTGCTGAACATGGTCGCCGGGCTGATCAAGCCCACCAAAGGCGAGATCCTCTACCGGGGCGCCACACTCACTGGGCCGAACACCAACATCGGTTACATGACCCAGCGGGACTCGATCCTGCCGTGGCGCACCGTAGCGCAGAACATCGCCCTCCCACTGCAGATCCGCAGGGTGCCGAAGAAGGAACGCACCCAGCGGGTGGCCCAGTACGTGGAGATGGTGGGGCTGACGGGGTTCGAGCACGCCTACCCCTCCGCGCTCTCCGGTGGCATGCGCAAGCGGGTCGGGCTGGCCCAGGCGATGGTCTACGAGCCGGAGACATTGCTGCTGGACGAACCGTTCGGTGCCCTGGACGCGATCCTCCGGCTCCGGATGCAGGCGGAGCTGCTCGCGTTGATCGACAAGCTGGGGGCGACCGTCCTGTTCGTGACGCACGACATGGACGAGGCGATCACGCTGGCTGACCGCGTCGTCGTGATGAGTGCGCGGCCAGCCAGGATAGTCGATGACATCAATGTTTCTCTGCCGCGCCCTCGCAACCTGGAAGAGCTGCAGTTTCAACCCGAGTACCAGGAAGTCCGGCGCCGGGTGTGGAGAAACCTGAGCCGGGAGATCCAGGCCGGCCAGAAAGAGAGCAACCATCATGAGTGAGGTTTCGAGCCCAAGCCGGCCGCTGGAGGCTGGCTCGTCATCTCTCTTCACCAAGCGGCGGTTGGGGAGCCGACGGCTTCTGATCCTGCTGGGCCAGGTAGTGGTGTTGGTGCTCTGGCTCACCTCCTGGGAGTGGATGTCCGGGCGGGTGATCGATCCGTTCTTCTCCAGCTCTCCGTCGGCGATCGCCAACCAGCTGTACGAGTGGTTCTCCACCGGCACCATCTGGGTCCATCTGCTCATCACCCTTCGGGAGTTCGGCATCGGGCTGCTGTTGGGGGGAACCGCGGGAGTGCTGGTCGGCTTCACTCTGGGCCGGCTGCCCACGACGGCGGCGATCCTCAACCCCTTCGTCACCGTGGTCTACAGCCTGCCGAAACTCGCGCTGGCGCCACTGTTCGTCCTGTGGTTCGGGATCGGGCTCGGGTCGAAGGTCGTTCTGGTCGCGATGATCTCCTTCTTCCTGATCTTCTACAACACCTTCACCGGAGCCCGGGATGTCGATCCGCTGTACATCGACGCGTTGCGCATCATGGGTGCCAGCCGCTTCACCGTGTATCAGCGGGTCATCATCCCCTCTGCGGCGGTATGGGTGATGACAGGCCTACGGATCGCGGTGCCGCAGGCGGTGATCGGGGCGGTGGTGGGTGAACTGATCTCCTCCAACCAGGGTATCGGTTACATCATCGCCAACGGTGCCGCCTTCTTTAACACCACTGTGGTCTTGGCAGGAGTCGCGGTGGTGGCGGTGGTCTCGGTCACGCTCTCGCAATTGATCATCGTCCTTGAGCGATGGGCAACCCGATGGAAGCACAACTGAGTGGTCACCCGGCCTCGCCTCGAGGCCGGGACGACCGAGACGACGCGGCGAGCGCGACGACCCAACTTGCCCGGTGGGCCGCCGCGCTCCGCTTCCAGGACCTTTCCCCCCACGTAGTGGAACGGGTCAAGGGACTGCTGTTGGACCACCTGGGGGTAGCGGTGCTGGGCAGCACCCGGGAGCACCACCGGCGGTGGCAGACTCTCGAGTGCCAGTTGAGCGGTACGGAGCCGGGCAGCAGCACGGTGGTGGGCACCACGCTACGACTACCGCCGGACCGGGCGGCGTTCCTCAATGGGGTGGCCGGTTCCTCCGGCCCTAACCTCGACGACGTCTGGCACGGCTCTCTCGGCCACCCCGGGGTGGGGACCTTCCCGGCCCTGCTGGCGCGCGGGGAAACCATTGACGCCCCTGGGGAACGTCTCATCGAGGCGGCGGTGGTCGGCTACGAGGTGGCCATGCGGATCGGCTCGGCGGTGGGACGGTCCGCTTTCGACCGTGGCTGGCATCCCCGTGGGGGCTGCAACACCGCCGGGGCCGCGGTGGCCAGCCTCAAGGTGGCGGGGGAAACCCGACCCGACCGCTATGCCGCCGCCATCGGGCTGGCGGTCAACGCCGCCGCCGGGGTGGTGGGCGCCGCCTACTTCTCCGACGCCTGGTACGCCTTGTCGGGGCAGGCTTCCCGAGAAGGTCTCCTCGCGGCGCTGGCCGCCGAGGCGGGTCTGCGCGCAACGGACGAACCGCTGACCGCCGCACGTGGTTACCTCGCCGCCACCTCCGATGCGCCGGATCCCGACTGCCTGGTCGAAGGGCTGGGTGGGGAACCACTGCTCATGCAGGCGGGGCAGAAACTCTACCCGTCCTCCGGCGCGACCCATGCCGCTCTGGAAGCCGCGGTAGCGGCCCGCACCCAGCTCGGGTGTCGGCCGGACGAGGTGGCCGAGGTCCACTGCTGGGGCTTCCGGGAAATGGTGGACATCCTGGGCACCCCCCACCCCGCCACTCCCCTCGCGGCGAGCATGAGCACGCCGTATGTCGTCGCCTGCGGGATCCAGGACGGCACATTCGACCTGTCCCATCTCGACCCGGCGCGCCTGCGTGATCCGGCACTCACCCGGCTGCAATCGGTCATCCGGTTGCAGGTGGACGATCGGCTCGACCGGCTTCCTCCTCGTTACCTCGGTGCCCGGGTGCGGCTGGTGCTGAAGGACGGCCGGGACGCCACCGCCGAGGTGCTCGCCGCGAGCGGGCACGCGGGTAACCCGCTGAGCTTCGACCAGGTCGCCGACAAGATCCGCAAGCTGTTGGCGGGGGTGGCTCCCCCGGTCGACGTGGAGGCGCTGGTGGCGCAGACCGCGCAGTTGCCGCACCACACGGTCGCCACGATCATGCGATGCGTACGTCCGGTGGCGCCGGACTGATCAACTGGCCGGAGGCGGCCGAGACCCGGTTGCGACGGATCCGCCTGACCGGTCTGGGCTGCCGGATCGGCGGCAACGCCGAAGAGCGTACAGCCAAGGTGTTCCTCGCCGAGCCGGATTCCGGCACCGTACTGGTCCGGTACCGCCGGTGGCCGGTCGGCTGGACGAGCGGTTCCTCTCCTTGCGCACCGGCTTCGCCGGGGAGGTCATGCAGAAGTTCGTGAACTACCAGCTGCGCCTGGCGGTGGTCGGTGCCATCTCCCGCCACCTGGCCGCCAGCTCGGCCCTGACCGCCCTGGTCCAGGAGTCGAACCAGGATAGTCAGGTGTGGTTCGTCCCCAACCTGGAAACGCTCGACTCCCGGTTGCGGACCCTGACCTGAGCGCCCGCCCCGCGGGGCGCCCCGTCTCCGGTTCACGGCGACGGGGAGCGTCGGTGGGTGCGGCTAGGGTCGTGACGGTGACCACACTGTCTCAGCTACGCAAGGCGGCGCTCGCCCTACCGGAGGCCGAGGAAAGCAGCCGCTCCGACCTGATCGTGTTCTCCGTCCACGGCCAGACGTTCGCCACGGCCACCGCAGCCGGTTGGGTGCAACTGCACCTGCCGGACCGCGAAGTCGAGGCGGCGCTGGCCGCGCATCCGCGTGGGGAGCGCCTGGTTCAGGACGGCCGACCGACCGGGTTCCAGATCCCGCTGGCCGACATCAACGGCAAAGACCTCAATGCGTGGGTCCGCAAGGCGTGGTCCCATCGGGCACCGGAACGGTTGGCGGCCGCGTACGCGGCCGCGGAGGCGGGCATCGCGCCGCCCGGCGCCGATCTGCCACCGGCCATCGGCAAGCCCGCCACTCGGGCCCTGCTCGGAGCCGGGCTGTTCACCCTCGCCCAGATCGCCACCCGCACGGAGGAGGAGCTGCTGGCCCTGCACGGGGTCGGCCCCAGGGCCGTACGCATCCTGGCCGAGGCCCTGGCGCAACAAGGAAAGTCGTTCCGGTAGCGAGGCCCCGCGGAGCGGTTCGTAAGCGAACGCACCCGGTTGGCGACGGTCACCGATGTGACCGGCGGGGATGACGGCGGGGCGGCGATGGCGTAGCGTAGCCGCGTGCAGCCGGGCGGGCGGCGTTGACCGCCTGGGTACCGTGCTGCAGGCCGGCGGGTACGGCGATCGATATGGAGGATGGCGCATGTCCTACGGTGAGGATCTGTTCACGCCACGTGACGATCTGGCGAGTCGGCGGCAGTTTGAGACCGCCCTGCGCGGCTACGACAAGCGGCAGGTCGACCAGCATCTCGCCGAGATGGACAATGAGCTATTAGCCGTCATCGCGGATCGGGATCGCGCCCTCAACCAAGTCCAGCAGCTGGCCACCCAACTGGAGCACGCCCAGGCGGAGCTGACCGAGTTGCGCCAGCGGCCACCGCAGATCGAGCGGGCCTCGTTCCGGGACCTGGGGCCGACCGTGGACCAGATCCTGGCCCTGGCCGAGAAGCAGGCCAAGGAGATCACCGACCAGGCTGCCCAGCGCGCCGCCGAACTGCAAGCGGAGGCGGAGAAGACCTTGGCCGACGCGCAGCAACAGGCCGAGTGGCTGCGGGCCGACAGTGAAGCCGCCCGGGAGCAGGCCGAAGCGGAGGCGAAGCGGATCAGCGAGCAGGCCGCTCAGCATGCGCAACGGACCCGCTCCGAGGCGGAGGCGGCGCTGGAAGCGGCCCGCTCCCAAGCCCGCCAGGAGATCGAGAACGCCCGGGCGCAGACCCAGCAGGAGGTGCAGGCCCGGCAGCAGAAGCTGGCCCAGTTGCAGGAGGAGCTGGAAGCCACCCAGGAGCAGCTGGACAAAACCCGGCAAGAGGCGGCCGCGGCGGAGCGGGAAGTCACCCAGCTACAGGAGCGCCTCGACGACGTCGGAAAGGAACTGGCGGCGGAGCTGGCTCGGCTCGATCAGGCACGCCGGTCGGCGGACGCGGCGGAGCGGCGGGCCAAGGAGACCCGGGCGAGGGTGCAGCGGGAGGCGGAGCGGGTGGCGCAGCTCGCCGCGGCCGCGGTGATGGCGGCAGCGGCCCGGGGCGCTGAAACCGGCGAATACCCGGTGGTGGTGCCGCGGCAGGCCACCTCCGCCGAGGACTCCCCCGACCCGGCGGCCACACCCACGGAGCCGAGCGCCCTGAGCAACCCGACTCCCCCGACCGGCCTGCCCACCGCCGGCACCGGTGGTCTGTCCAGCACCGACACCGGTGACCTACCCAGCGTCGGCGCCGGAGGCCTATCCAGCAGCGACACCGGCAGCCTGGCCAGCACGGGCAACGGTGACCTCCCTAGTACCGGCAGCGGCTTCGGCCCGTACGACACCCAGCCGTTGCGGACGATCCGAGAGAACGGCACCCACGAGTAGCTGACCGGAGGAAACCGCCGTATCGATACAGTCACGGTCGGGATTGTTCTATAACCGCACACATGCCGCTCGTGGACTACGGGACGATCGGTCGCCGGATAGCTGACGCCCGTGGGCGGGCCGGCCTTACCCAGGAGGAGCTTGCGCGTGCGATCGGACTCGACCGCAGCGCCCTCGCGAAGATCGAAACCGGCATTCGCCGGGTGACCGCCTTGGAGCTAGCTCGGATCGTCGACCAGACCGGGGAGCGGTTCGAGTGGTTCGTGCGGGAACCATCAGCGGCAGTCCATTCGTACCGATCAGGTACGGGCAGCACCACCACGTCTTCCATCGACCGGATGCTGGAGCAGATCGCCCGCGACGTAGCACTGGTGCAGTCCCTCCAAGGGATCGAGGTCGCTCCGATCGAGCCGTACCCACAGCCGAAGACGCCGGCCGAGGCGGCCCACCTGGCTCAGGAGGCGCGCCGTCTGCTCCGCCTGCCGCAACCCGGCCCGATCATCGATCTCGTCACCCCCTTGGCGGACCTAGGACTGTTCGCCTTCTCCGCTGATCTGGGCGCGGACGCCCCCGACGCGGCCACCACGCTGCTCCACCCCGGTGGGGTGAGCGTCATCAACTCGGACCGGGCCGTGGGCCGCCGGCGGCTGGCCCTAGCGCACGCGCTAGGGCACTACCTGCTCGCCGATGAGTACACCATCGACTGGCGGGTCGGTGTCGAGCTGCACGACCAGGACCGGGAATACCTGCTGGATGTATTCGCTCGGGCGCTGCTCCTTCCTGCAGAATCACTCATCCAACGTTGGAAGAAACTGACCGATACGGAATCGCTCCGCACCGCCGCCGTTCGGATCACGAGCGAATACCGGGTAGACATGTCCACCCTGGCAGCCCGATTAGCAGACCTGAACCTCGCTGAGGAGGATGAGCTCGACCGCATCCGCACGTTCCGCACCACCCGCGCCGACATTATCGAGCATGACCTGGTGGTGACGCATGACCTGGCAGGGACGACCTTGCCACGGCGCTACGAGAAGGCGGTCCTGGCGCTCTACCGCGCCGAACGTATCAGCCCCGAATGCGCCATCGACCTCCTACAGGGGACGATCGACGAAAGTGGACTCCCCGATCTGCCACCTGCACACGAGAACGAGATCTGGAAGTTCATCTCGTGAGGGAGGCGTACGTCTTCGACACAGGGCCGCTGAGCCACTTCGCCGAGGCCGGCTGGCTGAAGATTCTCCAGGTGGTGACCGGGGACCGGTAGCGCTGATCCCTGAACTGGTCTACGACGAACTTTCCGGGGCGGGGCGGGTCACCTCGTCCACCAGGCCGTACTCTTTGGCTTCGGTCACGTCCAGCCACCGACCGGTGTGGAAGTCCTCCTCCACGCGGTGCCGTGGTTGCCCGGTCGCTCGCGCCACCCGGACCACCAGGTCCTCCAACGCTTGCAGGTGTCGGCCAGCGGCAGAGGTAGCGGCCTCCGCGTTACCGGAGATCCCCGGTGTGCGCGGTTCAGCCATCCGGAACCGGGCGTGCGGGTAGGCCACCCGGTGCCGCGCCACCGCGTACGCCCCGATCGCCGCTCCCCCCACCTCGGCGGTGGCCAGCGCGTGCACCGGCGCGTGCATGGTGTCGATCGCGTCGATCAAGGTCAGCACCGCGTCCAGGTCACCGTCGCTGGCGGCCAAATGCAACCGGACCGGCTCGTTGCTCATCGCGTCCAAGGTCAGCAGGCTGGCCGAGGCGGTGGCGGCGGCGTGCGGGGTGAGCGGCCCACGCAGAAACACGATCCGCCGCTCGAACAGCTTCTCCTCCAGCCAGGGAGGTAACCCGGGATCAGGCGGCTCGATGTCGACCCCACCCGGCGGATTCCCCCAGGGCAGTCGGACGGGATAGCCGGTCGACGCCATCATGATCACCCACTTCCGGGCGGCCGCCCGCGGCCCGCGACGGTCGCACCCGCCGGTCGACACGCCAGGCGTCGACCTCGACGACCTGCCCCTCTATCTCGAACGATATCCCGGCTAGCGGAGGGAGTCAGCTCACCTGCGCGATAGCCGCGCCGGTTCGGGCACCGGCTGCCGCGCGGTCACGCCGTGTCCGGGGCGGTCAGACCGAACCGTTCCCGTTCCGCCGGGGGCACCAGATCCAGGTGTTGTGCGGCCTCCCGGGCCACCACGCTCCGCACGTACGGGCAGTAGGGCAGCACCGACAACCCTCGGCGCCGCACGTCGGCCAACACCCCGGCGACCAGTTCTCGGCCCCGGCCCCCGCCGCGGTGGGAGGGATCAATGTTGGTGTGGGTCAGCGCGATCTGGTGGTCCTGCCGCTGATAGGTGACAAACCCTAGGAGGGTGCCCGCTTCGACCAACTCGTATCGGCTCTCTTCCGGGTTGTCACGTATGGTCGCGGTCATCCTGTCCTCCCCTGCCGACGTCCAGTCAGTCGTTTCACCCGACGGCCCTTCGGGTAAACGCCAAGGCAGCAGCTCCGATACCCGCCGCTGCTGGTAGGGGAGGGATCGGCGATGATGACGATCCGGCACGCTGAAGAAATCTTTGAAGAAGACGCCGGTTGGTTCCACTCCAGGTGGCACTTTTCCTTCGACCGGTACCACGACCCGGAGCAGATGGGTGTCGGGCCGTTGCGGGTGTTCAATGACGACCGGATCGTGGAAGGTGCAGAGTGGCCGATGCACCCCCACCGGGACGTTCAGTCCCTGACCTATGTGGTGGAGGGACACTTCGCGCACGCCGACTCCTTGGGCCATAACGGCACCCTGGAGCCGGGCGCCGCCCAGGTGATGACTTTCAGCCACCGGGGTGCGATGCACTCGGAGCGCAACGCTTCCAAGACCGAACCGATGCGGTTCATTCAGTTCTGGATCCTCCCCAGTGAGCCGGGGCTGCCGTCCGGAGTACAGCAGCACCAGTACGCCGAGGCGGACCGGACCAACCGCTGGTTGCAGATCATGGGTCCGCCGCAAGAAGAGGGGTTGAACCTGGCCCAGGACGCCCGGGTGCGGGTGTCGCGGCTGTTGGCGGACCGGACCCTGAGCCACGAGTTCGGTGAGGGGCGGGGCGGCTACGTGTACGTGATCGACGGACTGGCGAGGTTCGATGACCAGCAGGTCGCGATCGGGGACGCTGCCAAGATCGAACATAGCCACCTGTTGACGGTGACGGCGGATACCGACACGGAGCTGATACTGGTGGATGTGCCGCTGGCATACACCCCGGTGGGGGTGTGGGCCGAGCCGGACTGACCGCCCGGGCGGCAGGGGCCGGGGCGACGTCACGGCTGATCTCCGGCTTCCGCCCGCGGCACCGGATGCTCCACCAGGGCAAGCACCCGACTAGCCATGAACCGGGCGGTCCGGACCACCCGGCCACTCCGGGTCACTTCCGCCACTTCTACCACTCCTCGCCCGATGGTGGTCTCCACGCGCCGCCCTGCCCTGGTCGCGGCCAACTCGTACCGCAGGGACGAGCCACCGGCGTCGACCACGATCTCCACCCGGTCACCCTTCACCGCGCCTCCTCGCCTTCAGGCTCCTTCGGCCAATACCCCGACGGCTCGGCCCACATTCCGGGGACAGAAACATCCCCGTGTAACCGGCTCAGGCCCCGGGTAGTCAACAGGAAGAGCATCGGTCGGTCACTGCGGACGCGGGGGCCGGCAACGAGCGACGGAGCGAGGTCATGAAAACGATCACCGTTCACTTACACGGCGGCCCGCTGGACGGGACGACTCAGCCGGCCCCGGTGGGCGAGGACGGCAACCCACCGGAGTGGACTGATTTCGACTTCGAGTGGGCGGGCGATTGGTACGCCCAGTATCGGCGGGCCCATCGCGGAGAAGACGGCTGGCACTTCCAGGCCACCGGGATCGAGAAGAAGGCCGACGAGGAGTAACCCTGCGGGCCCGGGAGCCGCGCCGCTCCCGGGCCGGCGGTCTGACCGAAACGCAACGCACCTGCATTGATCTGTGATCATTGATCCTGAATGCGGCCCGAACAGCTCACGGTTACGCCGGACACAGCGAGCAGTGGATATCCTGACAAATAGCCAATTCCAGGATCTGGACTTTGATATTAGGATACTCCTCAGGAAAATGAGCGAATGAGTAATTCATTGGCGATGGCCGCTTAGCGCTCGAATGGGAAACCAAGGCAGCGGCGGTATGAAAATACTGGCAACATGAATAGGTGACCTCGGCAACTGTGGCGTTCGGGGAGGCGTAGCCGGTGGCGTCTCCAACATGCGTCCACATTGAAGTCCTAGGACCGGTTCGCGCCTGGTGGGGCGGTAGTGAGGTGCCGCTGGGCTCACCGCAGCAACGAGGGGTGTTGACACTACTAGCGTTGGCCGGCGGCCAGCCGGTGATGACTCGGGAGATCGTAGAGGCGTTGTGGGGTGAGCATCCACCCCCGAGCGCCGTCAACGTCGTCCAGACCTACATCAAACGGTTACGCCGCATGTTGGAGCCGGACCGGCAGGCGCGCAGCCCCAGCATGCTGCTACCGAGTGTCCCCGGTGGGTACGCCCTGGTCGGCGACCCCGACACCGTAGACATCTGGCGATACCGCCAACTGGTTCAGCACGCACGCGGCAGCGATGACACCGAGCAGGCGTTGAAGTTGCTGGCCGAGGCGCTACAGCTGTGGCGCGGCTCTCCCGGTGGCGATCTGCCGGCGCTCACTCATCACCATCGCCTCCAGGAAGCCGTCGAAGAACACGCCACCGTCACAACCTGGTTCGCGGAGATGGCGCTGTGCGCCGGCCGCGCCGCCATGGCGCTACCGGTAGTGGCGAGGATCGCGGCGACCCGGCCGTTCGACGAGCCGCTGCACGCGCAGTTGTTACGGCTCTACCACGCACTGGGACGACGCGCGGACGCCGTACAGGTCTATCTCGGTATCCAGCAGCGACTGAACGACCAATTCGGCTTTGACCCTGGCCCGGAACTGACCGCCGCCTACCGCGACCTGTTGCGGGACCGACGTCCCGGGGTGTCCAACTGAACCGCTGGGGCGGCCCGGGACCGGGCCGCGGACCGCCCCAGCCGTCCTAGGTAAGGTCACTCAAGGGTGGTGAGGCAGGTGACGGGGCCACAGGTCTGCATGCTCGTGCACGAGCAGAAGAGACCGGGGGTGTACTGCCTGACCTCACTCGGCAGCAGCTCCAGCGCCGCCGGGTCCGATTCCAGCTCAAACGCCATGTCGATTCACCTCCTCCCGTATGCGCTCGGATGGTTGGTTCGGTACACCTCGTAGTCCATGGCTGGACCCGAGGGCACCGTCTAGTGAGGAGCTGGATCCGCTGACCGGGGTGTCGACCATGAACCACCGCGTCCCTCCGTGGCGTAGCCGGATCAGGAACCCCGCCACCCCACCGAGGCCCGTGTTGAAATCCAAATTGATCGTGGGGCCGAGTTCGTCGGCGGGTAGCAACCGGCCGTCCCGCAACACGGCACGGGTGTATAGGATCGCCGCCAGCTCCTCGCTCCAGGCACGGTACGGTCCCCCCAGGATGGCGGCCAGGTCGAGCAGAAACTCGCCGTTACCGGCCGCCCCGTGACAGGCCGACACCCCGGCCAGCCACCTGGTGTGGCGAACCGCTATCGCAGCCTCATGAGCCAACTGTCGGTATCGGGCATCTCCCGTCTCCTGCCACAGCCGGATCAGAAAGGTACCGATCCCGGAGGCTCCGTTGCACCACACGTACCGCATGTCGTCGTCATGCGGGCCGGAGAGGCTGTCGGGCCAGTATGTCCCACGCTTGTCCCGGATGGCACCGGCGACCAGGGTCTCCCCGGCTGCTTCCGCTGCCCGACGACAATCCGACCGTCCCGTGGCCTGGGCAGCGGCGAGCAGAAAGGCGCCGATTCCGGCCACCCCGTGGGCGAACCCATAGGCGGCCAGACCCGCCAACGCGGAGTCGAACTCCGGGTCAACCCGCCAGAAGATCCGCTCACCCTGATAGCGGGCCTGCGCCAACAGGTGGTCGGCGGCATCGTTGACCCGCTCCAGCAACACCGGCTCCTTGGTCTCGTACCACAGCCGCAGGTGCGCCATCCCTAATCCGGCGGTGCCATGGGCGATATCAGGATTGGGCCAACGTACCGGCAGCGCGGTCAGCAACTCCACGGCGTGCTCCGCCAGTGCGGCGTCGTCGAGGAGTCGGGCGGCGGAATACAACGCCCAGGCCGTCCCCGACCGGCCGAAGTAGAGTCCCGGCAGCAACTGGGTCGCCATGGTGCGACGCCGGTCGATCCAGCTGGCCGCCCGACGCACCGCGTCGACGATCCGTTCATCGCCGGTCAGTTCACCGGCCCGGACCAGTACCTCCAGCACTCCGGCGGCACCGTGCTGAACAGCGCATGGGTCGGCCCGCCCACCCCAGGCCTCGTCGGTCGGCACCAACCGCTCCCCGGTGTGGTTCGACACCGCTTCGACCAGCGCGGCCAGGCCGTCGTCGAGCAGCCGCTGCTGCCGCTCCGGCTCCAGCCGGCCGTCGGCCCGTACGACTACCGCGGGTTCGGTCGCCGCCAGTGACCGACCTGGCTCACGATCAGTCCGGTCAAGGAAACGCCGCACCTGATCGACCGTCCAACGCTGGGCAGGGTCGTCGCTAGTCAGTCCGACCACCGCGGGGAACAGGAACTGGGCGGCCGGGTTACGCGCGGCGGCATACTCCAATGTGGTGGCGACACGGTGTTGATAGGTGCGGCCCCCGGGCGGTTGCGTGGGGCGGTCCGGCAAGAAGGCCGGCACGGCGCAGGTCGCCAGGAAACACAGCAGCGCACCGAGGGAGTAACAGTCCGCTTCCCGACCGGGAGCGGGCGTGACCCGGGACGCTCTCGTCACCTCCGGCGCGGAGAATCCGGGGGTGTGGGCGGTGCTGACCAACTGCCCCGGCCGGGCGACCAGCTCGACGTCGATCAGGCGCAGCGTCCCGTCCGGCAGGACCATCACATTGTTCGGGGTGAGGTCACGGAACACGAAGCCCCGCTGGTGTACCTCGGCCAGGAGGTCCACCAGCTGGATCGCCAATGCCCGGACCTCGTCGACCGGCGGCCCCTCCACTTGCGGTGGTTCCACCACCGGGGAAGGCGGTCGTTCCGGCCGCCACGGCCGCCACCACTGCCGGGCCCAGTCGGCCAGTACCTGGCCGGGCAGCTCCTCCATCACCAGAAACGAATGCTGCCCCTGGTCGAAACTGTCCCGTTTGGCCGGTACCAATCCGGCCAGCGCCTCCAGCATCGCCGCCTCGTGGCGTAACGCGTCTCGGGCGTCACCGGTCAAGTTGAGCCCGCTGATGTGCGCCCGGGCCTGTTTGACGATCACCCGGTCGCCGACTTCCTGATCAACAGCGCGGTAGACCCCACCGCGACCCGACCGCACGATCGCCCGTTCTACCCGGTATCTCCCACCGAGCAACACCGGCTTCGCCTTCGCCGGCTGGTCGGCCGGCTGGCGCGGCGCTGCTTCCTCGAACGGCGGGGCGGCCCACGCCGGCGGGCAGAACCAGGGCCGACGCTGATCCTCCACCAGCCGACCGTCAGGCGCCTCCAACCGGGCTTCCATCGAGCCGTCGTTGTTCAGCACCGGCACCCCGGCGAAGGCGCCGTACCGGTAATGGACCAGGCTGCCTTCCCGGTACGGGCGGTCGGAGAGGATCACCGGCCCAGGCAGCCCGGCCGTAGCCTGGTCCAACAACGGCGCCAGGGTACGGAGCTGCGCGTCATCGCGAGGATAGACAGTGATCACCTTGCCCGCCTGCGCCGGCTCGGTGCGTTTGCTGGTCAGTTCCAGCACCTGGTGCAGGTCCTTAGCCACCTTGAACGCACACTGGTGCTCGATCAGCACCTGCGCCGCCTGGTAGAGCACCACCGGGGCGGACAGCCAGGTGGCGGAGATGTGCAGCTTCCAGCCCTGCACCCGGCTGGGGTAGTCGACAGGAGTGACGTGGCACCATTGGCGGTCCTCCCGGATCCGCCACTCCGCCGACATCGTTCCGGGGAGGAGCATCGTCACCAGATCACGGAGAGGGAGGGAGCTCGGTGCCTTCGCCATAGTGGCCAGTATCGTCCTCGTCACTGGACGTTAACTGGACGATCGTTGGACGGCGGACACTTCCCAGTCATAGAGCGCGAAAAGCGGGCATACCTCCGAGGGGCTTTCGTCCCGAGGCCCCACTCGCCTCGACGGAGCGGCTGAACTCGCCGGTGGCGCGACCCCGGAAGACACTGCCGTTGATGCTGCCGCCCATCAACGCCTTCACCGCCACACCACCCGCCACTGATTCGAACCGACCGCCGACGTGGTCACTATCCAGCCCCGACGCCACGTCGTCATGCTTCTCCCGTCAGACTCGCCCGGCACTGTCGGGCGTGGATAGTCCCTTCACACCCGGCTGTCATGAGGGTTGCGGGGCGACACAGGGAGACACCACCGCTTCGAGACTTCCCGAAGAACCCACTTCGTTCGGGCCAGCCGCCCTCGACCGACCGGACTCTCCGCTACTCAATGCGGGGTTACTCAATGCGGGGTGCGGGCGTACCGCATCGAGGTGGTGGTCGACCCACGGTTTCCCGGAACCGCACCGGGAGGATGCATAAGATCATCAGCATGTCGTCGGATGCGCCGTTTCCTCCCCGCCGAGTCGTGGTGCTCGGGCTCGGCGGCACCATCGCCATGACCCCGCGTGACCACGGCGACGGGGTGGTACCGCAGCTGTCGACCGCGCAGCTGCTGGCCGCGGTGCCGGGCCTGGCCGACACCGGTATCACGGTGGAGACGGTGGACCTGCGGCGACTGCCCAGCGGGTCGCTGACCTTCGCCGACCTGGCGGAGGTACGGACCGTCATCGCCAAACAGTTCGCCGACGGCGTCGACGGGGTGGTGGTCACCCAAGGCACCGACACCATCGAAGAGACTTCCTACCTGCTCGACCTCACCCACGACCGGCCCGAACCGATCGTGGTCACCGGCGCGATGCGCAACCCCGGCCAGGCCGGGGCCGACGGGCCGGCCAACCTGCTGGCCGCGATCCTCACCGCCGCGGATCCACTGGCCCGCGACCTGGGGGTGCTGGTGGTGCTCGCCGATGAGATCCACGCCGCCCGCCGGGTCCGCAAATCCCACACCACCAGCCCGGGCGCTTTCCAGAGCCCCGACGGTGGTCCGCTCGGTGTCATCCTGGAAGGACGCCCGCGGCTACTCCACCGGCCCACCCATCGCCCGATCGTCCCCGTCCCGTCAGGAGAGCTCCCGCATCCCCGGGTCGGGCTCTACCCGGTCGCTTTCGGCGACGACGGCGAGGCGTTGCCGGACTTCGCCGCTCGGCTCGACGGGCTGGTGGTCGCCGGCTTCGGCGGCGGCCACGTACCGGAGCGGATGGTCGCCCCGTTGGCGCGGCTGGCCGCCCGGATGCCGGTGGTGCTCGCCTGCCGCACCGGCGCCGGCGCCAGTCTGGCCACCACCTACGCCTACCCCGGCTCCGAGCGGGACCTGCTCGCCCGCGGCCTGATCCGCGCCGGGTTCCTCGACCCCTACAAGGCCCGGATCCTGCTGCACACGCTGCTCACCACCACCCGCGACCGGGACACCATCGCCGCCGCGTTCGCGGTCGCCGGCGACTACGCCGACCCCGCCGATTGGCCGTGGCCGTCCCGGTGACCACGCCCCCTGATCCGCACGGGGCCGCTCACTCCGGACCAGGTAACCCGGCCAGCAGCTCCCGGACCTCCCGGGTGGTGGGGTGCTCTACGCCATATTGACGCGCCAGATCCTCGCCGAGCTGCCGCAGCTCCCGTTGGGCGTCGTCCCGTCGCCCCGCACCGAGTTTCAGTAACGCCACCTGGCGCCGTAGCTCCAGGGTCCGGGGATCGTCGGCGGGCAGCAGTCGCCGCTGGTCGGCCAGGAGCTCTTCCATCAGCCGCAGCGCGTGGGACACCGCGCCGGTCAACGCGAGACAGGTGGCTTCCCGCAGCCGGTACGACAGCAGCTCCACCGGAGCTGCACCCCGGTCGGCGAGGTCGTCGACCAACTGCCGGAACTGCGGAGCGGCCCGCCGGTAATCACCACCTTCGAACAGCAGGTCGGCGTACTCCCGGCGCAGACTGACCACCTCCGGATCCGCTCGGCCGAAGGCGCGGACCGCCGGCTCAAGCACCCCACCCACCACATCGGCGGCCTGCTGATACCGCGACTGGCGGACCAACCCACTGGCCTGGCTCCGTGCCCGGGCCAGTTCCGCGCGGGACAAAGGTGGAGGTGAGGACGGTCGCGTGCGGATCGGTGCTGGACGGCGGGCGTCCGCAGGGGCGGATGGGGTGGTGGGTGAGGCCACCGCCGTACCGTCCGGGACACAGGCCAGCATCGCCGCGTACATCCGGGCGGGGCTTCCGTGCGGGTGGGTGGCGAGCACCCCGGGCAGCGGGGTGAGTGAGGTGACGAACGGGAGTAGCCGCTGATACACCTCGCTGGCGGAGGCGGGACGGTCGTCGGGGCGTTTCTCCATCAACGCGAGCACCAGTCGATCCAGGTCGACCGGCACCTCCGGACGGTGCTCCCGCACCGGCACCGGCCGCTGGTCCACCTGTTGGTGCATCACGGCGTAGCTGGTGGCGCCGGTGAACGGGGCCTCCCCGGTCAGCATGTGGTAGAGGGTGCACCCCAGCGCGTACAGGTCGCTGCGGGGCTCGCTCATGGACGCCATGATCTGCTCCGGCGCCATGTAGGCGGGGGTGCCGATGGTCTGCCCGCTGCGGGTGATCTGGGAATAGCCCGCCTGGTCCAGCCCCACCGCGAGTCCGAAGTCGAGGACTTTCACTCCCCCATCGCGGTCCAGCATCAGGTTGGCGGGCTTCAGATCCCGGTGGATCAGCGAAGCCGCGTGGGCGGCCGCCAGCACACTACAGGTCTGGGCCGCGATCGTGGCTGCCCAGGCCACCGGCAGCGGATGGTGCTCGGCGACCAGGTCGGCGACGCTGACGCCGTGGATCCGCTGCATCACCAGGTACGGTCGACCGTCGTGGGTGCCGACGTCGTAGACCGCCGGCACCCCGGGATGCTCGAGCCGGGCGGTGATCCGGGACTCCCGCACGAACCGCCGAATCAGCTCCTGATCCGGTTGATCGTCGGGGAAGCGGACGAACTTGACCGCGACCTCGCGCTCCAGTTTGACGTCCCGCCCGGTCCACACCTCCCCCATACCGCCCTTGGCCAGCGGCAGGGGGTCTAATTCGTACCGCCCGTTGATGATGGTCCTGGCTGGCGTCACCACACCTCCCTCACTGTGCGGCGGATCGGACCAGGTGAGGCGGCAGCGGCTGCAGCACCCCTCGGGCACGCAGCGCGGTGACGTGCTCCGCGAACCGGATCGGGACGTGACCGCCGCGCACCAACAGCCCCGCCTCGATGTTGCGTACGGCGCCGCTCTGGGTCAGGTTCGCACTGGACACCAACAGCACTCGCTGATCCACCACCGCTACCTTGGCGTGCATCCGGGTGTGCGGCTCGTCCCGCTGGGACGCCGGCCAGTGCCACAGCCGCGCCCCGGGTACGTCGGCGAACGCCAGTGCGGGCTCCGGACCGGTCAGGCCCCCGTCGGCGCAGGTCTCCACCACGACATCCACCGTCACCCCGCGGGCGGTGGCACGGGTCAACGCCTCCACCAGCGGTGGGTACCGGACCGCGGCGTAGGTCATCAGGATCAACTCCTGCTGGGCCTGCTCGACCAGATCCACCAGGACCGGGGCGGTGGCGCGTACCGGTACCCGGTGGGAGCTGGGGCCGGTCCACACCGGCTCCACCTCCAACGCCCCGGCGTGCTGCGCGTATCCGGTGGCCAGCCCGGACAGGTAGGCGGCGAGTTCGACATCAGACCAGCCCGCCGCCTGCTGGGCAGCCAGCAGCCGGCGGGTGAAGGTGGCGAACTCGGGGGTGGGCACCGCTTGGACCAGGGCATGCTCCGGCCAACCGTCCCGCAGCCGATCCACCAGGGTCCGCACCGCCCGCGGCCCCAACTGGGCCACCGCGTCGGTGGCTACCGCCTCAACCGACTGCCAGGTCACGGACACCAGGGTAGAGAGCCCACTTCGGATCGTCGATCGGAACGACGAACCGCCGATCCAGGAACCGGTTCCCCTTCTCGCAGGTGGTTTCCGACACGAACAGGCAGATGTGGCAGGCGGCGCCGTGCAGAAAGTCCGCCGGGTGCTTCGGCAGCCGCTCCGCACACAGCGGATCGGAGGAGCAGCGGAGCGCGGTGGTGAGCGCCCGGGTGGTGATCCGCAGCAGCGACGCCGGCTCCCCCAACGTCACCAACCCGCCCAGGGTGCCGTCGGCGTCGGGGACCGCGGTGTAGATGAGGATGCCGGCCTGGGGGTGGTCCTCGGTACCGGCGTAGATCCGCTCCCCGAGGCTGGCCGCGCTGTAGCCGCACTCCAGGGCGATGGTGCGGATCAACAGGTGCGACAGGGTGTGCAGGGCGTAGTACCGGGGGCCGGGCCAGTGCCGCATCCGATCGAACGGGCCGGCGATCCGGTGGGAGTACCGGTTCTCCCGGAACCGCCCGTACGCCTCCCGGTGTTCCTGCAGCACGTCCGAGTCCCCCACCCGGGCTTCCCACTCCGCCAGCAGATCCTCGGAGATCCGCAGGAAGATGCCTTCGCCGCGGACTTCACTGGCGGGCACCCAGGTGGGGCGTTTCCGGGACAGGGGCGCCCGCTCCACCAGGTCGGGATCCTGCGGGTCGGGGGCGTCCAACCGGGTGAACCCCACCAGTGCCCGCACCTCCCGCAAGCGTTCCACCTGGAGCACGTCGGCGTAGTAGGACGCGAGCGCACCGGTGACCTCCACCCGACGGAGCGCGAAATCGTCGCTGGGTTCCGGCAGCGTCCGGCTGGAGAACACCTCCCACTCCGGCGTGCGCAGGTCGAGCGTGCTACCGGACGGTGGGGCGGCA
>CAYTMR010000002.1:0-74393 GCA_964438855.1 uncultured Micromonosporaceae bacterium
ACACTGTGCGAGAATCGAGAGTTCCATAGAATTCACGGACCGCTGCCAGCCGTGGATCGTTCCTCGCCGCGGCCTCGGCGAGGTAGCGCGTACGTCGGCGCATCTCGGAGTCCGACATGGTGTAGTCGATGGCGGCGGCCTTGTCGCTCGGGCCCTGCTTATCCAGCGAGACGCGGATACTGTAGTTTCCGGGCCACCTCGCTTGGTTCTCGCTCCGGCTCGAGTGGTAACCAGGCTTTGGTGCGTATATGCCACCGAGAAGCCAGTTGGAGACTGGCCGCTCAGTCCACATGCGCCACATGGCTGACGTGATTCGAGAGGGGTTGGGATTAGTCATCGGTGACCTCCCGGTTGCGCCATAGATCGAACTCCGCCGCGGTCATGTGTTTCACTGATCCGTCGGTGTAGCGCAACTGGTAATGGTTTGGACCCAGTTGGCGCGCATAGATGCCAGATTCTGCGTCGGCCACGTGCCATTCGTCGGGTTGCGGGAATTCAGGTGCAGGATCATTCCACTGTGGTGTCGTCATGACGAGCATCCCTCGCATTCGCCTGACTATTTCTTACATCTAAGTCTGACGTCGCGTTTTGGGTGCTGGTACACCCTTCCGGGTGGTCCTGTGCGGACGGCAGTAACCTCAATGGAGGCCTATCCCCACAGCGGAGCTCCGAGCTGCGAGACCCAGTGGCCGTCGCGGCACGGAGTCTGAAACATCGTCGGCCGGCGGTCGTATCGGTTCGGGCAGGAGGGCAAAAAAAAGAAGCCCGCTCCGGCGCGAAGTCCGCTCATGAACTCCGCGCCGCCCCAGCTCGGGTTCGCAGGCCTTTCGACAGCAGGCCGGGATTACCCCGGGCGGACTGCGCGGCCGCCCGGGGAAGTCCGTCAGCCGGAGCGCCGGCTCTGGCAAGGCACGCAGAAGCGTGCCTGCGGCCGGATCTCCAGCCGCTCTTGTGGGATCTCCTCGCCGCACTCCTCGCACTTGCCGTAGCGCCCCTCGTCGATACGGGTGAGGGCCGCCTGGAGTTGCTCGAGGCTCTCTCTGGTCGTAGCGATCATGGCGTCCCGGGTGTGCGCTTCAGCGGCCTGGGTGTGCGCTTCAGCGGAGTCACCGGGTTCAGTGGTGAGCTGCGCCAACTGGGCTGCCTGTGCCTCGTACTCCTTGGCCAGGCGCTCCCGCACGGTGCGCAGCCAGTCTGGTGACACGGTGCTCATGGCTCTCCTCCATAAAAAGAAAAAGGGCTGAAGCGCTTAGGCTTCGCCCTTGGTGGTCGGCTGATGGGGGAGCATGACCACCGGTGGGCTACGGCCAGCAGCGGTGGGGCGTGGCAGCCCGCACCTGACAGTGGGCGCACCGCGGCCCACAGTGGGAAGGTCGTGACCGGCGATCGCCGGGCTCGTCGACCCGGCGCAGAACCGCCCATGCGCCAGCACCGTCACCTCGGTGACGGTGTCGCAGCTATGCGTCACGATCAGCTCCACGATTCCACCATAGGCTGCCCCCGCCCGGCTACCAAGCTAAATCAGTGTGATCGGTGACGAATGTTCCGGTTTGTGACGAATTTGGTGGCGGGTTGGTGGCGCGTACGTCGCCGCCCTGCGGGTAGGAGAAGGGCGGGAGGAGGGCTGGCAGCGTCGGGACCGGCCCCGCACGAGCCGACAACCGGGAGCAAGACATGGCTGGCGTCAGCGTCCATCTGCATGGTGGCCCACTCGACGGCGCGATCCAGCCGGTACCGGCCGACCAGGACGGGCTACCGCGGCAGTTCGTCGACGTCGAGTACGGCAGTGGTGGTGCCCTATGGTACGTCCAGTATCAGCGTGAACGCCGCAGTGATGACGGTTGGCACTACCGGGCTACCGGTGTCCAGGAGCGAGCCGACGAGGATTGAACTTTGGCAGTTCCGGGCCTGGGGAAGAGGCGGCGGTTGCGTCAGTTGATGAACCGCGGGTCCGAGATCAAGTCGGCGGACACCGACATGATGTACCGGTCCACGATCATGACGGTGACGAGGAGAGCCACGCGAAAAGTGCGTGCCGTCCGTCTGGTCACCAGTCGACCCCCCGATCGCGTGGCGGCGACGTGAGCGGCAACCGGTGGCCGGCGAGCATCAACCGGTTGACGATCATGATGACGTTACCGAGGCCGACGACGCCGGGCTGCGAGCCTTTCCGGGCATCGGGGCACGGCGTAGCTCGGCAAGGACCAAATCGCTGCGGTGACGCGTAGCGGCTGGCCGAAGTGGTTCGTAGTCGTCCATGGAAGGTGTGCCCTGCCGGCCGCCGCCGCGCCGGTTCCTGTCCTAACCGTCATCGTCGCTCTCAGACGAGCGCCTCCAGGCTGCATCGGTGGCGGTCTGTGCGGCGCGAATCGAAGTTGAGTGAGGGACGCTCAACTTGCGGAATAACCGCTGCGTCCGAGGCGTCGTACGAGATGGACGGCGCCGGTGCGGCGCCGACCTTCGGAACAGCGTGTGGACTGGAGGTGAGGTGCCATGACGTTGCCCGTTCCGCGTGCTACCCATCACCTGACTGCGTGGGATCCGCTACGGGAGATCGACGCTCTCCACCGCCAGATGACCCAGCTCGTCTCGGCTGCGTTCGGTGCTTCCGGTCTCGACGACTGGCGTCTGAGCTGGACGCCACTGGCTGACGTCTCCGAAACCGACGACGCCTACCACGTAGAGGTGGAGCTGCCGGGGGTCCGCCGGGAAGACGTCGATGTGCACGTCTCGGGCCGAGAGCTGAGTGTCAGCGGCGAGTTCAAGCAGCGGGAGCGGGCCGGGCTCTTCCGGACCCGCACCCGTCGGTCGGGCCGATTCGAGTATCGGACGGTGCTGCCGGAAGACATCGACGCCGACCGTGTCACTGCGGAGCTGGCCGACGGCGTGCTGACTGTGCGGGTGCCCAAGCAGGAAGCGGCCAAGCCACGCCGTGTGCCGGTTAGTGGTTGATCAGCCCAGCGTCTGCTCGTCACTCCCTTACGATCACCCTACGTCACCCGGCGTGTGTCGTCGGGCGGCGTAGGGTGATCATCGTTCTGCGCTCGATGGTCAGCCGGACCGAACCAGCCAGATGGCCAGGAAGGCATAGACATTCGTCGGAAGACGGTTCGTGGACAATCGAATCGGTGTCGAAGTGGCTTAATGTGGGCCGTCATCGATTCGTCGGCTCGGGCCGCGGGATGGGCAGGTGAATGTGGAGTTTCGGATTCTCGGCCCGCTCGAAATCTACCATTCCGGACGGTCGGTACCGATTGGCGGTTTTCGGGAGCGGACCATTCTAGCGGTGCTGCTGCTCGAGGCAGGCCACGTGGTCCCCATCGAGCGGCTCATCGATGCGGTCTGGGACGAGGATCCACCAGCCACAGCGCGAGGACAGGTCCAGATTTGCATCTCTAATCTTCGTCGCAGGCTGTCTACGGTCGGTCGAGGCGAGATCATAGAAACCCGCAGCCCGGGTTACCTCCTCAGGCTCAGCGACGGCGAGCTCGACCTGCATGCTTTCGAGTCCCGCGTCGAGCAGGCACGCGCGGCGTTCGCCGAGGGCGAGATGTGCCGTGCGGTCACGGAGATGCGCGCCGCACTGGCCCTGTGGCGTGGGCCAGCGCTAGCAGGACTGGAAAGCCCAGTCGTCGGATCGTATGTGACTCGGCTGGAAGAGCGTCGACTGGCGGTGCTCGGCGAGTGCCTGGACTACCAGCTTCGCAGCGGGGCGCACCATGAGTTGATCGGGGAGTTGGCCGAACTAGTCAAACAGCATCCACTCCAAGAGCGGTTCCAGGCCCAGTACATGACCGCGCTGTACCGCAGCGGTCGGCAGGCAGAAGCGCTCGAGGTCTACCGGAACACTCGTGAGCGACTCGCGGAGGAGCTCGGCATCGAACCAGGTGAAGAGCTGCGCCGACTCCATCAGGCCATTCTCACCGGCGAGTTGTCCGCGCCACCCACCCCGTCTGTTGCCGACGTACCGACGGCATCGACGCACGTCGGTTCGCGCACCCCGAGCTTGCTGCCAGCAGCGATACCGGACTTCATCGGGCGTACAGACATCATCGACCGTCTGCGTGCCGCCGTCGGTAAGGTGATGTGCGCCAACGATTTCCCCCTGTTGTGGGTCAGCACCATCGTCGGTCAGGGTGGTGTAGGCAAGACGACCCTTGCCTTGCACCTCGCGCACCTCTTGGCGCCGCAGTTCCCGGATGGTCAGTTGTTCGCTCGCCTGCGCGACGGCGATCAGCCAGTCAGCCCTTTCAACGTGCTGGAACGTTTCCTTCGCGCGCTCGGCGTCAGCGGGCCGGCACTGCCCAAGGGCCTGGAGGAGCGGGCTGAGGTGTTCCGTGACCTGGTGGGGCGTCGCCGGATGCTGATCGTCCTCGACGACGCCATGTCTGAGGCGCAGGTCGCCAGTCTGCTACCGGGTAATGCCCGGTGCGCGGTGATCGTGACGAGCCGCCGCCGTCTGACCGGCCTACCGGTCGCCTCTCGCGTGGAGCTCGGTGCCTTCGACCGGACCAGCTCGATCGAACTGCTCTCCCGCATCGTCGGTGCGGATCGCATCGAGGCCGAGCCGGCCAAGGTGCAGGAGCTTTGCGCATTGTGTGGTGACCTTCCTCTAGCACTGCGAATCGTCGGCGCCCGCCTGGCTGCCCGTCCGCACTGGGGCATAGCAGATCTGCTCGACCGGCTGGTCGACGACTCTCGGCGCCTCGACGAGCTGCGCCACGGCGAGATGGGGGTACGCGCCAGCATCTTGGTAAGTTACGAAGGGCTGTCAGGGCCGGCGCGGACGTTGTTCCACCGCCTTGCCCTACTGGAGGCACCGAGTTTCTCGGGGTGGGTGGGAGGACCGCTACTAGAGATGCCGGTGACGGCGGCCCAGGATGTGCTCGAGGAGCTGACCGACGCCTACCTGCTGGATGTAGAGCCAGGCGCCGGTACCGGCCAGGTACGTTACCGATTCCATAACCTCGTCCGGCCCTTCGCCCGGGAACGGCTGGTCCACGAAGGGCCAGGAGCGCGCCGGGCGGTCCTGGAACGGTGGCTGGGGGCACTGCTCTTTCTCGCTGAAGAGGCGCACCGCCGTGAGTATGGCGGCGATTTCCTCGTCCAGCGCGGTGCAGCGAGCCGGTGGAGGTTGCCTCACCATACCGTCGAGCGCTTGCTCAGTGATCCGCTGAACTGGTTCGAGGACGAACGCGCGGCGATCGTGGCCGCGGTACGGCAGGCCGCCGCCACCGGCTTCGTGGAACATGCCTGGGAGTTGGCGCTCAACGCGGTCACACTGTTCGAGTCGCGCAGCTACCTCGGTGAATGGCTGGAGACCCACGAAGACGCGTTGGACGCAGCCTGCCGCCATGGTGACTCGCTGGGTGAGGCGGTGATGCGCTACTCGCTCGGCTCACTGTTCATGTTCGAACGCCGCCACCGGTCTGCAGCCGAGCAGTTCACCCAGGCGCTGAAGATATGCCACGATCTTGAATGCCCTTACGGTGCGGCGCTCGTCCTGCGTAACATGGCCTACCTCGACCGGATCAACGGCGACCTCGACTCCGCGGTCTCGCGTTGGGAAACGGCACTGGCCGCTTTCCAGACCGCCGGTGACCGGGTCGGGGAAGCGCACGTGTTGCAACACCTGGCTCAGGTTCGACTCGACTGTGGGGACCTCGACGCCGCCTCGGAGCTGCTCGAATTCGCCACGTTCCGGTGCCAGGAGACGAGCAACCACCGGATCCGTGCCCAGGTGACACATCGGCTCGGACATCTGTTGCTTCGTCGGGGTGACTTGGAGCGCGCCGCCGATGCGTACCGCAGCGTCCTTGCGGCGGTCCGTGCCGTTCGTGACACGGTCGGCGAGTGCTATGCGCTGTTGGGACTGGCGACCGTTGATCTCCGTCGCGGCTGCTTCGACGCCGCCAGTGAAGCGTTGGACGAGGCTTGCAGCTTGGCTGCGGCTGCGGGTGACGAGATGGCGACGTACCGAGTGGAGCTCACGCGCGCGGAGCTCGGCTTGGAGTCAGGTGATCTGCAGCGTGCCGAAAACCACGCCGAGCGGGCGATCACGGGATTCGACAACCTGGGAGCACCTTTGTTCAAGGCCTCCGGACTCCTGTTGCGGGGACGCATCCGCGCCGCGGTAGGGGAGGTCGGCGCGGCGCTAACCGCCTGGCGCGCCGCTGCCGACACCCTGTCGACGCTGCCGATGGGCGACCACACGGAGCTTTACGGGCAAGTGCAGGCCCATATGGCCAGCCTCGCTGCCGACCCCCGCGTCGCCCCACCGGTCAGCTGACCGTCAATCCCAGATGGTGTTCTTCCGCCGGTGTCCGCCACTGCGCCCTGCGCAGTCAGCGGCCGTCAGAGTGGTTCGCGTGTGAGCGTGGACGGTCATGACATCTCCCTGAGAGGGTCGTAGCCGGGAACCGGCCTTTGTCTGCTCCTGAAACGATATGGCCGACCACTATCACGGCAACTATCGACATCTATCGTAACGACATCGAGCGCCTCTCGCCGCTATTGGGTCACATCGGCACCATCGCTGATCCGTAGGTGGCGCGATTGTGCTTCGAAAACCGACCGATAACGGCTGGCAGCACACTGGCGCCCATCACTGTGTCCGGTGCGATAACAGCGAGCAGGAAGGTGGGCGGCTCATGGAACTTTCGGTCCACGTCGTGGACTGTGCGTACGGAGTGGCCGCCGCGGACGTCGGTGTCAAGCTGCGCCGTCAGACTAGATCCTCCTGGCAAGACTTGTCAGAGGGGCGCACCGGGCCAGACGGGCGGCTGACCGTTTGGCGAGACGCACCGATCGAAACGGGTATTTATCAGCTTGTTGTCGATCTCGACGCCTACTACGGCATCCTCGGCGCGGTTCCCTTTCATCCCCGCGCGGTGGTGGAGTTCCGCATTGGCGACTCCGATACCGATCTGCATCTTCCGTTGATGGTGACGACCAACTCCTATCTGACGTGTCGGAGCGTCGGGTGAACGCGTTCGCGGAGACCTGGCGGCAACATGTCGCCGCCGATAGTGGCCATCCTGCTGGACGCCGGAAACCCTTGACGACGGTCCGTCGAGCATCCAGTTTGACGTATCTGACAGAGAGTGCCGGCTCGCACGGCGGGGGTAGGTGAGGCAATGTCTCTGGCGTCCGGCTCACACGATGTCGCAACACCAGTGGCGATCATCGGCATGGCCTGCCGATTGCCCGGGGCGGGTAATCCACAGGAGCTGTGGCGACTACTCGCCAGCGGCAGCGACGCCGTGACTGAAGCGCCGACTCAGCGCTGGCCGGTCGGCTCGACCCCCATTCGTCGCGGCGGTTTCCTGGCCGACGTCGAGTCATTCGACGCGGCCTTCTTCGGCATCTCGCCGAACGAGGCTGCTGCGATGGACCCACAGCAACGGCTCATGCTGGAGCTTGCCTGGGAGGCTCTGGAAGATGCTCGTGTAGCGCCAACCTCCGTGCGGCATACGCCGGTCGGCGTCTTCGTCGGTGCGATGAACGGCGACTATGCCCTGGTGCACGACCGGATCGACCAGTCCGATCCGCACACGCTCGCCGGGATACAGCGCGGCATCATCGCCAACCGTGTCTCCTACGTCTTGGGCCTCACGGGCCCGAGCTTGACCATCGATACAGGACAGTCGTCGTCACTCGTGGCGGTCCAGCTCGCCTGCGAGGAGTTGGCTCGCGGACAGACCCACATGGCGCTCGCTGGTGGAGTCAACCTCAACTTGTTGCCAGAGTCCAGCACGATGATCGGCCGGTTCGGCGCGCTATCGCCGGATGGGCGTTGCTACACCTTCGACGCGAGGGCCAACGGTTACGTGCGAGGCGAAGGCGGTGCGTTCGTCGTCCTTAAACCGCTGTCGGCAGCGCTCGCCGACGGCGACCGGGTGTACGCCGTGATCCTTGGCGGTGCGGTCAACAACGACGGCGGTGGTGACGGGCTGACCGTGCCCAACGCTCAGGCACAGGCCGAGGTGATCCGCAGGGCCTGCGCGCGCGCTGGGGTCACGCCTACCGACGTGCACTACGTGGAGTTGCACGGCACCGGTACGCCGGTGGGAGATCCGGTCGAAGCAACAGCGCTGGGGGACGCCCTCGGCGTCGGGCGACCTCAGGATGATCCACTCCGCGTTGGATCGATCAAGACCAACATCGGTCACCTGGAAGGTGCCGCGGGAATCGCCGGGCTGCTTAAGGTGGTACTCAGCATCGCCCACCGCCAGCTGGTGCCGAGTCTCCACTTCGTCGAACCCCATCCCGCCATCGATGTGTCCGGGCTGCGCCTGTCGGTGGTCACCGAGACCTGTGACTGGCCGCACAAGGAGCGGCGTCCGGTAGCCGGAGTCAGTTCCTTCGGCATGGGCGGGACCAACTGCCACGTAGTACTAGCCGCTGCACCTCAGGTCAAGACTGAAGCTCGCCAGACCATCCCGCCTGCGGCGCCACTGCTGCTGTCCGCCCGGTGCGACGCCGGTCTGCGGGCCCAGGCGGGCGCGCTATCCGCGCTGCTAGCCGACGAACAGGTCGCGCCAGCCGACGTCGCGTTGTCGCTCGTACGCACCCGCGCCCAGCTGGAGCGCCGAGCGGTCGTGTTCGGCGCCGATCGGGCCGAACTTCGGGCGGGCCTGGACATGCTGGCCGTTGGTGAACCGGGCGACAGCGTCGTCACCGGCAAGGTGGTTCGCGGTGGATGGGCGTTCGTCTTCCCCGGTCAGGGGTCGCAGTGGCAGGGTATGGCGCGGGACCTGCTCGACAACGGCCCGCCTATCTTCGCGGAACGCCTCAGCCAGTGCCTGGAGGCACTCGCGCTCTACACCGACTACCCACTGCGGGATGCGCTACGGGGAACCGCGGGCGCCGAAGCTTTCACCCGCGTGGACGTGGTGCAGCCGGCGCTGTGGGCCATGATGGTCGCGCTGGCGGAAGTCTGGCGCGCCGAGGGCCTAGAGCCCGATCTGGTGATCGGACACTCCCAAGGCGAGATCGCTGCGGCTACCGTTGTCGGCGCCCTCACTCTGGCGGACGCGGCGCGGATCATCGTCCTGCGTAGCCGGGCGCTGGTGAGCGTCGCCGGTGGCGGCTTGGTGTGGACCGACGCGCCAGCGCGTGTAGTCGAGCACATCCTGGACCACCACACCGGTTTGTGCCTGGCCGCGATCAATGGGCCTCGCTCAAGGGTGATCTCCGGTGATACGGCGGCCCTGGCACGCGCCCGCGCCTACCTGGAGGCCGAAGGGCACCGCGCAAAGTCGGTGGCGATCGACTACGCGGCGCACTCGCCCGCGGTGGACGCGGTACGCGACGAGATGCTCAACGGTCTCGCCTCGATCCGCCCGGTTCGCTCGGCGACCACCTTCATCTCCTCGGTCACGGGAGGGCCGGTCGACACCGCCGAACTCGATGCCGACTACTGGTTCCGCAACCTGCGCCAAAGCGTGCTGTTCGAACAGGCCACCCGCGAAGCACTCGCGGCGGGGGCCGCCGGCTTCGTCGAATGCAGCCCACACCCGGTACTGGTCGGCAGCGTGGCCGAGACCGTCGAGGCGGCCGAGGCCGACGCCGTGGCGATCGGCACGCTGCGGCGCGGGGCGGGCGGCCCCGAGCAGCTGTCACGGGCCTTCGCCCACGCCTACGTCCACGGGGCTGCAGTCACGTTCCCTGCTCGGTCAGCCGTAGCTGACGCCCGGATCGTGGACCTGCCGACGTACCGGTTCCAGCGGTCCCGGTTCTGGGTGGGTGGCGCGCCGGTACGCCGAGCCCACACCCCGGCCACGGCGGCGCCCTCGGAGCCGCCGACGCCGTCGACCCGTACTCGACGTGACATGCGCCAGCTCGTCCGGCGGGTAGCTGCTGGTGTCCTCGGTCATGCTGACGCGCACGCTGTAGAGCCCCACCTGACCTTCAAGGAGCTGGGATTCGACTCCCAGAGCGGGGTGGTCCTCTGCGAACGGCTGGGGGTGGCGACAGGGCTACGCATTGGTACCTCCGCCATTTTCGACTTCCCAACCCCAGCGCGCCTTGCTGACCACCTGCATGCGCGCCTCGCTGACCGAGGCGAGGCGGAGCCGGGCGCGACAGGTCAAGGCACAGCGCCGGCTGCGAGCGACGAGGCGGTGGCGATCGTCGCGATGGCCTGTCGCTTCCCCGGCGACGTGACGACACCCGAGGACCTGTGGCGGGTCGTCGCCGCTGGCGCCGACGTGATCGGACCCATGCCGACAAACCGTGGCTGGGACCTCCAAGCCTTGATCGGCGATGGTGAAAGACCCGGCATCTGCGCTACCCGTTACGGCGGCTTTCTCTACGACGCTGACACGTTCGACGCCGGATTCTTCGGGCTCAGTCCGCGCGAGGCACTCGCGATGGATCCGCAACAGCGGCTGCTACTGGAAACGTCCTGGGAGGCGCTCGAGCGTGCAGGTATCGACCCGACTACCCTGTCCGGTTCCCCCACCGGGGTGTTCGTCGGTGCGATGGCCAGCGACTACGGTCCACGCCTGCACCAACCGTCACACTCGGCCGACGGGCACCTGCTCACCGGCACGGCGCTCAGCGTTGCCTCAGGGCGTATCGCCTATACCCTCGGTCTGGCTGGACCGGCGATCACCGTAGACACGGCCTGTTCGGCGTCGCTGGTGGCACTGCACTTGGCAACCCGCTCACTGCGGGCCGGTGAATGTTCGCTGGCTTTGGCCGGCGGCGTCACCCTGATGGCCAACCCGGGCATCCTCGTCGAGTTCAGCCGACAGAACGGCCTGGCACCCGATGGCCGGGCGAAGGCGTTCGCCGAGGGCGCCAACGGCACCGCGTTCGCCGAGGGAGTCGGTATCTTGGTGCTGGAGCGGCTCCGCGACGCCCAACGCAACGGTCATCCGGTGCTCGCTGTCATCCGTGGAAGTGCGATCAACCAGGACGGGGCGAGCAACGGTCTGACCGCCCCCAACGGTCAGGCGCAGCAGCACGTCATCCGTCTGGCTCTGGCAGACGCCGGACTTCGTCCGAGCGATATCGACATGGTGGAGGCCCACGGCACGGGTACGGCACTGGGCGACCCGATCGAGGCTGAAGCCATCTTCGCCACCTACGGTGCCGAGCGGCCCGCGGGGCAACCGCTGTGGCTTGGCTCGGTGAAATCGAACATCGGGCATACGCAAGCAGCAGCGGGCGTGGCGGGGGTCATCAAGATGGTGCTGGCGATGCGCCACGGTATGCTGCCTCGCACCCTTCACGCGGAGGTCCCCACCTCCAAGGTGGAGTGGGACGATACGAAGGTACGGCTGCTGGTCGAGCCTCAACCGTGGCTGACGAACGAGCGGCCCCGCCGGGCCGCGGTGTCCAGCTTCGGCATCAGCGGCACCAACGCACACCTGATCCTCGAGTCGGTGCCGCCCCAGGAACCGGTGATGGCGCCAGCACCCGCCGGGCGGCTGGTGTGGGTGCTCTCGGCGCGTACCGTCACATCGCTTCGCAGCCTGGCGGCCCGGATGCGTGACTACGTGGCGGCAGCCCCGGAGACCGACCTGCCGGCGGCTGCGGTCCAGCTCACCGCTCGCCCCGCCCACCGCCACCGCGCGGTCGTCGTCGCCGAGGACCGCCAGCAGTTGCAGGACGCGCTGGCGGCACTGGCCAACGGCGGCTCTCACGAGGCTCTGACCACCGGCGAGGCGCCGGCGCAGGACTCGGCCCCCGTCGTGGCTGACGATCCGCTCAGCGGAGCCCGTGCCTTCGTGGGTGGGCACCCGGTCGACTGGAGCGCCGTGGTCGGACCCCGTCGACACCACGTCGACCTGCCGACCTATGCCTTCGACCGACGTCGCTACTGGCTGACACCGTCCGCCCCACCTGGCCCTGGCGACGACCACCCACTCATCGGAACGCTGCTACCAGTGGCCCACACCGGCGAACTGCTGATGAACGCCGTGCTGTCGCGGACCACCGAACCATGGCTGGCCGACCACGTCGTCGCCGGCGAGACCCTGCTGCCCGGTACTGCTTTCGTCGAGATCGCGCTCCAGGCGGCAGCCGAGTCCGGGGCTGCACGAGTGGCGGAACTGACCCTCACCGCCCCGCTCGTGCTACCAGCTGAGGGCAGCGTCACGGTACAGGTCGCTGTCGGCCCGGAGAATGGTGGCCGACGTACCCTGACGATCTCCGCCCGACCCACAGATCAACCCGAGGCGGGCTGGACGCGTCACGCCACCGGCGTGCTCGACGGGGCTCCGCCAGCCGGCTTCTCGACCTCGGCCTGGCCACCGAACAGTGCCCAACCGGTCGATCTCAGCGACGCCTATGCGCGCCTGACCAAGGTCGGCTACGAGTACGGACCGGCCATGCAGGCCCTGGCGCGGGCGTGGCGAGCCGGCGATGACCTCTACGCCGAGGTACGGCTACCCAGGCCAACCGGTGTGAGGTTCAGACTGCACCCGGTCCTCCTGGACGCCGCACTACACCTGCTGTTGCTCGACGAGGCGGAGCGGACCGGCGGGACGATGACCCCGGTGCTCCCGTTCGCCTGGACCGGCGTGACGGCTGACCCCGCCGGTGCCACCTCACTCCGCGTGCACCTTCGACGGAGAACCGCCGACACCGTGGCGCTCACCTGCTTCGACGAGCGTGGCGCCCGGATCGGTGGGGTCGAGTCGCTCACCCTGCTCCCGATGCGCGCATCGTTCGGCGCAGGGTCTGGCGACGTCGGACTGCACCGGATCGACCTGGTGCCAGCCGACGTGGGGGAGAGCACGTTGGTCGGCCGCCGATGGGCGGTGATTGGCGATCCGACTGCCACTGACACTCTTGTGGCAGGACTGCGTGGCAGCGGCGTCACCCTTGGGACGTATCCCGATCTCGGGGCGGTCGCTGATGAACCGGTGTTGTTCCTGCCATGTCCACAACAAGCCCCGGTACGTGAGTGCCTGCACCAGGTCCTGCATACGCTCCAACGCTTCGTCGCCGAGCCGCGCTTCGCCGGCACACGCCTCGTCGTCGTTGCCGATCACCGATCCCTGAGCGGCGCTGCGGTGTGGGGACTGGTTCGCTCGGCGCAGTCCGAGTACCCCGGTCGGATCGTCCTCGCCGACCTCGATGTCGACTCCCGGACCGGATGGCGCCGCGCTGCGGCCATCTTGGACGATGCACAGCCGCAGTTCGTGGTGGAGGACGAGGTATGGCTACCTCGCTTGGTCCGGCACCAGGCCGTGCGCGGCCCGGTCGATCTCAGCGATGGCACCGTGCTCATCACCGGTGGCACAGGCGGGCTAGGGGCGTTGACCGCCCGGCGGCTGGTGGCCAAGCACCGTGTGCGGGACATGCTGTTGGTGTCGCGTCGAGGCGAGGCCGCACCAGGCGCCATCGACCTGGTGCGGGACCTGCAAGAGCAGGGCGCCACCGTACGGGTGGCGGCCTGTGACGTCACCGACGCGGAGGCGGTCGGCGCGTTGCTGGCCGAGATCCCAGACGAGCGGCCACTGATCGGAGTTGTTCACGCAGCCGGAGTGCTCGACGATGGTGGCTTCGGACAGTTGACGCCCGGCCGGATCGACCACGTCTGGCAGCCGAAGGCCGAGGCTGCATGGGTCTTGCACGAGTTGACCACGTCACTACCGTTGCGGCTCTTCCTGCTCTACTCATCCGTCGCCGGAGTCTTGGGCACCGCTGGCCAAGCCAACTACGCCGCAGCCAATGCCTACCTCGATGCCCTGGCCCGGCACCGTCGATCCTTGGGCCTTCCGGCGGTCTCGGTCGCCTGGGGACTGTGGGACGTGACCAACGGCATGGGGGGTGCACTGAGCCGGACAGACCGCGCGAGGTTGGCTCGTGCCGGTATCGCCGGCATGCCAACCGAGGTGGGTCTGGATCTGCTCGATGAGGTCCTCACCGACACGTCGGGAGAACCGGTAGTGGTGGCCGCCGCCTGGGACCAGTCGGGCCTGCGTGATCATGTCGCGGACGGCGGCCAGGTGCCTGTCCTTTTGAGAGAGATCGTCGACCTTCCCGCACCACCTGCGGTAACGGCCGACGCTGCACCACCCGCCACCACAACGGGCACCTTCACCGACCAGCTCGCCCGTGACCCTGCTGAAGGTCGCAAGCTCCTCGTGGAGCTGGTGAGTCGGAGCGTCGCGCAGGTGCTGGGATACGGCCCGGACGAAGCCGTCGATCCTGACCAGCCGCTGCGTGAACTAGGACTCGACTCTCTCGCCGCAGTGGATCTAAGCGACCGTCTCGGCACAGAGACC
Organism: uncultured Micromonosporaceae bacterium; assembly: GCA_964438855.1. Lineage (GTDB taxonomy): Bacteria > Actinomycetota > Actinomycetes > Mycobacteriales > Micromonosporaceae > Natronosporangium. The sequence goes on from CAYTMR010000002.1 coordinate 14,247, forward strand.
GGTGTCTCGTTGGCCGCCACTGTCGTGTTCGACCATCCCACAATCCACGACCTCGCCGACCATCTCGTGCGGGAGCTGGCGCCACCGACACCCGACGTCGAAGCGGAGTTGCGCCACGCATTGGACCGGGCGACCGCCCGCCTGGACGGCACCGATCCACGCGACGAGGCGCACCAGCGGGTCGTCGCCGTGCTCCAAGCCGCGCTGCGGCGTCTGAACGGCGGAAGGATGACCGAAGTGTCACCATCAGCGTTCGGTGACGCGACCGACGAAGAGCTTTTCAGTTACATCGACAATCAGCACTGACCAATTGGAGCGACCAGCCATGGCGAGCGAGGACAGGCTCCGTGACTACCTACGACGCGCGACCGCCGATCTGGTGGACGCACGACGGCGACTGGCGGAGGCAGATGCTCGACGGCACGAGCCGATCGCGGTGATCGGCATCGGGTGCCGCTACCCCGGTGGAATCGCTACTCCCCAACAGTTGTGGGAGGTCGTCGCCGCGGGAATGGACGTGACCAGCGAGTTCCCCACCGATCGCGGCTGGGACCTCGACAACCTGTTCGACCCGGATCCCGACGCGTACGGTAAGTCCTACACCCGACGCGGTGGTTTCCTGTCCGACCCGGGCAAGTTCGACGCCGCCTTCTTCCGGATGAGCCCTCGCAGCGCCCTGGCTACCGATCCACACCAGCGGCTGTTCTTGGAGACCGTGTGGGAGGCGTTCGAACGGGCCGGCATCGACCCCACGACGCTGCGGGGCAGCCGTACCGGGGTCTGGGCAGGCATGATGTACGACCACTACGCCACCCAGTTCCTCGGCGAGATGCCGCGCGGCCTCGACGGCACCATCATGGTGTCCGGCGTACCGAGCATGCTGTCCGGTCGGGTTGCCTATACCTTCGGCCTGGAAGGTCCGGCCATCACGCTGGACACCGCCTGCTCCTCCTCCCTCGTCGCAGTCCATCTCGCGGTGCAGGCGTTACGTAGCGGCGAGTGCCCCCTAGCCATCGCCGGAGGGGCAACCGTGATGCCCGTACCGGATCCGTTCGTCGAGTTCTCCCGCCAGCGTGGGCTCGCCCCCGACGGCCGTTGCAAAGCCTTCTCCGACGACGCCGACGGAGCGGTGTGGGCCGAGGGCGTCGGGGTGTTGCTGCTCGAGCGGCTCTCCGACGCTCGGCGCCATGGTCATCCGGTGTGGGGCGTGATCCGTGGCTCGGCAGTCAACCAGGACGGTGCCAGCAATGGCATGACCGCCCCGAGCGGGCCAGCGCAGGAGCGGGTCATCCGGCAAGCACTGGCCGATGCCCAGCTCGACACCGTCGATGTGGACATCGTCGAAGCGCACGGCACCGGCACTCCTCTGGGCGACCCGATCGAGGCGCACGCACTCCTGGCCACCTATGGCCAAAATCGCCCCGCAGACCGGCCACTGTGGTTGGGATCGGTGAAGTCAAACCTCGGCCACAGTCAGGCCGCCGCAGGCATCGCCGGCATCATCAAGCTCCTCATGGCGATGCGCCACGGACGCATGCCACGGACCATCAACGTCACCCGGCCCTCCCGTCACATCGACTGGTCGGCCGGTGCGGTCACGCTCCTCACCGAGGAGCGTGAATGGCCATGTCGTGGTGACGAACCACGCCGTGGTGCGGTGTCGTCCTTCGGTATCAGCGGCACCAATGCGCATGTGATCCTCGAAGAGCCAATGCCGGAGCCGGTGCAAGAGGTTGCACCCGAGGCGGCCAGCGGGCCGTACCTGTGGGTGTTGAGCGCCAACTCCGCCGCCTCTCTCCGCGGTCAGGCGAGCCGCCTCCACGACCACCTCACCGCCAACCCTTCGGCTCGCCCAGTCGACGTCGCCTACTCGCTCGCCACGACCCGGGCCAGCTTCGACCACCGGGCGGTGGTCGTCGGCACCGACCGGGCTGCGTTGCTCGAGGCGCTGACCCGGGTCGCGGAAGGGCGTCCGGACCCGATGGTGATCACCGGCACCAGGCCCAACCATCCGGTGCGGACCGTCTTCTTGTTCACCGGTCAGGGCGGCCAGCGCCCGGGCATGGGTCGCGACCTCTACGACGCGTACCCGGTCTTCGCGAAGGCCCTGGACGAGGTCTGCGCCGCGCTCGACCCGTATCTCGAACTCCCCCTGCGTGAGGTCATGTGGGCCAGCGGCGACCGGTCCGCACTGCTCAACGAGACTTACTACACCCAGCCGGCGTTGTTCGCCTACGAGGTCGCAGCCTTCCGACTACTGGAGTCCTTCGGGGTGACCCCCGGCATGGTCGCCGGCCACTCGGTCGGCGAACTCGCCGCTGCCCACGTCGCCGGGGTGTGGAATCTCGCCGATGCGGCCCGCCTGGTCACCACCCGGGCGCGGCTGATGCAGGAGCTTCCGGCGAAAGGCGCGATGGTCGCCATCGCCGCACCCCACGACGACGTTCGGGCCAGCCTGGCGGGCAAAGAACACCTCGTCGGAATCGCAGCCGTCAATAGTCCGACCGACGTGGTGATATCCGGAGACGAAGAGGCATGCCTCGTCCTTGCTGAACAGTGGCGGGAGCGGGGCGCACGCACCGCGCGGCTGCCGGTCAGTCACGCCTTCCACTCGCCGTTGATGGAGCCGATGCTCCACGAGTTCGCCAACGAGCTGAAGACCGTCGCCTTCCACGAGCCTCACCTGGCCTACGAGTCCAACCTTGGCCCCGACCGCCGGTGGAGCGATCGGGAGTACTGGGTCGACCAGGTGCGGGGCACGGTGCTGTTCGCGCCGATGCTGGCTCGGATGGCCGCTGCTGGTGTCGACATCTGTGTCGAAATCGGTCCGAAGCCGGTCCTGTCCGCGCCTGCGCGCGTCTGCTTCGCCGACACGCCTATCCGGGTCGCAGCCACTGCGCGTCGCGGCTCGGAGGTAGAGGCGTTCGCCACCTGCCTCGCCGAGGCTCACGCAGCCGGGGCGGAGGTGTCACTGGCTGAGCTGGCGGCCGGTGGGCGTGCGATCGAGCTGCCCACGTACGCCTTCGACCGCGAGAACTACTGGCTGATCAAGCCACCGCCGTCGGTGGACGTCGGCACGGTGGGTCTGCACCCGCTCACACATCCACTGTTGCGGGGCGCGGTCGAGGTCGCCAGTGGTAATCGAATCTTCACCGGCCGGGTGTCTCCCAGCGAGCTGCCCTGGCTGACCGATCACGCCATCGGCAGCACCGTGGTGGTACCCGGCGCCGCGCTGCTGGACTGTGTGCTCGAGGCCGCCACGCACGCCGGCTACGGACGAGTCGTCGAGCTGACGTTCGAGGCACCGCTGGTCATGCCCGCCACGGGTGGGCTGGAACTGCAGCTCGTGCTGGACACTAATGCACAGTCGGTTGAGGTGTTCGCACGCCCGGTCGGTGCGGAGTCCTGGACCCGCCACGCGTCGGGGTCGCTCGCCGCGGCACCAGCGCCAGCGGGCCGATGCGAATGGGCACTGTCGTGGCCACCACCCGGCGCCGAGCCGGTCGTGTTCGACAGCGCCTACGAACAGCTGTCCGCCCTCGGCTACGAATACGGGCCAGCCTTCCGCGGTGTGCAGGCAGTGTGGCGGGACACCGAAGCGCTCTACGTTGAGGTGTCGTTGCCCCCGGCTGCCGCAACCGACGGCTTCGGCCTCCACCCGGTGCTCCTGGACTCGGCGTTCCATCCGTGCGTCGTCGACAGCGGCTCCGACGAGCTGCGACTCCCGTTCATCTTTAGTGGCGTCAGTCTCGCCGCCGGTGGAGCGAACCGGCTGCGGGTCAAGATCATTAGCACGGATCCGGACCGACTGCGCATCGAGGCGGCCACCGACACCGGGCAGCAGGTGCTCGACATCGACGAGCTGAGGCTGCGTCCGACCTCGATCACGGCGATGGCGTCCGCGTTGGGAAGCAGCAGCGGACCGGTCGGCTACCACGGCATCGACTGGGTGGACGCGCCCATCACCGGTCCCGAGCACGACGTCCGCTTCGTCGCGGTGGGGACGGGGATCGACGGACTGCCGGTCTACGACACCCTCGACGATCTCGCGGCAGCGATCGAGGCCGGCGAGCGCGCTGACTACGCGGTGTTCGCCTGCCGCGCCGACGAACAGGCATCCGCACCCGATAACGCCCGCGACCTCGCCGAGCGCGCGCTGTCCATGGCACGCCACTGGCTGGCCGACCCGCGGTACGCACACACCACGCTGGTGTTCCTCGCCGATCCTGATTCACTGGCGTCTGCTGCGGTGTGGGGTCTCATACGTGCGGCCCAGATCGAGCACCCGGGACGGTTCGTGCTCGCCACTGTCGAACAGGACGCTACCGACACCACCTGGGGCCAGCTCGCAGCCGCGGTGGCAGCGTCTGAGTCACAGTGTCGGGTGCGTGGCGACCGTGTCCTGGTGCCGCGGGTCAGCCGACGCTCGCAGCCACCGTCGGACCCCGTCGACTTTGGTGCCGGCACGGTGCTCGTCACCGGCGGCACCGGCGGTCTAGGTGCCCTCGTAGCGGAGCGGCTGGTCACCGAGTTCGGAGCCCGGCGTCTAATCCTCACCTCGCGTCGTGGTGCCCAGGCCGCCGGAGCGGCCGAGCTGGTCGCGCGGCTGACTGACGTGGGGGCGTCGGTGACCGTCGCGGCCTGCGACGTCGCTGATCGGGCAGCGCTTGCCGAACTCATCGCTTCGGTGCCTGACGAGCATCCGCTCGTCGCGGTGATCCACGCTGCCGGTGTCCTCGACGACGCCCTTGTGGCCGATCTGACTCCACAGCGGTTGGAGGCCGTGTTGAGGCCCAAGGCGTACGGTGCCTGGCTGCTGCACGAACTCACCGCCGACCAGCCGCTGCAGGCGTTCGTCCTGTTCTCCTCGATCGCTGGGGTGCTCGGTAACGGGGGCCAGGCCAACTACGGCGCCGCGAACGCGTTCCTCGACGCACTCGCCGTCTACCGGCGGGCCCACGGCCTCCCGGCCACATCGATCGCGTGGGGACTGTGGTCGGTGGCCTCCGGTATGGGTGCTGAGCTAACCGCCGCAGACGAGGCCAGGCTGTCTCGGGCTGGCGTCGCCGCGCTCTCCGCCGAGCAGGGGGTGGCGCTGTTCGACGCCGCCTTACGCGCCGGCGTCAATGGAGACCCGGTCGTGGTCGCCTCTCGATGGGATACCACCGCGTTGCGGGAGCGGGCCGCAGTCGGCGGCGAGATCCCGGTCATGCTGCGAGGCATCGTTCCCGCCGCCCGCAAGGTGGTCAGCGGAGGGGCAGCGGAGTCGTCAGCCACCGTCGACCTGGCCGGGGCCCTGGCTGGGCTCTCCGAGACCGAGGCCCGCGCCAAGCTGGTTGACATCGTCGGTGAGCATGTGGCACGCGTGCTAGCGCACAGCGACCCGTCAGCGATCGACCCTGAACGCACCTTCAATCAGCTGGGATTCGACTCGTTGGCCGCCGTCGAGCTGCGCAACCAGCTCAGCGCCGCGACCGGTACTCCGCTGGCCGCGACGGTGGTCTTCGACTACCCGACCGTGGCGCAACTGGCCGATCACCTGTACCAGCTTCTCGTACCGGCTCCGCCGGCACCGGACGAGGCCCTGCGCGCCGCGATCGACGAGGCGCTGGCCCAGGTGCGCGATGGCGACGACGACGCTCGCCGCTCCGTCGCGAAGGTGCTGCGTACAGCCCTGGAACGGTTGGGCGAGTCGCAACAGGCAGCGGTGCCGGCGCAGCGGCTCGACGGGGCCTCGGACGAGGAGATCTTCGAGTTCATCGACCAGCTGTGAGCTGATCGGTTCGACGTTCGGCGAAGAGAGGACACATGGCAGGCGAGGAGAAGCTTCGCGAGTACCTCAAGAAGGTCGCCATCGACCTGGCGGAGACGCGTCGGCGACTGGCGGACGTCGAGGGTCGACGTGACGAGCCGATCGCGGTCGTGGGAATGGCCTGCCGCTTTCCAGGTGCGGAGAATCCGCGGGCCTACTGGTCGTTGCTGAGCGAGGGCCGCTCTGCGGTCCTCGCGGACGTCCCCAATGGGCGGTACGACCTCACGCCCCATGTAGAACGGCACGGCGTCTACACCCGCCATGGTGCGTTCCTGTCCGATGTCACCGGGTGGGATGCGGACTTCTTCGACTACCTGCCACGTGAAGCCCAGCGGATGGACCCCCAGCAGCGGCTGCTGATGGAGTTGGCGTGGGAGGCGATGGAGGACGCTGGTACGGTGCCGTCCCGGCTGGCCGGCAGCCGCACCGCGGTGCTGGTCGGCTTCTCCGACACCCTCCAGTACGGGCGGCGGCAAGCTGAGATCGAAGGCGCGGCGCTCTGTACCGATCCGTACACCGGGCAAGGCAGTTCGCCTAGCGTCGTCGCCGGCCGGCTCGCGTATCACTTCGACCTCCGTGGTCCCACGCTCAGCATCGACACCGCCTGCTCTTCGTCGCTCGTCGCCGTGCACCTGGCAGCCGAGGCGCTACGCCGGGGTGAGTGTGATCTGGCGCTGGCCGCTGGCGTGTCCCTGGTCCTGCACCCGGACATGTACGTCAATGCCTGCGCCGGCCAGATGCTTGCCCGCGACGGCCGTACCAAGACCTTCGACGCCTCCGCCGACGGCTATGTGATGGGTGAGGGCGGTGGCGTGGTGATGCTGGAGCGACTCTCCGACGCACTGCGAGCCGGTCGCCGCATCCACGCCGTCATCCGCGGTAGCGCGGTCAACCAGGACGGCCGCAGCAACGGCTTGACCGCCCCCAACCGTGGCGCTCAGGTCGCTGTGATGCGCCAGGCGTTGGCCTCGGCCCAGGTCACCGCCGATGAGGTGATCTATGTGGAGGCCCACGGTTCCGGCACTGCTCTCGGCGACTCCATCGAGATCGGAGCGCTCGACGATGTCTACGGCGCCGCTGACCGTCCCACACCACTGCTGGTGGGAGCGGTCAAGACCAACATCGGCCATACTCAGGCCGCCGCCGGTATCGCCGGTCTGATCAAGGCGATTTTGGTCCTTTCGCATCGCACCGTTCCGGCGAACCTGAACCTCGTCGAACCTAACGAGGCCCTCAGGAAGGCCACCGCAATCCGGCCGGTGACCGCACCCCAGTCACTTCCGCAGGCCGACCGGCCACCACTCGCAGCGGTGAGCTCCTTCGGCTGGTCCGGCACCAACGCCCACCTGATCCTCGAAGCCGCACCGTCGACCACACCCGGACCCGAACCAGTCGGGCCCTACCTGCTACCAGTGTCGGCTGCCTCGACCGCGGCGCTGCGCCAACGGTTGGGTGACCTAGCCGACATACTCGCCGAGTCCGGCGCAGAATCTCCGGCCTTGGCGGACGTCGCGTACACCCTGCAGATCGGCAGGGCTGAACACGACCAGCGCCGGGCCGTGGTGGCCGACGACCGTGGCGACGCGGTCGCCGCGCTCACCGCCGCGGCGGACCGACCGCCGGTGCAGCGGGGGAGACAGCGACCCCGGGTGGCGTTTGTGGTCGGGGACCGTACCGGAGCCACCGGTGGCGGACTTCTGCGTGCCGAACCGGTCTTCGCCGAGGCGGTCGAGGCATGTGTAGCGGCGGCACGTGGCCTCGGTGTGGCGCTGTCGAGCACCTCCACCACAGCGGAGGCGACAGCGCTGTGGGACTTCACCGTCGCCTACGCCACCGCACAGCTACTGCGACACCGCGGGGTACACCCCGACGTGATACTCGGGTCCGGCGTCGGTGAGATCACCGCGGGATGCGTGGCCGGGGTGTTCGGACTCGCCGAGGCGATGTCCGTGCTAGCCGGTTATGCCCGGCTGGCCGCCACCGGGCAGGCGGACGCTGCCGAGGTCGCGGCGCTCGTCGCGGCGGTGCCGCGGCAGCGCCCGTCGGTGTCGCTCGCCTCGACCGCCGCCGGCACCCTCAACATCGAGCAGATCACCGATCCCGCGGCGTGGGCGGCGAGGATCGCCGCCCCCGGCGGCCATGACGTGACCGGCGCAGAGGTGCGCCTGCTACTCGCCGCGGCGGACTTCGACCCAATCACCCACCCTGCGGACGGCGAGGTGACCACCCTGGCGGCGTTGACCGCGGAGCCGGACACCGAGGTGCGGCACCTGTTGGAGGTGTGCGGCCGGTTGTGGGAGCGAGGGGTGACCCTGGATTGGGCGAACTTCTGGCAGCACCCGGCTCGGCTGACCAGTCTGCCCAGCTATCCCTTCCAACGGCAACGGTTCTGGGTGGAGGACACCCCGCGCACACCGGCGACCACCGACCAGGCCAGCATCGAACCGGCGGCAATCCCAGACGACCAGGTCCGCCTGCTCACGCAGTGCTGGACACCTCGTGATACGCCCGACCGACAGCCACTGCCGGCTGATCCGGTCGTCATCGTCGGCCACGGCCCATTCGCCGAAGCGCTCGCCGAACAGCTGTCCGACGTGCCCGTCGTGGTCGCCGGGCCCGGGGAGGAGCCACCCCTCGTCCGTGCGGGCACTGTGGTGGACCTGTCAGCGTTGGCGGCGAACGACGCGATCGCCGCGGTAGCCACTTCGGGGCAGGTGCTGGCCCAGCACGGTGCCGAGGGGACCGTTCGCCGGATCGTGGTGGTGACTCGCGGAGGCCAGCACACCGGGGCCGACACACGGGTTGACCCGATCCAGTCCGCCGTCGCCGCCCTACCGGTGGTGGCCAACCAGGAGTACCTCCACCTGGACTGTCGAAGCGTGGATTTGGACCCGGCGTACTCGCCGGTCGAGGCGGCCTCGGTACTCGCCGCGGAGCTGCGCCGCCCCACCGACAACGTGCGTGTCGCCCACCGCGGAGACACCCGCCTCGTCGCCGACTACGCGCCGCTGCCGGCCGAGCCAGCCGAGACCGCCATACGCCCCGGTGGAACGTACGTCATCAGCGGCGGCCTTGGAGAAATCGGCCTCATCGTCGCTGAGCATCTGGCCACCCGCGGCGCCAGCACGCTCATCCTCGTCAGCCGCTCCGGCCTCCCAGAGGACCCGCGCCATCCTCGAGCGGTCGCGGTCGACCGTTTGCGTGCCCAGGGAGTCCAGGTTCATACGCCGCAACTGGACATCACCGACGAAACCGCAGTGCGGGACCTGTTCGCCAGCCACCGGGTCGACGGGGTGGTGCACGCCGCGGCGGAGATGGCCCCGGACAGCTTCCGAGCCCTGCGCGACCTCGATCAGCCGGTGATCGCCCGCCATTTCGGGGCCAAGGTCACCGGGGCTCAGGTACTCGCCCGGGTCTTGGCTGACCTCGATCCCGCGCCTGAGTGGTGCCTGCTGTTCTCGTCTACGTCGGCGATCCTCGGCGGCGTGACGTTCGGCGGCTACGCTGCCGCCAACGCGGCGCTCGACGCCATCGCCGCCAATCAGTCGGCGCATCCTACACGGTGGATCTCGGCTGGCTGGGACACATGGGCCAGCACTCTCGGCAAGCTCACCGGAGGTATCGGCGCCACGCTCACCCGGCACGCCATGAGTGACGCCGCGGCGCTGGCCGCCCTCGAACAGCTCACCAGTCTGGCGCTGCCTACCGTGGTGGTCGCCGCTGGTGACTTGGCAGACCGACTGCCGCGGCCACAGGCGAGACCAGCCGCGTCCACCATCGCCCGTGTGCGTCGGGACCGGCCCGACCTTCCACAGCCATACACTCCACCCTCGACGGACACCGAGCGTGCTCTCGCCACCATCTGGACCGAGGTCCTCGGAGTCGAGCCGATCGGCGCCAACGACAACTTCTTCGACCTCGGCGGCACCTCACTCCTGGTTCCTGAACTACTCGGCCGGGTCCGCGAGCACTTCGGCGTCGCGGTGGCGACGGTCACCCTGTTCGAGACACCGACAGTACGAACCTTCGCAGGGCAGCTCGACCAGGTGGGAGAAGACGCCACCGACACGGGCACACCGGCACCGACGCCTGAGCACACCACCACAGTCGTGCACGCGACCCCGGCGTCGCGCTCTGTCGCCCTCAGCGCCTACGGAGACCCGGACCGGTCCATCGCCATCATCGGGATGTCGGGACGGTTCCCCGGCGCCTCCGATGTCGATACCTTCTGGCGCAATCTGTGCGACGGCGTGGAGTCGATCACCTTCTTCACACCGGAGGAGCTGATCGAGGCCGGTGTGGACCCCGCCCTGGTCCACGACCCGAACTACGTCCGGGCCCGCCCGGTGCTCGACGACATCGCTGGCTTCGACGCGGGCTTCTTCGGGATCAGTCCGCGTATGGCCGCGCTGACCGATCCGCAGCAGCGGCTCTTCCTCGAAGTGTGCTGGGAGGCGCTTGAGACCGCTGGCTACGTCCGTGCCGGCTCCGCCGGCAGAGTCGGCGTGTTCGCTGGCGCGAACCTAAGCACCTACCTGCTCGGCATCACCGGCGCGTTGGCGGCCGAGGAGGTGAGCGAAGCCGAGATCATCATGGGCAACGACAAGGACGCGCTGACCACCACGGTGTCCTATCTGTTCGACCTGCACGGCCCCAGCGTCTCGGTGCAGACCTTCTGCTCCACCTCACTGGCTGCGGTACACCTCGCGCTGCGCAGTCTGCGGGCGGGGGACTGCGACCTTGCGATAGCCGGAGGGGCCTCCATCCGGGTGCCTGACCGGCAAGGCCACCGGGCGGTACCGGGCGGGCAGGACTCCCATGACGGGCACGTGCGGACCTTCGACGCCCGTGCCACCGGCACCATGTTCGGCGACGGCGTAGCCGCGGTGGTCCTCAAGCGACTCAGCGACGCACTACGCGATGGCGACCACGTCTACGCCGTCATCCGCGGCTCGGCGATGAACAACGACGGGGCGATGAAGGTGGGCTACACCGCCCCCAGCGTGGCCGGTCAGGCCAGCGTCGTCGCCGCCGCGATGAAGGACGCCGGCGTGAGCCCCACCGAGATCGGCTACGTCGAGTCCCACGGAACCGCCACTGAACTGGGCGATCCCATCGAGGTCGCTGCGCTCACCCGGGCGTTCGGCAGCGATCCCGCACGTCAATCGGTGCCGATCGGCTCGGTGAAGACCAACGTCGGCCACATGAATCACGCCGCCGGCGCCGCCGGCCTGATCAAGACCGCGCTCGCACTGGAGACGGGGCTCATACCGGCCACTCTGCACTACACCACGCCGAATCCGGAGATCGACTTCGAGGCAAGCCCGTTCTACGTCAACACAGAGCTGGCCGCGTGGCGAACGCAGGACGACCGCCCGCGCCTGGCCGGGGTCAACTCTCTCGGCCTTGGAGGTACCAACGTCCACGTGGTGGTGGCCGAGCCGCCGCAGCGGGCGCCGGTCGTCGACGACCCGGAGCGGACCCGCCGCTACCAGGTACTGCCGATCTCCGCGCGGGTCGCAGCGGCAGCAGACCAGGCAGCCGGCCGGCTCAGTGAGTACCTGACGGCGCACCCTGGCCTCCGCCTCGCCGACGTGGCGTACACCTTGCAGGTCGGGCGACGCACCTTCGAGCACCGGCGGGTGACCGTCGCTGCGTCCGTCGCGGACGCAGCGAGAGCCCTCGGCGACGCTGGCCTGGCCTCCCGCATCGAGCCGATCGACGGTCGTCCGGTGGCGTTCCTCTTCGCCGGTGTCGGAGAGCAGTACCCGGGATTGGTTCATGACCTGTACCGACGGGAACCGGTGTTCCGGAACGCGCTGGACGCCTGCATGCAGCGGTTGTCCCGAGCGCTGCCGGATGTCGACGTCGCCGACCTGCTCACCGGACCTCGCGGCGGTGGTATGGACCTCGCCGCGATGCTCGGTCGTGGTGGTGCCCGCGACGCACGCGCTGTCCAGTTCGAGCGGACCGAGGTCGCCCAGCCGCTGATGTTTGCGGTGGAGTACGCCTTGGCCACGACTCTCATGGAGTGGGGTCTGCGGCCGCGGATGATGCTGGGCTACAGCCTGGGTGAGTACGTCGCCGCCTGTCTCGCGGGAGTGTTGAGCCTCGACGATGCGATCGCTCTCGTCGTGCATCGCGCGGCGCTGATCTCCCGGGCGGAACCCGGGGTGATGATCGCCGTTGGGTTGTCCGCCGACGAACTGCACCGGCGGTTCCGGCTGGAGTCGCGTGGCCTGGACGTCGCCGCCATCAACGGCCCAGACGCGGTCGTCGTAGCGGGGCCAAGCGACGCCGCCAGTGGACTAGTGGATGACTTGCGCCGAGCGGAGGTGGCGTGTCGACCACTGGCCACCACCCACGCCTTCCACTCCCGGATGCTCGCTGGCCTGTGCGAAGAGCTGACCGAGTGGGTGAGGGCCAACGTAACCCTCAATCCTCCGACCCTTCCGTATCTGTCGAACGTCACCGGAGAGCTGGTCGACGCCCCCCTCGTCACCGACCCGGGGTACTGGGCCCAGCACATGTGCCAACCGGTCCAGTTCGCCGCCGCAGCCGGTGTGCTGCTGGCCGACGAGGAGCTGGCCGTGGTCGAGATCGGGCCAGGGCAGTCGCTCGGTGCGCTGCTGCGGTCGGCAGGTTGTCCGCCGCAGCGTTGGCCGTTGATCACGTCGACCCTGCGCAGCGGCTCCGATCCGCGGCCAGCCGACCAGGTACTCACCGAATGCCTGGGCCGGCTATGGCTCATCGGTGTTGACCTGGACTGGGAGGCCTACCACGGCCGGCGGGGCGCCATCGAGGTGTATCCAGGCGGAGCTCCGGGACGAGTGCCGCTACCCACGTACCCGTTCCAACGACAGCGGTACTGGATCGATCCCCGTCCGCCACAGGTCCGGCCCACCGCCACAGCGGGCGAGCCGACCACCTTGGAGGAGATGGCCAGCCTGCCACGACTGCCTGAAGAGTCTTGGCTGAGCGTGCCGCTGTGGCGGCAGGCACCGGCCCCACCTCCGGCTCCCGAGCCAGCGGGCGCGTGGCTGGTATACGCCCGTGACATCGACGATCCCGTCCTCGAGGAGCTGCGCCACCGGTTGCCGCAGCTGTCGATCACTGTGGTGTGCCCGGGCACCGGCTATGCCTGTACCCCTGATCGGATCTCCATCCGGCCCGCCGAGGTCAGCGACGCCATCGCCATGCTGCGCGAACTGCGTGGGCGTGACCGGTCACCGACCCGGGTGATCCACTTGTGGACGCGGGGAATCGACGATGAAGAGTCGACGGTGGTCCTGGGCCTGCACTCCTTGGTGGCCCTCACTCGGGCCGCCGGCGAGGTCGGCCTGGGTGACTGGTCGCTTGACATCGTCACCAGCGGCTCCGCGCACGTCCTCGACCCAACAGAGGCACGGCCTGCGGCCGCTACCCTGACCGGCCCGACCTTGATCATCCCGCTCGAGTACCCCTCGGTATCGGTGCGACTGATCGACACGGCGGCGGACACCAACGCGTCGGAGATCGTGGCCGAGCTCTTGCGGCCCGCCACTGATTCAACGGTCGCCCTGCGTGGCGGGCGCCGCTGGAGGCGCACCTACGAGCCCCTCACACCGGTCGGACTGGAGGAGGCTGCCCAGGTGCTGCGGGACGGCGGTGTCTACCTGATTACGGGTGGCCTCGGCGGGATCGGTCTGGGCCTGGCCGAACAGTTGACCCGTCACTGCCGCGCCAAGCTGGTGCTCATGGGGCGCACCGGCCTGCCGCCGGCCGCGCAGTGGGACGACATCGTCGCGGGTACCGTCCCAGTCGCCGAAAGTGTCCGTGACCGGGTCAGCCGGGTCCGTCACCTCATCGCGCTCGGCGCCGAAGTGGAGATCGTCGCGGGTGACGTCTCCGAGCCACGCGACGTCCGCCGTGCGGTCGACGTCGCCAGGGAACGCTTCGGCGGTCTGCACGGCGTCTTGCACGCGGCGGGTGTTCCCGGCACCGGTCTCATCCAGTTCAAGTCACCAGCGCAGACCGAGGAGGTCTTGCGACCCAAGGTCGGGGGTTTCCGAGCGCTAGTCGAGGCGTTGCGTCTCGGGACTCCGGAAGCGGTGGTCCCTGACTTCGTGGTGCTCTTCTCGTCGATCACCTCGGTCACCGGAGGTGGACCCGGGCAGGTCGACTATTGCGCAGCCAACGCCTATCTCGACCGAGGAGCTGACGTGCTCACCACCGCCGGTGTGCGCGCAGTCTCGATCGAGTGGGGAGAGTGGGTGTGGAACGCCTGGGACGATGGCCTGGCCGGTTTCGACGAGCAGATGCAGGACTATTTCCGCAAGAGCCGGGCCACGTTCGGTATCACCTTCGAGGAGGGCTGGCGGACTCTGCTGCGGGCGCTGGCCAGTGGAGAGACCAACGTCGTCGTCTCCACCCAGGATCTCGCGGCGATGGTCACCTTCGCGCGCCAGTTCACTGTCGACGCGGTCGCGAACCCGGGTACGGCTCCGCCTGGTGCCCGCCACCCTAGGCCCGAGTTGGTGACGCCCTACCAGGAACCGGCCGGTGAGACCGAGCGGACCATCGCCGCGGTCTGGGCTGAGGTCCTGCAACTGGAGCGGGTCGGCGCTGCGGACAACTTCTTCGAGCTTGGGGGCAGCTCGCTGCTGGGTATCGCGGTGCTACGAGCGCTGCGTACGGCTCTACCGGGAGTGGAGTTGCCACCGCACATCCTCTACGAGGCTCCCAGCGTGGCAGCGCTTGCCCGGTTCGTCGACGGTGCCAGCGACCGCGCGCAGGCGGGAGGTGATCGGGACGCCCGACTACGCGCTCAGATGCGTCGTTCTGGGCTCCAGGCAGCGGCTCGGCGAGCGCGACGGGCCCAGGCCGGCCGCCATCCGGAGCGATCAACGCCGCAGTCCGCGGCGGACCCCCAGCAGGAACTGACAGAGATGGAGATGTCATGACGGTCATCGGTGTCGTGGGGGCGGGTGTGATGGGCATCGGAGTCGCCCAGAATCTCGCTACCAGCGGATACGACGTAATCCTCGTCGACCGGGACGAGAAGACTCTCAGCGCTGCCCGCGACAGCATCAACCGGAACTGCCGGCTCAGTGCGCTCATGGGCGGTCCGGCGATCGACGCGGACGCGGCCATGGAGCGGATCTCCACTGCGGTCGGGGTGGCGGCGCTGGCCAAGGCCGACATGGTGATCGAGAACGTCACCGAGAACTGGGACATCAAGCGCGACGTGCACGCCCAACTCGACGAGGTGCTCGACCCGACCGCAGTCGTGATCGTGAACACCTCGGCGATCCCGATCACCCGCGTGGCTTCAGTGGGTCGCCATCCAGAGCGGGTGATCGGTGTGCATTTCATGAATCCGGTGCCGCTCAAGCCGGTGGTGGAGCTGATTCCTGGGGTCCACACCTCCCCACAGACGGTGGAGCGGACCCGGGAGCTGCTGCGAGGCATGGGTAAGAAGGCGGTGGAGGTCAAGGACTCGGCCGGTTTCGTCTCCAACCGCGTGCTCATGCTGACCATCAACGAGGCCGCCTACCTGGTCTATGAAGGGGTTGCTAGCGCCGAAGAGGTCGACGAGGTCTTCCGTGGCTGCTTCGGACACCCCATGGGTCCACTCGAGACGGCAGACCTCATCGGTGTGGACACCATTCTCTACAGCGTCGAGGTGCTCTACGAGCACTACGCGGATAGCAAGTACCGTCCGTGTCCGCTGCTCAAGCAGATGACGGACGCCGGCATGCACGGCCGTAAGACCGGCCGTGGCTTCTACACCTACTCGGGTTGAGGGAGACGAAGGATGGCTGACAACACGACCGGCGAGATCATCGCGTTCATCAAGGGACGCTTCCCGCAGGCGGAGATCGACGAGACGGTGGACATCTTCTCAC
Organism: uncultured Micromonosporaceae bacterium; assembly: GCA_964438855.1. Lineage (GTDB taxonomy): Bacteria > Actinomycetota > Actinomycetes > Mycobacteriales > Micromonosporaceae > Natronosporangium. The sequence goes on from CAYTMR010000002.1 coordinate 29,946, forward strand.
TCGGTTACATCAACTCGCTGTTCGCCATGGAGCTGGTGATGTTCGTGGAGAAGACCTACGGCTTCACGATCCCCACCGATGAGCTACGCATCGACAACTTCCGCACTGCGGCGTCGATCAGCGCGCTGGTGGAGCGGCATCGCAGCACCACCGCGGCGGCGTGAGGTTGCGATCATGACAGTGGTCGCGCAACGGTCGCCCGAACACCACCGGATCGACCGCGCATCCGTGCGTGCCTTCGTCGACGAGTACATCGTGCCGTACGCCGACGCATGGGACCGAGCCGGTGCGATCCCCGAGGAGCTGCTGAGTCGCCTCGGTGCCGCTGGCTTGTGGGCACCGTTCTTGCCCACCAGCGTCGGCGGTCAGGGTGTGGACATGGTCCGGTTCACCGAAGCCCACGAGGAAGTGGGTCGGGGCTGCTCCTCGGTGCGCAGTCTGCTGACCGTGCACTCGATGCTGGCGTGGGCCCTGCAACGGTGGGGCACCCCGGAACAGATGGCGCGGTGGGGGCCCGGATTGGCGTCCGGCTCGGTCCTCGGGGCCTTCTGTCTGTCCGAACCAGGCGCAGGTAGCGACACCGAGGGGATCACCACGACCGCCACGGCGACGCCCGACGGCGGGTGGATTCTCAACGGCGTCAAGAAGTGGATCACCAACGGGCAGCGGGCCGACCTCTTCTTGGTCTTCGCCCGCAGCGCGGACACCACGGTGGCGTTGCTGGTGCCCCGCGACTGCGCCGGAGTCACGGTCGAACCGCTGCACGACGTTCTGGGTACTCGGGCATCCATGTTGGCCCAGATCACGTTTCATGACGTCCGGCTGGGCGCTGAAGCCACACTCGGGCCCCGTGCCTTCACCTCTGGGCTAGTGCTGACCAGCACACTGGATCTGGGCAGGCTCAGCGTCGCTGCTGGTTCGGTCGGCATCATCCAAGCCTGCCTCGACGCATGCGCCGCCTACACCACGGAACGCACGGTCGGCGGACGACCACTTCGTGACCTGCCGCTGATCCAGGCGAAGATCACCGACATGGTCACCGATGTGCGCGCCGCCCGACTGCTGTGCACCGAGGCGGCCCGGCTCAAGGACGAGGGGGACGCCGCAACGGTCATGGCCACGTGGGTCGCGAAGTACTTCGCGGCTACCGCCGCAGCCAGGCACGCGGCTGAGGCGGTGCAGATCCACGGCGCCAACGGCTGCGGACCGGACCACCCGGTCGCGCGCTTCTATCGCGACGCCAAGGTCATGGAGATCATCGAAGGCAGCACCGAAATCCAACGGATGACGATCGCTGCCGAAGCTTACCGGGAGTGGAAACGGTGACCATCGGAGTGAGTGACCCGGTGCGGCTGGAAAAGCCGGTGCAGGGCCGGATCAAGTGTGTGGTCTGGGACCTTGACCACACTGTGTGGGACGGGGTCCTGTTGGAGGATCGCGACGTGCGGCTCAAACCAGGCGTCGTCGAGCACCTGCACCGTCTCGACGCTCTCGGGATCCTGCACTCGGTCGCCAGCCGGAACGATCCGGAGCTGGCGCTGGCGAAGCTGCGTGAGTTCGGGATCGAGGACATGTTCGTCTATCCCCGGATCGGATGGAACCCCAAGTCGGAGTCGATCCGTGAACTGGCAGCCAAACTCAACCTTGGTCTCGACGCGTTCGCGTTCGTCGATGATCAGGAGTTCGAGCGCGCCGAAGTCAGTCACTCGCTGCCACAGGTGATGTGCATCGACGCTCAGGACATCGACACCGTACTGCACCGTGTTGAGTTCCAGCCGCGGTTCGTCACCGACGAGTCGGCGCAGCGGCGCCACATGTATCGCAACCAAATCGCACGTGACGAGGCCGAGGCGAACTTCGTCGGCACCAACGAGGAGTTCCTGGCCAGTCTCGACATGACCTTCACCATCGCGCCGGCGGCCCGGGAAGATCTCCAGCGGGCCGAGGAGCTGACCATCCGGACCAACCAGCTCAACTCCACTGGTCGAACCTACTCCTACGAGGAGCTGGATGCGCTGCGCGAGTCGCCGGAGCACCTGCTGCTCGTAGCGTCCCTGCAAGACCGGTTCGGCTCGTACGGGAAGATCGGGCTGGCCCTCGTCGAAAAGGGCGACCCGGACTGGAAGCTCAACCTGCTGCTGATGTCGTGTCGCGTGATGTCGCGCGGCGTCGGTTCCCTGCTGCTCGGACACATCATGGCCCTGGCCCGAGACGCTGGCCGTGGCCTGCTCGCCGACTTCGTCGAGACCGGGCGCAACCGGATGATGCAGATCACCTACGCCTTCGCGGGCTTTCGCGAGGTGCGGCGCGACGGCTCGCACGTGCTGCTCGCCGCCGATCTGACGCAGGTTCAGCCGCCCCCACCCTATGTCCGAGCGGAGGTGTTGGCATGACCCGCGCCGACCGCTGCTCCGTAGAGGGGCGCTGGTTGCCGTTCGGTGTGCCCGCAGGGGATGTACGCCTCTACTGCCTTCCGCACGCGGGCGGATCCGCATCGGCGTATCGGTCCTGGGTGGGCCGAATCGACGGGGTAGCGGTGTGCCCGCTGCAACCACCAGGGCGTGAGAGCCGGCTCAAGGACGCTCCGCACGTGCGGATGGAGCCGATGGTCGCCGAGATCACCGACGTGATCCTGTCGCAAGACACCATGCCCTACGCTCTCTATGGCCACAGTCTCGGTGCCCTCATCGGCTTCGAGGTGGTGCGAGAGATCCGGCGGCGCGGCGGCGCGGCGCCGGTGCACTTTTTCGCGTCCGGTTGCCCCGCGCCCGACTACCGCGAATCCACCAAGCCGGTGAGTGCGATGACTGACGCGCAGGTGGTCGACCTGCTCCGGAAACTCGGAGGCACCCCCGAGTGGGTGCTCGCCGACCAGTCCGTGCTGGCGATGATCTTGCGCCCCTTCCGGGCTGACTTCTCGGTGAAGGAGACCTACGAGTACCAGCCCGAGCCGCCGCTGTCCACGCCCATCACGGTCATCGCCGGCACCGACGATCCCCGCGCCGGTATCGAGACGATGGCTGGCTGGCGGGAGCAGACGACGGCGCCCTACCGGCTCCACACCGTAACCGGTGGCCACTTCGCCGTGTTGGAACGGCCAGAAGTGACTCACAAGATCATCGCTGAGGCGCTGGCAATGACAGCAGCAGCCGGGCCCCAGACGACCAGCCCTCGGTACGGGGGTGCGCGATGAGGCTGGAGTCGACAGCGCCATCTCGACAGATGAAGACATCAACGGGATACCGGGCGTTGCACGACTGGTTCCTCGCGGGGTTGTACCGGAATCCGGAAGCAGAGGCCCTGCGCATCGACCAGCAGCGGTACAGCTACCGGTGGCTGCACGAACGAGCGTTGGCCATCGCAGGAGACGTGGTGGCCAACACAGGGCGTCCCCGACGGGTCGGACTGCTCGCGTCGCGGACCGGCCAGGCGTACGCCGGCGTCATCGCGGCGCTCTACGCTGGCGCCGCGGTCGTACCGCTCAACCCCGACTTCCCGGCCGAGCGCACGCGGCAGATGATCACCGCAGCCGGACTCGACGCCCTCATCGTCGATGAGCGGGGCGAGGCGCTGTTGTCCACTCTCGCCGACGCGCTGGTCGGCGTACCGGTGACCGGCGAGCCCACCGGAGCGCCACTGGCCGCGCCAATGGCGCAGGAACCGGACGATGTCGCGTACATCCTGTTCACTTCTGGCTCGACCGGACGGCCGAAGGGCGTGCCGGTGCTGCACCGCAACGTCGACGCTTATCTACGGTTCGTGCACGACAGGTACCAGCTCACGCCCGACGACGTCCTGTCGCAGACCTTCGAGCTCACCTTCGACCTGGCGATGTTCGACCTGTTCGTCGGCTGGGGCGCGGGGGCGACGGTGGTCTGCGTGCCGCCGAGAGCGTTCGCCAAACTGCGGGAGACCATCGCCGCACACGGCATCACCGTGTGGTTTTCGGCACCTAGCGTCATCTCCCTCGTCCGTCGCCGTTGGGGTCTGGGCGCTGGTGATCTGCCGACGTTGCGGTGGAGTCTGTTCTGCGGGGAACCGCTGCTTGCCCACGATGCGGCCGACTGGCAGGCCGCAGCGCCGAACTCCATTGTAGAAAACCTGTACGGTCCGACCGAGCTGACCATCTCGTGCAGTGTGCATCGATGGGATCCCGATGCCTCGCCGGCGCGTTGTGTCAACGACGTGGTCCCGATCGGCTTCCTCCACCCTGGTCTGCGATACCGCATCGAGCCTTCCGGCGAGCTGTGTGTCACGGGAGACCAGATGTTTCCCGGCTACCTCGACCCCGCCGATGACGAAGGGCGGTTCCTCGACGTAGACGGCGAGCGGTGGTACCGCACCGGAGACGTGGTTCGTCAGATCGACGGCGGTGAGCTGGCATACCTCGGGCGGATCGACAACCAGGTGAAGATCCGGGGGATCCGGGTGGAGTTGGCGGAGATCGAGTGGGCGTTGCGCCGAGTCACCGGCATTACCGACGCGGTCGCGGTCGTCGTCGACGGTGAATTGGTCGCCTACTGCCTCGGTGAGCGGCAGCCCTTGGCAGCCATCGCGAAGCAGTTGATGACCATGCTGCCTCGCCCGTTGCTACCACGTCACCTGGAGTTCCTCGACGACTTTCCCGTCAACGCGAACCGCAAGATCGACCGTAAGGCGCTGACGGCGCGGGCCGCCGCGCTCGTCGGTACGAGCTGAGGTCACTTCACCGCTGCGTCCGTGGGCGGTGCTCCCCGAGACTTGGGAAAGGACCTCGGGGAGCACCGCCCACACTGGTAGGTGGCGCCTTCCAGGTCAGGAGGTGGTGCCGTCGGAAGCCGCCAGTAGACCGGCGAGCTGGCGTACGGTCGGATACTCGACCAACGCGGTGACGGGGAACGGCTGGGATACTGCCGCTCGTAGGCGGGCCGCCAACTGGATGGCGATCAGCGAGTGTCCGCCCAGCTCGAAGAAGTTGTCGTCGACGCCGACCTTCTCAAGGCCCAACGTCGCTGCCCACACCTCGGCGATGGTGCGCTCGAGATCATCGGCTGGCTCAACGTAGGGTGTGGCCAGCGGCGGGCGGGGATGGCGGGCCTTCTCCTCCTCGAACTCGACCGACGGGGAGTTGGTGCCGGTCACCCATCGGCGCAGCCGCGGTGTGATCGGCCCAGTCGATATCACGAGATGCCCAATGTGGTCTGCGGCGGTGAGCGCTCGTTCGAAGACGTCCACTCCTTCAGCCGGCGCCATCTCGTAAACCTGGGCGGTCTGACCGCCGTAGCGCTCCACCCGCTCCGTGTCGACTCGCCACGTGTCCCAGTCCACCGTCACCCATCGGCCCGCACCACGATGGCGCGCGTGCTGGGCGTACGCGTCGAGAGCCGCGTTAGCCGCCGAATAAGGGCCGAGCATGATCCCGCCGAGCACCGTGGAGACCGACGACAAGGTGATTCGTCGGTCGCGAGCGTGGTCGCCCAGAACCGATTGGAGTACGTGGAACCCGTGCACCTTGGCTCGGAAATGAGCGTCACACGCCGACCGGTCCAACTGGTGAACGAGGCCGAAGAAGGCCGGATCTTGCACCCCCGCGGCGTGCACGACCACGTCGATGCGGCCGAAGGCCGTGACTCCCGCGTCGATCACACGGCGCATCGCCTCCTCGTCGGCGACGTCGACACCGAACGCCATCACCGTGGCGCCGCGTGCTTCCAGGTCGAGCAGATTGCGAACGTGGCGGGCGACCCGGTCGTCGCCGTCACGAAGCTCCGCCCACTGGTCACGCGGCGGCAGAGGAGTGCGGGTGGTCAGGATGAGCCGGCTTCCGTATGTCGAGGCCAGGTGCCGGGCCAGAACGAGCCCGACATCACCCAGACCGCCGGTGATGAGGGTAACGTCCCCGGGGCGGACCAGTGGCCGGTCCGCGTCCGGCTTCGCCAACGGGTGGGTTTCGTAGCGCCGCAGCCAGGCTTCGCCGTCGCGGACCAGTACCGGTCCTTCGTGGGGCTGCGTGATGGCGGCCAACGCCTGGTCGAGATCTTCGATCCCGGCGATGTCGATGTGCCGGGCGGCGAGGGTGGGGTTTTCCTGGGCGATGCTGGGCGCGAGCCCAACCAAGGCGCCGTGTTCGGGGTGGCGCAGGTCAGCTCCGGTGAGACCGACCGCCCCGCTGGTGAGCAACACCAGCTCGGCGGCGACCGCTTCCGGGTCCTCGGCCAGGGCCCGCACCAGTGCCTGCACGGAGCGGAAGCCCAGGTCCATGGCGGCTTCGAAGTGGTCGATTCCGGACCCCTCCACGGTGGCCAGGCTGAACGCGTGCACGATCGTGCGCGGGGCCACGAACAGTGACCGCAGCAATCCGGCATAGTCGTCGGCCACGGTGGGGCGGACGGTGAAGGTGCCGTCCCCAGCGTCGCTGAACTCGTCCCCTGGGCGAACCAGCACCACCTCGGCGCCGGCGCTCACGAGCCGGGCAGCGAGCGCGTCAGCGCGTGCGTCACCGCCCAGGACCAGCCACGGGCCGGCGGCGCGCAGGTGCTCGTCCAGGGTGGCGGTTGGCAGCGGCCGACGCGACCAGGTCGGCAGGTAGGTCCAGCGTTCCGGGTCGTCGATTCGTGCCTCCACATCGTCGGGCTCCTGGGAGGCGGTCTGCCGGGGCTCCACCCAGTACCGGCTGCGCTGGAAGGGATACGTGGGCAGGACGACGCGTTGACCCTCACCACGATGGAGGGCCGACCAATCGATCGTCGCGCCAGCCAGCCACACCTGGGCTAGGGTGGCGACGATCCATGCGGCGGCGTCGGGCCCGGGTTCGACGGTGATGGCTATTTCCGGCGGGCCCGTCACCGGCTCTTCATCGTGACGGACACGCACCCCGAGGCGCCGCAGCCCGTCGCCGAGCGCCAGGATCACCGCCTCCCGATCGGTTCCCTCCACCTCGTTGCCCAGCACCGCGGTGACCGCTGCGGCCAGCTCTCCCCAATCTGCCGCCTCGGCGCCGGGGACCAGCCGTACCCACGGGTCACGGTGGCGGGTCTCCCCGTCGATGTACCGCGCGGGATCGTCGAGGGCGGCGACGGCGTCGTCGTAGTCGTGGACCACCACGGCCCGCCGCAGTCCAAAGTGCCCGCGCGAGATTTGCAGGGTGTAGGCCACGTCAGCGAGGTTCTCCTCGCGATGGGTGTCGAGGTGGTCTCGTATCCGGCGGGTGAGGGCTGTGAGCGCCGCCGGATTGGCTGCCGAGAAGGTGAGCAGGTGAGGGCCCGCACCGGTGGGCCGAGATGGCCGGGCCGGTGCCTCCTCTAGGACCACGTGGGCGTTGGTGCCTCCGAGCCCGAACGAGCTGACCCCGGCCCGGCGGGGGCGCGGACCCTTCGGCCACGGACGAGACTCGGTGAGCACTGTGAACCGGCCACCCGCCGCTTCCAGCGTGGGATTGGGCTTCTGGAAGCCGTACGTGCCAGGCAAGGTCCCGGTGCGCAGGCACATCACCGCCCGCATCAGACCGGCTACCCCGGCGGCCCGGTCGAGGTGACCGATGCTGGGCTTGACCGAGCTGAGCACCACCGGAGCGGGCACGTGTTCCGGGAAGACCCGGGTCATGGCCGCCAGCTCGATCGAGTCGCCCAGCGCCGTCCCGGTGGCGTGACACTCGACGTAGCCGATCGTCTCTGGCTTGACGTCGGCGACCTCGAGGGCTGCCTGGATGACCCGGGCCTGCCCGTCCACCCCCGGAGCGGTGTAGCCCACCCGCTCCGGGCCGTCGTTGTTCACCGCCGAACCGAGGATCACCGCGTGGATCACGTCGCCGTCGGCGAGCGCGTCCACCATCCGCTTGAGGGCGACGACCCCCACGCCGGATCCCATCACACTGCCGTTGGCGGCCGCGTCGAAGCTGCGGACCGCGCCGTCGGGGGAGAGGATGCTGCCGGGTTCGTACCGGTAGCCGGCCGGCTGCGGTAACGGCAGGAAAGCCCCACCGGCCAGCGCAAGGTCACACTCGTAGGTCAGTAGGCTCTGGCAGGCCAGGTGGACCGCGACCAGTGAGGTGGAGCAGAAGGTCTGGACGGTGACGCTCGGGCCGTGCAGTCCGAGCTTGTACGACACGAGCGACGTCAACGAGTCCCGTTCGTTGCCCACGGCGAACAGCAGTCCCGCGCCGGGCTCGGTGGCCATGTGCGCGACGTTGGTGACCATGTAGTCCGGGAAGGCGCAGCCGGCGAACACGCCCACTGGCAAGCCGGGGTTGACTGGCTGGTACCCGGCGGATTCCAGGGCCTCCCAGGCGCACTCCAAGAACAGGCGGTGCTGTGGTTCCATGGTTTCGGCCTCGCGCGGGCTGAAACCGAACGCTCCCGTGTCGAACTGGTCCAGGTCGTCGACCGGGCCGCCGACACGTACGTAGTGGGGATCGGCTCGTAGTGCCGGCGGGATCCCGGCGGTGTCGAGCTCCGCGTCGGTGATCTGGCGCAGGCCCGGTATCCCCGCGTTCAGGTTGTTCCACAAGGTCGGCAGGTCGGCAGCGCCGGGGAACCTCCCGGACATGCCCACCAGCGCCACCGCCGAGTCGTAGTCGGTCTCCGTCACGATGCCTCCAGATCCACCGGCTTGCGGATGGGTGTATAGGTGTCCTCAGAGCAGCCGGCTGCGACCCCAGCCTCGGGCCAGGCGGTAGATCGCCACCGTGGTAGCGAACGCCGAGATTCCCAGCAGGACCACGCTAGGGCGGACCATGCCGGCCGGGTCACCATCGATCGCGGCCTTCATCAGGGAGATAGCCCAGTAGCCGGGGGAGAACGGCGCGATGGCTTGCGCCCAGCCAGGCATGATCGACACCGGGATGAGCGCGCCGCCGATCGCGCCGACCAGCATCGCTCCCAGGTCGGAAGCGACGGCGAGCTCCGCCCGGCTACGCACCAGGGTCGCCAGGGCCGAGCCGATGGACAGCAGGGTGAATCCCCAGATCACCACGGCCAGCGCCAGCCACCCGAACGTGCGCGGCACCGGCAGGCCGACCACCAGCAGGCCGAACGTAAGGAGCACGGCCTGCTGCAGCAGAAGGGTGACGAGGATCGGCAGGGTCTTTCCCAGCAACAACTCGGTGCGGGTCGCGCGGCTGACTCGCAGCCGGTCCCAGGTCCGCCACTCGCGCTCGACCATGATGGAGTTCCCGACGATGGCGAGGGCGAAGACCGAGAACAGTACCAGCGGACCGATGACCGCGTTGAGGGTTCCACCGGGGACCGCCCGGACGTAGAGCGGTTTGAACACGACCATCAGCACCATCGGTAGGACGATGTAGCTGATGAGCTGGGCCGGGTCGCGTAGCCGTAGGACGACGTTGTGCGTGAACAGGATGCCGGTCCGGCGAAGAGATTCAATCATCGGTGGCCGCCAGTGAGTCGTAGAGGTCGTCGAGGTCGGGGGTGCGCAGCTCGATCGACTCGACCGGCTTGCCCGACTGACTCAATAGGTCGATGAGGGTCTTGGTGGGGTCGGTGGTGGACACCCGCACCTCGTCGTCGCCGTAGCTGACCCGCACCTCTCCGGGTAGGTCTGCCAGCAGCTCGGCGGCGGTACCCCGGGCGATGATCCGACCGCGGCGGGCGACCGCCAGGGTGGCCTCCAGCTCGGTCAGCTCTGGCAGGTAGTGAGTGGTGTAGACGACGGCGGCGCCCTCCCGTGCGCGCTGCTTGACCACCGCTAGCAGCGCCTTGCGGGTCTCCGGGTCCGCCCCGGCGGTGGGCTCGTCCAGCAGCAGGAGAGGCGGCCGGTTGACCAGCGCCACCGCCGCCTGGGTGCGGCGTTGTTGGCCTCCCGACAGGAGACCCGCCGGGCGGTCCAGGAAGGAGGTGAGCCGCATCGCCTCAGCCAGCTCTTCGATCTCAGCTTTGAGACGCTTGCCACGCAATCCGGCAAGGCCACCGAACAGTGCGAGGTGTTCGCGGACCGTTGTCGGCGGGTAGAGGCTGATCTGTTGAGGTGAGAAGCCGATCCGGGCGCGGGCGCGGATGGGGTCCAGCCCGTCGATGCTGACAGTGCCGCTGTCGGCCCTGATCAGGCCCGAGACGATCTCGATGAAGGTCGTCTTTCCGGCACCGTTGTGGCCGACCAGGCCGACAATCTCGCCAGCGGCGACGTGCAGGGTGAAGCCGGCCAACGCCTGCACCTCGCCGTACCGTTTGGTCACGTTGATGACGTCTAACAAGTGCCCGCTCCTTCGTACGGGTCGCTTCGGGGCGTGCGCTGTCTCGTCAGGCGCGACAGCGGTGTTCAGACGAGCACCTCCACCGGCTCAGGGTGGCCCAGGAAACCCAACGGGCTCGCCGAGCGGCCGTAGGCGCCTGCCTGAAAGACCGCGATCAGGTCACCGACCTCGGCGGTCGGTAACGCGACGGCACGGCCGAGGATATCGAGCGGCGTGCACAGACAACCAGCGACGTTGACCCGCTCGGTGGGTTCGGTGTCGTACCGGTTCGCCACCGCGATCGGATAGTTGCGAGGGATCACCTGGCCGAGGTTGCCGGAGGCAGCCAGCTGGTGGTGCAGTCCGCCATCGACGATGAGGTAGGTGGTCCCGCGCGAGACCTTACGATCCACCACTCGGGTGAGGTACACACCGGCCTCGCCGACGAGGTACCGACCCAGTTCGATCACCGTAGCGATCGACCCGAGTCGGGGACGCAGTCGGGTCTCTAGCAGCTCGCCGAGATTTCTGCCGATCGGGCGCAGGTCCAACCGAGTGTCCCGTTCGGTGTAAGGGATCCCGAAGCCGCCGCCGAGGTTGACCCAGCGCACCTTGCTCGGCGCTGTGTCCGCCAACCGGACGACCAGGTCAACGGTGGCGCGTTGTGCGGCACAGATGCTCTCGGCGTCGAGGTTTTGGGAGCCGGCGAAGACGTGGAACCCTTGGAAGTCGACCCCCGCCGCTCCGATGCGGGCGAGGACGCCCGGTGCCGCTTCGGCATCCACACCGAACTGTTGCGGACCGCCGCCCATGCGCATGCCAGAGCCACGCACCACGAAGTCCGGATTGACCCGCAGTGCCACGCGGGGAACCACACCGGTCACCTCGCCGGCTGTTACCACCCGGTCGAGCTCGCCGGCTGACTCCAGCTCGATCGTGACGCCCGCCGCGACCGCCTGGGTCACCTCGGGGTCGGTCTTGCCTGGACCAGCGAAGCTGACGTGCTTGGGTGCGATGCCCGTGTCCAACGCGGCGCGTAGCTCACCGGCGGAGGCCACGTCGAAGCCGTCCACCAGTGGGCGTAGGTGGGCCAACAGCGCTGGCATGGGGTTGGCCTTCACGGCGTAGTGCAGCTGTACCTCAGCCGGGAGGGCGGCGCGTACCTCCGCCACCCGAGTGCTGATCAGCGCCCGGTCGTAGGCGAAGAAGGGGGTGCTCCCGACCCGTGCTGCCAATCGGGTGGCCGGGATCCCGCCAATGAGGAGCTGGCCATCACGATGGTCGAACAGCGGGTGAACGGTCACGGGCGTACCCCTGCGAAGCAGCGTGGGGCCCGCTGGTCAGTCATCGCCGACTCCGTCGGCAGGAACGAACTGCCGTACGCTCTCCCACAGTGAGCCGACCGTGGCGAACGTCTCCTCCGTGAGGTGCTCGTCGGGCAGCTCCAGGCCGAACTTGGCTTCCAGGTCCGACAGCAGGCTCAGCACGCCCATCGAGTCGAGACCGAGGGCTGCCAGGTCGTCGCTGGCTGTCAGCTCGTCACCCTCGGCGTAAGGCAGGTGCGGGAGGAGCACCTCCTGGAACGATCGTGGTACCTGTGTCGTCACAGCACTTCTCCTTCGACATGGCGAGTTTCCCGCCGCCAGCATGAGTGGAACATTCGAAGCTTTCAGGTGGTCATCGCGCCGCTCTCGCTCGGCTGCAGGGTGTCCGCCCGCCACAGCTGGGCCGATAGCGCCTCGATAGCGTCCGGGATGGTCCGCGAGCCGAGGCGACAGTGGCGCAATTGCGGTACCTGCGACGGTGGAGGTGTCGTGGTGGACGCCGCGATGGATCCACCAAGGTGGAACGGAGGCAGCGGATGTCGATAGTGAGCGTGGACATCGACGCCCGCGCTGGCGAGGTCTACCAGTACGCCAGGCAGCAGGGGGAGATCCGGCTCGCCGACTCGGAGGCGATCGGGGCTCTGGTCGGAATGACCGCTTCGGCGGTGCGTACCGCGGTGTTGCGTTTGGTCGAACTGCGACTGCTGGATACCGACGGTGACCGACTGGTGCCCGTCGACCCATGGTCGGCGCAGAGTCGACTGTTGTGGCCGGCCGAGCGGGTCAGCTACCGCCAACGGGAGCTGACCGACCGGGTGCGGCAGCAGATCGACATGATCGGTGGCCGGTGTGACGAGGGAACCGTCGGGACGATCGACGGGCTGGCCGACCCGACGGAGATTCGAGGGATGTTGAAGCTGGCCGCGGACGTGTGCCGGGAGGAGCTGGTCGTGCTCAGCCCGGACAGCCACGACGCCCAGTGGGACACGCTGTTCGAGGTGTGCGCCACCGTGCTGGACCACGGCGCCGAGGTACGGGTCGTCCTGCCTCACCGTAGCCGCGCCACGTTCGCCTGTCGCGCGCGCTTGCGTCAGCTGCTCGACCGGGGAGCTCGCCTGCGCACCCTCGGCCGCATCCCGCACGCGGCCGCCGTCTTCGACCGGTCGGTGGCGGTGATGTTCGACGCGCCGGGTGATCGCGAGTTGCCCGCAGCGCGGCGTGTGCGCGAGCCGGTGATGATCCGTTTCCTGCTGACCATGTTCGACCAACTGTGGGAGGGCGGTACACCGCTGGTCACCGCCGACGCTGGCTACGCCGGGCAGGTCACCGACGACCTGCACCGGTCGATTGCCCGCCTGATGGCCGAGGGGTTCACCGACGAGGCGGTTGCCCGACGGCTCGGCATGTCGGTGCGCACGTGCCGCCGCCACATCGCGGCGTTGCTCAGCCGGCTGGGCGCGGTTAGCCGATTCCAGGCCGGTGTCCTCGCCGCACGGCAGTTCTCCGACGACGCACTGGTGGCCTGAGTGCGGTACGCCGCCGCAGCGGTGAGTCATCATCGGCGCGTCAGCGAGGCGGCCAGCGTCCGCAACGGACGGACGCTGGCCAGTCCGCACTGGTCCAGTCCGGTCCAACCCTGCTTTTCGAGGGTGGCGATGACCCGAGGAATACGCAGTACCCGACCTCCCGCGGCGACGTAGCTGACTGAGAGGTCAGACACCGTCACTCCGTGGACCTCCTCGAGGGCGGCGACCAGGGCCTGTTCCGCTTCGGTGACCGCTGGCCCGGCGGGTACGGGGGCGTGGTCGGTGGCTGTGTCATCCGCACCGCTGGCGGTGTCGGCCGGTTCCGCGAACGCCATCCGCGCCATCGCCGCCGACAACGGAAGGTCGACGGTACCGTCTTGATGTAGGGTGATCAGTTCGGCGTAGCCACGCAGGAACTGCTCGACCGCGGCGCTGTCCATGACTGCGTCCGTGGCGTACAGGACGATCGTCACGCCGTCGCGCCATTCCCGTACCTGCAGGTAGGTGTCGGCCTCGGACTCCGCCCAGGCGAGCGGCGCGGCGTTCGGCGTGAATCGGTCGCGCCGAGTGCCGCACGGGCGGTCCGGGTGGCTGAGGAAGTTGATGTCGGACGCGACGCGGATCTCCTCGCCTCGGTGGGCACTCTGCTGCGCGAACGTCTCCACGATGGTGTCGTAGGGGACGTAGGCATGTCGCCGGGCAGCCTCCACCTGTGCGGCGGTGCGCCGTACGACCTCTGTGAAGGTCGGATCGCCCGATAAGTCCAGTGTCAACAGAGTAGGAGAGAACATGCACGTCATCACGTCCGGATACCGGGCCGACTCTCGGTGGCTGGTCAGCCATCGGTAGGCGACCACCAGCGACCCGGTGTAGGCGGCTGTGGTGACTGCGTACGCGGCCAGGTGCACCACCGACGGCCAGGTGCGGTGCTGGTCGGCGAGTTCCCGAGTTGCGGCTAGCAAGGTCGGGGACGTGAATGACGCGCTGTAGGCCGTACCCGTGGCGGGGCGGCGCCGACGGGTCCAGGTGTCGGTCGGCAGGGCCGCGATCGCCTCCCGCCAGTACTCGATGCTCTCCGGCGCCGGCGGTGTCGCCGCCTCGTGTCGGGCGAGATCGGCGGGTTGCTGTGGGACCGACGGCAGTGACGCCCGTCGCCCAGCTACCGCCGCGGTGAGCATCGCTTCGAACTCCTCACGGAACCGGTTGAGGCTCCAGTCGTCGAAAGCCATGTGGTGCAGTACGAGGATCAGCCGTCGTGGTGTGCCGGCGGTGGTCACCACACACGCCCGCAGCGGCCATTCGCGGGCAAGGTCGAACTCGGCGACGGTGAGTTGCTGTACGACCTCAGCTGGACCAGGGGTGCCGTCGCGTTCGGTGGTCACCTCCGTCAGCGGCAAGGGTGCGGGTGCCTGTACGAGCTGTTGAGGCCAAGGAGTCGCCGTAGGATCGACGACGGTGCGCAGCGCCTCGTGGCGACGGACCAAGTGGTTCACCACGGCACGCACCGTCGACATGGTCAGACCTGCGGGTAGGGGACAGTGGACCACGATGTGCGAGTCGTGGCGGGCGCCGGATGGCATCTGCTGGTACCGCAACCAGTGGTACCGCTGACCCCAGCACAGGTCAGCGCGTCTGACCACAGCCATGGAAGGGCCCTCCGCCGTCGACAGGTGACGAAGCGATGGTCACCGAATCCACCGATACGCGTACAGGGGTGACCGGTGGCCACCTCGGCCGCCAACAATCTGCCAGCGACAGCAGCCGTTGTCGTCACTTGACTGTCGCGCTTTGGTCGCTTCACCCTCAAAGGTGCCAGGTACGGTGCCGCAGCTCACCGTCGTGTGTCATTGCTCGGGAGAGGACTAGCCCATGCCCCACGCCGCGGCATCTGACTGTGAAGCCATCGCCCACGACGAGGGACTAGCCGCCGGTCTGACCGCGGCACTGGTGGGGGTGGACCCGCGTAGGCCGCCAGGCCAAATCGCCGCGCTGCCCACGGCACAGACCCTCGACACCGACCTCGTCGTACGCCACGATCTGGCCGAGGCGGAGGGGATCTCGTTCATCCGCTGTGTCTCCGCCGAGGCCGACCACGAGGCGCGAGCGGCGCTCGCTGTCCGCCTCGGTGCGGTACGACTCGGGGTGACCCGTAGGCTGCTCGCGCACGCCATCACGCACCTGTCTGGTCGCATCTCCGGTGGCGAGCCGACCATCGCCAAGCAGCTGTTGCTAGGTCAAATCGCCGATGTGGAGACGACGATCGAGGTCGCCCGGCACACGCTGCGTGTGGCCGCCCACGTGCCAGCCGCCGTCGCCGAGGTACACGAACGGTTGACCGCCATCGACTGGGAGACCGCGAAGCTGCTGGGGGCCAGCGGGTACGTCGGCGCTAGCCCCGCCCGCACCGCCTACGTCTCCCGACTCGTGGCCAATTGCTGGGTTCCTCAGGAGGTGACGCCGTGACCGACCTCGACCCGGCGCTGCGCCGGCTGCGAGGACTCTGCCGAGAGGCCGCTGCTGACCTGCGGCAGCGTGCCCTCGCGGTGGACGCTGCGCCTGGTGAGATGGCGCAGCACCTGGAGTCGACCACCCTGGCGATGGTGCGAGCCGCCAGCACCCCGAAACGCTTCCGGGCCGCCGACGATGCGCCATTGGACGGATACATCGACAGTTGTCTGTCGCGAGCCGTGGCGAGCATAGAGCTCGCCTGGGGCGATGCCGGGGTGTTGACCGCCAACACCGGACCAGCCCTCGCGGGGATCGCCGTCGACGCTCTGGGCAGCGAGGAGCAGCAGGAGCTGTTCTACGAGGCGATCGCTGACGGGCGTACCTGGACCTTCTTCGCCATGACCGAACCAGAGCGGGGCAGCGACGCCACGGCGATCGAGACCCGGCTGGAGCGGACCCCCGATGGGTACCGGCTGCACGGGACGAAGCGATACGTCGGCAATGGGTCCAGGGCAGGAATCGGTGTCGTCTTCGGACGCACCGGTGCCAGCCCGCTGACCATCCGCGGCGCCCTGGTGCGCTGCCCGAGTCCTGGCTACACCGCAGCACCGCTGGACATGATGGGGCTGCGTGGTGCCCGCATCTCGCAGATCGACCTCGACGGTGTGCCGGTACCTGACAGCATGCTGCTCGGCTCCCACCTACCGGCGTCCCGGCGCGGCATCTGGGGTGCCAGTCGTGCCTTCAACATCATGCGGGTGCAGATCGCCGCGATGGCGTTGGGCACCGCTTTCGCCATCCGCGACTACGTCTGTGAGCAGCGCCCTGGTTGGGACGGCCACGAACGAATCTCGGCCCGTTTGGACGCCGCGCGTGCCTTGCTCTACGCCGCGGCGGCCGAGGTCGACCTGTCACCGGACGAGCGGCGTCCGCCGTCGGTGGCGAAGCTCCACGCCACCGATCTCGCCGTGCGCGTGGGTAGGTGGGCGGCAGCGGCGCTGGGGCCCGGTGGCCTCCTCGAGCACCCGCTGGTGGAGAAGTGGTGTCGTGACCTTTACGCGTTCGAGTTCATGGACGGCACCAGCAACATCCTGCGCCTCCATGTCACCCAGAACATCACCGGCCGGCGGCGTTCCTCGTGAGCCCGCCGACCACCGTGCCTGTCGCGGCGCTCAGCGATACGCCTGACGCCACGAGGACCCGGCTCGAACCCCCGGCCCGTGGTGAGCTGCACCTGTGGCGCGCAGCGGTGCGGCATCGCCCGCGCTGGCTGGAGTTGCTCACCGACGCCGAACGTGACCGCGCCGCCGAGTACGCGGTCGGTGCGCCTCGCGACATCTTCGTCACCTCGTACGGTGTCCAGCGGCTCCTCGGCGCGTGGTACCTCGGCGGTGAACCGGCCAGGGTGACGATCAGCCGCGAATGCGGTCACTGCGGCGGCAACCATGGTCGGCCCCGGTTCACCGGCGCCGACATCGACTACTCGGTGTCACACACCCGTGAGTGGGTGCTGGTGGGGGTGACCGGCCACGGTCGGGTGGGGATCGACGTCGAGCAGCTGGATCCGCGTCGGGAGGTCGACTGCCTGGCCCGCTCGGCGTTGACCGTGGCCGAGTGGGACCACTACCGCCGGCTGGCGCCGCAGCAACGGCTGGCGTGGTTCATGCGCACCTGGACGCGCAAAGAAGCTGCGATGAAGCTGACTGGCCTTGGCCTGGCTGCCTGGCCGAACCGGATCGACGTGACCGGGCCGCAGGCGTCGGCTCAACGGCTACCGCGGTGGCCGACCACACCTATCCACCTCTCCGAACTGCCGGCGCCGGCCGGGCACGTCGCCGCCCTCGCCGCGACGGTCCCGGTCACGCACGTTCGCTCACTTGCTCTGCCCTAGAGCAGCGACGTCGCCGCTGTCGGCCGCGCAGAGCTCGCGGCGAAGCTCAGCCCGGTCGAACTTGCCGTTGGGGGAGCGGGGCAGTCGTTCTCGGAAGATGATCTCGCGGGGGCGCATGTAGCCTGGTAGCGCGTCGCCGAGCGCGGTTCGCAGTGTCCGTTCGTCGGTCTGCCCAGCGACGACCAGCACGATGTGCTGGCCCAGCAGCTCGTCGGCCCGACCGAGTGCCACCGCCTCCGTGACCAAGCCGGTGGCGTAGACCGCCTCCTCGATCTCGGTCGGGCTGACCCGGTAACCGCTCGTCTTGATCATTTCGTCGGTCCGTCCGACGAAGTACAGGAAACCTTCTTCATCCCGATAGCCCACATCGCCCGACCACACGGCGATCTCCGGGTTTCCGCAGCCACCGTTGAGGCTGGGTGCGCCGCTGGGAACCGGCCGGAAGCGCTCCTTGGTGCGTTCGGGGTCGTTCCAGTAGCCCTGCGCGACGAGAGCGCCACGCTGCACGATCTCACCGTGCTCGTACGGGTCGCATAGTGACCCATCAGGTCGTACGACGAGCACTTCCGCGTTGGGAATCGCCTTACCGATCGAGTCGGGACGACGGTCCACCTCCGATGGGTCCAGGTAGGTCGCACGGAACGCCTCGGTCAAACCGTACATGAGGAAGGGTTTCGCTGCGGGGAGGCGAGCACGCAGTTGCTCCAGCGTGGTGCGCGGCATCCGGCCACCGGTGTTGGCGAAGTATCGCAGGTGCCGCGCCGCCTCCTCTGGCCAGGGCTGCGCGGCAAGCTGCATCCACAGCGGCGGTACCCCGGTCAGACCGGTGATCCGGTGCCGAGCGCACGCCCTGATGACCGCCCGAGGCAACAGGTAGTTGACGAGCACTACGTGACCACCGGTGATCAGAGTGGTCGTGAGTTGGCTGAGGCCGGCGTCGAAGCTGAACGGCAGCACGGCGAGGATCACGTCGTCGGCGGTATGGCCCAAGTAGCTGGCCACACTCTGAGCCCCGGCGAGCAGGTTGCGGTGGGTCAACACCACTCCCTTCGGCCCACCGGTGCTACCGGAGGTGTACAGGATCGCGGCGACGTCTTCGTCGATCACGCGCACTGGTGCGGTGTCAGCGCCTGTGAGTGATTCCCAGGGAGTGACCCGCCAATGCTCCTCGCCTTCGAGCGTCCCAGTCGAGCCGACCAGCACGACGTGCTCGACCGACTTGTGACGACGAAGTTCGCTGCGTAGCGTCTCGTATCGATCCACAGTGGTGACGAGGACAGTGGGTGTGCAGTCGGCGGCTACCTGGCCGAGTTGCCGTGCCCGGAACGCAGGGTTCGCAGGGACCAGCACCGCACCGACCCGGGCAGTGGCGAGCAGCGCAACCACTGTCTCCAGTCGCTTCTCCATCTGGATGAGGATCCGGTCGCCCCGTCGCACCCCGAGGGCGCGAAGCCCGCCTGCCGCGCGAGCGACGGCGTCACGCAGCTGGGCATAGGTCCAGGTGACATCCTGGTACGTCAGCGCTGGTCGCTCCGGCGAGCCGGAGTAGACCAGCTCATCGAGCCGGGTAGGCGCGGCTACGAGAGTCGTCATCGTCCATCCCTCGTCTCAAGTCGCGGAGACGCTCGACGCCAGCGGCTCCATGGCGATCCGGCCTGTGCCTTCAGCGCACACCGAACGCCAGGCGCTCGGGTCGTCGAGGTCGTCAGGTGCGGTCTCGCACAACACGTAGTAGCGGGGAGTCATCGCCGTGGGGCGGTCGGGCAATACCGACAGGCACCGCGCGTGCGCCTGCTCGGGGGTACGCACCGCATCGGTCATCGCCACGTAGCCGACCAGCTCACGACCGTTCACCGCCGGGAAGACCTTGGCCGGCGCTGGTGCGAGCGCCTCGTCGAGCAGCCGTTGCACCTCTGACACCTGGACCCAGCAGCCGTCCACTCGTAGCCAATCTGGCCCACCGGCGAAAGGCGTCAACCCGAGCGCCCGGGACATCGCCATCTGGTCCAGGTCGCCCTCACTAGCAGCGACAAGAAGCCTTTCCAGCGCTAGCAGCAGAGTCTCCGCAGTTTCGGCGGGTATCCGCCTGGTGTCGCCGCTCCACAGCCGTAGATGCACCACATCGTGGTACTCGTACAGGTCGAAGCGCACCGTGGCGTAGGTGCGGCGCATGGGAGTGCGGGACACGGTGGTCGCGGTACGAGCCTCGCGTACGTGGTTTGATGAGGGCAGCTCACGGTCATCGGGGCTGTCCACGACCGGGCTGTTGAAGAGCGGCTCGAAAGCGAAGTGGACCCCACGTTCGTGGGCGATGCGCCGGTCGATCTCGCTGCTGCGGGCCACGTCGTACATACCGCGCTCACTGGCGGCCATGACCGCCAGCCACACCCGCCGCACGAGCTCGTCGAAGGTGGCCCCATCGACATCGACCTGTATGAACGCTGTCTGGACCAGGGTGCCAACGTAGTCGCGCAGGTCAGGCTCGAACCGGTTGCTCGCCAAGGTCGGGAACACCAGCTGGGAGTCGCCGGTGTGGTGCGACAACAGTGCGCACACCGCGGCTAGGACGGCACTGGGTCGGCTGCGGCCGGTACGCGCCGCCAGTCGCCGTAGCGCAAGCGCAGCCGCTGGTGAACGCATGTCCACCGCCACGGATTCGGCCGGACCCGCCGCCTGTGGTGCGGGGTACAGGGACACGGGCATCTGACGCAACATCCGTTCGCGGTACCTGAGAGCCCGATCGACCCGCTTCCCATGTGAAGGCTGCGCTTCCACATGGGCCTGGTCTACTGGTTGGCGGCGGGGAGCGGGCAGTTCGGCTGCTGCCGGTGCCGCAAGTAGCTCGACGAACTCTCGCCGCAGCACCTCCATCGCCTGCTCGTCGACGACCAAGTGCGAGAACCGGAGGTACGCGGCGTAGACCATCCCGGACCGTACCGCGAGCGCCACCCAGATCGGCATCTGTGTCGGCCCGCAGGCCGTCCCTGGGCGCCAGCGCCGCTGCAGCGCTTCGACGAGCACGTCGCACTGGCGTGGGGTGGGCGTCTCCGGAGCGATCTCGTAGATCTCGACTGTCGTCGACCCGCGTCCCAGCACCTGTTGTCGAGGTGGGGAAGACAGATCGAAGATAGTGCGTAGACCTTCGTGGCGGGCGATCATCGTGCGTAGGACCGCCATGACGACGTCGATCGGAAGTCCGTCGGGGAAGGTGAGCCTGCGCTCGAGCGTGCTGTCGAACGACTCTGGAGCATCAGACAGCCACCGAAGAATGTTGAGCTGACCGAGCGTGAGCGGGCCCTCTCGTCCCGGTGTGCCACTGTCGAAGCTGACAACCGCCGGTGGTCTGGCGATGAGCGTCGGGGGAGGCGCGTCAGGCACGGATGACTCCCATGGGGGCGGGACGGAGCGACAACGGCGGCCGCCACCAGGCGGGTCGGCCACTGACCGTGGCGGGCATCTGCAGCAGGCACCAGCCTTGCCGCTCGCCGGAGCCAGAGCACACGAGTATCCGGTCGCCTGGCTGCAGCGCTCCGTCGTGACCCAACGCCGCGTGCAGCTGTGGCCAGCCCCCGCACGCCCCCGCCCCGGCCAGGCGGTGATCGGCTTCGGCCGTCGGTGCTCCCTCGCCCCAATCCAGCACCTGAAGTTGCCCCCCGTTACCCATCCGTATCGCCACCGCCAGGATCCGATCAGGGACCTGATCGGTGTCGACGAACACCGGCTGATCGACGACGAGGACGGTGGCGCCGACGCGAGGGTCCACCCACCAGCTCAACAGGTCGAGAATGGTGGTGCCGCCGGTGCTGCCCAGGTGGGTGACACCGATGACCTCGGTCACGTGCCAGTCCAGCTCGTGCACGAGTCGGGGCAGGAGCATGGCGGAGTTGTCGCGGTCGGGGCCGGACTGGACCATCACCAGCGGCTGCGGCCTTCTGGGGGCCCCTAGTGCGGCGAGCGCCTGCTGGGCTACTTCGGCGTCGTCCTCACGCGGCATGAGTATCCGTAGCCGGCTGATCGGGATGCCGGCGTGGGTGGACACCGCCGCGACGAACTCCGCTTTCAGCTCGGCCGGAGGCCCTCCAGGCCATTGACTCACAAGGTCGCGCAGTTCCTCGGCGGTGGTCGGCATACCCCCGTCGCCAATGTAGGGAGGTTTCTCCTCCACGCAGACGGATAACGCCTCGATGCTCAGCATGAGTCCGCCATCACCTCGACAACCGTCGCGTGGAAGAACGCGCCTTGGGCGAGTGCCACCAGCACGCATCGTGCGCCGGGTGCCACGCGTCCGGCACGGTCGGCGTGGGCCAGTGCCAGTAGGCCGTCGACACCGAACACGTGCCCCTGGTCACTGAGCTGCTCGAGATAGATCTTCTCCATGGGGATACACAGATCGCGGCTGACGCGCCGCCACATCATGGGGTTGGCCATGTGGGGCATGATCCAGTCCACGTCGGAGCGTTCCAGCCCTGTGCGTGCCAGCGCGGCGTCGACTACGGCTGCCACGTTCGCGCTGCTGGTCGCGCCGAACAGCTTGGCCTCCTGTTCGGTCATCCGGGAGTTGCGGTGGAATCGCGTATCACGAGTAGCGGCACTGCCCAGGTAGCGGTAGCGCCCCTCACCGCGCCGCATGACGAAGGCCGCCGCCGCGTCACCACAGACCGCGAAGCCTGGCATGATGCGCAGAGTGGAGGCCATGCTGCCTTGGTCGCCTCCAAGCACGAGGACTGCGTCATCATCCGTCGCGTTCGGACGGGTCAGGAATCGGTACGCGAGATCGGCGGCGCGTAGCACCGAGGTGCAGGCGATGTGGGAGATGCCGTACACCGGAACGCCAGGGAGGCCGAGCCGTCGGCGAACCTCGGGAACGAATTCGTCGCGGTGGCCGAAGGGTTGTACGAGTAGCGTGTGCCCGTAGAACACCATGTCTGCCTGACGGCCGGCGAGTGCTTCCCGCCCCGCATCGAGGATCAAGTCCAGCATCCGCTCGCCAGGGCTGAGGCGTGGGCTCTTTTCGAGCTTGAATACACGGGTGAACAGGCGCTGCTCCATCGGCGAGCGCTGATGCCGCGCTAGCAGGTCCGTCACCGAATCCAGCTCTCCGGGCACCCGTGCGGAGATCGGGGACATCGCGACGGTCATCGGCTAACCGGCCTCGCGTGCGGCGATCGCGGCGGCGACGTGGTCAGCCAACGCGCCGACAGTCTCCAGTGTCTCGGGAGTCAGCTCCTCCATGTCGATCTCGATGCCGAGCTCCTCTTCGAGCTGTAACAGCAGCTGCAGCACGGTCATCGAATCGAGCGCCAAGTCTTCGGACAGTCGCGTGTGCTCGCTGATCTCCGCAAGATCTTGATTCAATACCGCCGACAAGGTGGTGGCAATCTGCTTGACGATCCGATCGCGGTCCATGTCCGTCCACTCCTCCGCGAATCTCGGCGGTGTCCGGGGGATGTGCGGCCGAGCAGGCCTGCTGCGAGCCTATCGACGGCCGGCGGGGCATGGTCAATGTCGCGGTGCTGGCAGCTTGTTGCATACCACATGCGGCCGCCGCGTGTGATTACGTGGCGCGGTTGTTGCATGACTAACTGTATGCACCCGGGGTGGGTGCGTGGTCGCTTAAGGGGATGTCGGCAGAAGGTTTGCTCAGCTTCTGTCGGAAAGTCCGTAATGTCTCCAACTCGCATCATGGCCTGAACCGCCTTCGGTTCGAGCGATCGCCGCACGATACGAGATCGAAAGAAATCGACCTTGAACGTCTACAAAGAACAAGATCTGTCCGCTTGTGCCCCCGCCGACCAGGGCGATTACGGCTTTCTGTGATCTTGGGCTAGAATGTTTACTGAGAGTTGAGGGGGGATTATCTAGCTGTGACAGCGGATAGCGGCGTTGTCACCACGTGGACGTCCAAGGTACGGGCAGCGTTGATGCTGTCCGCGTGGGCCGACGCGGTAGGAGCCTCCGAGACGGACCGGCGGCTGGTGTGCGAGTTGGGGCAGATGCCGGTCGGTCTGTGGTCGCGGGTGCCTACCCGCACGCGTGGGATGTGGGTACTGGCCGAGCACCTGGCTCGCAACGACGGGCAGGTGCATCCAGCCGAGCTGAGTCGGGCGCTGCTCTCTTCGGATGTGGCCACTCCGCCCACGCAAGAGGCATGGCTGGATGGTGACGTGCCCAGGGTGCCGCACCCCCGCTCATGGGCCGGCGAGGAGATGACACCGACTCGCGGTGCGGCGTACCTCCCCGATGAGGTGACCACGGTCCCGGTGGGGCTGGTGCCCGATGTCGATCTAGAGGTCATCGCTCGCCGTGCCAGACGGGCGGCGGCGGTCGGGCAGTCCGATCCGCTCGGCCTCGACCTGGCCGCGGTCGAGGCGGTGGCCGTGGCAGCGGTGGCACGCTCCGCCGATCCGGTCGACCCCGACGAGCTGGTGGGCCACGTCATCGCCGAGGCGTGGAGTCCTGGGTTGCACGCCGCGCTGCGGTCAGCGCCAGGCCTGGCGCGGTGGGAGGCCCACGCACAGCAGATGGCCCTGCAACTCAACCGTTATCCGAAACCGGTTGCCTCGGCGGCGGTGGGGCTCGCCGCCTTCCTACGCCACCCGGACGACGCGTGGGCAGCCATGACGCTGGCGCTGCGAGTGGGAGCCGAGCCCGCCACAGCCGCCGCTCTGGCGGCAGCACTGAGCGGAGCCCGACACGGAGAGCAGGCGTTGCCTGAGTCGCTGGAAGTCCCTCCGCGACTTCAGCGGGCAGCGGATTCACTGGCATCCCTGGCACGCCCAAGCTGACTCGGCGGTCGAGGCACCTTCAGGCCACGGCACGCCACTTGCGTGATCTAACTCTTTCGAGGGATCGCGACCATCCATTGATGGGTGTAATTTGATGTGCGTCCGTGGTCCTCTCGCGTGAGGACCTGCCTACGTGGTCGTTGGACCGCCGCTTCCGGGAGGGTGCATTGGCCAGTCGCCGCCGATCGCTGGATATCCCTCCGATTGGTCGACGTCAACTTCTGCTCACGGGTGTGGCGGCTGCCGTGGGAGCGACTGTGGTGGGTCCGGTCCTGTCTCCGTCTCGGGCAACCGCGTCCGAAGCTTTCCTGGCGTACCACGGAGCCACCGGCTCCGAACACCAGTCGTGGTGCGAGGAGCTGCTTCCTCAGGGCTATCGTCCGATTGCGCTGAGTGTCTATGATCGCCAGCCGCGCTATGCAGCGGTGTGGGTCTTGCGCAGCGGTCCAGAGGTCGCCTTGGCGCATGGCCTTGACGCCGAGGAGTATCAGGCGGCGTTGGACGACCATCCGGCGAGCGGCTTCGTGCCGGTGCTCCTCAGCGTCACCGGACCGCGTCACGCTCCGACCTTCGCGGTCGCGTTCGAGAAGCTGACCCTGCCGTTCTGGTTCGCCAGGCACGGGCTGGTGGACCAGGACGGGAGCACCGACCCCAACGTCACGATCGAGGGCGTGAACCAGTTCGCCAGCGACAACGACTGCATGCCGCAAACCATCGCGATCTATGGCAGCGGCGCGGGTGACCGTACCTACGCAGGAGTGTGGCTTCCTAACCCCGAACGGAAGAGATGGCGGCACCTGGCCCGTGACGCCGCGCGGTTCGAGGACTGGCATCAGGCATACACGCAGATTCCGATGCGTCCGGTGTTCGTCGACGCCAACGATGGACACCAGTTCTCCGCCCTATACGTCGACGACTCGGTCGGCTCCGTCGTCTCCCGGAACGGCCTCACCTCCACCGCTTATCAGGCGTTGTTCGACCAGCAGACTGCGCTTGGGCGGGTCCCGATCTCTGTCCAAGGCAGCGGCGTCGGCGCCGGAGTGCGGTTCAGCGCTGTGTTCGCCGATCGCATCAAGCCCATCGCACGCGTGTGGACGCGAATCGACGACGTAGGTGCGAACGTCACCGCGGTGCACACCGTCATGGAAGCGTTCATGACCGCCCACGGGGTGCGTGCCGGCGTCCTGGCGATTAGCGAACATGGCGCGCACTGCGGCTGGCCAGCGGCTACACGTGGGCGGAGCCCGATTATCCGATCACCACACCACGCACCCTCATGCGGCTGGCCAGCGTGAGCAAAGCCTTCACCTGTGCGGCGATCGAGCGCTTGAGTGACGATCGCCTCATCGACCTCGACGAGCCGATTTTTCCACGGCTTTGCATCACCTCGGTGGCTCTGCCAGGACAGCAGTTCAAGGACCCTCGGATCGACCACGTTACCGTGCGTCAGTGTCTAGAGCACACCGGTGGCTGGGTTCGCTGGATCTCGGCCTTTGATCCCGTCTTCGAGGGGCGAGCCATCGCCAGGGCGCTGAACCTTCCGGATCGTGTCCGTAAGCGCGACGTCGCGCGATACATGTACGGTGAACCGCTGCAGTACGACCCCGGTGACTCGACCACTTACGACGCCGACCACCGGTACTCCAACTTCGGCTATCTCCTGCTCGCTTGCCTGGTGGAGGAGGTCACCGGGGTGAGTTTCGAGAAGTACCTGCAAGACGAGCTGCTCGCCCCGATCGGCGCGGCCGACCAGGTCTGGGTCGGGGGCACACTTCTATCTCACCGGCGCCCCGACGAGGCGCGCTACGAAGCCACGGAGGTGGTGCCAAGTGCCTGGCACCCCTGGTCGGACGTGCCGGTGCCCCGCAGCTACGGTGGCTTTCTCGTCGGTGAGATGGACGGTGGCGGCGGTCTGATCGCGACCGCTCCCGCGGTAACCGCGTTCATCGCCACCCACGCCGTCTGGGGCATGGGCCCTCGGATCCCGGGCTACCGGTCGGGCAGCCTTCCCGGCACCGCCAGCCTCGCCTTCAGCCGCTCCGACGGTATCGACTGGTGCTACATCTTCAACACCCGCGACATCCCGCCCGACTGGGACGCCCACGGTCGGACGACACTGGACCGCCTCACGGAGGATTTGCAGGCAGCGATCGATTCGTTGTAGCGAAGTACATGACGCAGAGCGTCCTCGCGTCGGCCACAGCACAGTGACCACCCGGTGACGACGTGGCCACGGACCCGCACAGGCTTGGCATACTGGTCCAAACCATGAACCCCGTCAGTGATCAGGTGGTCGTGTCGCCGGCCTTGGTCGGACGGGCCGCCGAACTCGCCACACTGGCCGCGACGGTGGCCACACCACCGTCGGTGGCGGTGCTCGAGGGCGAGGCCGGAATCGGCAAGACCCGACTGCTCACCGAACTGCGCCGGCTCCCTGTAGCCGCCAACAGACACTTCCTCACCGGCTCGTGCCGCCCCGTGCACGAGCCGTTCCCCCTCGGTCCAGTGATTGAGGCGATTCGGGGGATCGGTCCTCACCTGACGGTGGGCGCAGTGTCGCCACTGGCCGGCGCGCTGCGTCCGTTGCTCCCGGAGCTTGCCGAGCAGTTGCCACCGTCACCGCCGCCTTTGGGTGAGCGGACCAGCGAACGGCATCGAGTGTTCCGGGCACTCGTGGAGGTCCTCGGCCTCGCGGATCCAGCCGTGCTGATCGTCGAGGATCTCCACTGGGCGGACGGGCTCACAGTCGACTTCCTCAACTACCTGCTCGCCACACCACCGGCGCACCTGGCGTTAGTCGTCACCTTCCGCAGCGACGAGGTGGACCCTTCGGTGCGGGCGCTCGCCGCCAAGCTACCGCGGCAGGTCCGCCGCGCCGATGTGGTGCTCGACCTGTTGGACGAGGAACAGACTGGTGAGCTTGCCGCCGCTATCCTCGGCGTGGAGCACGTCTCCAGCCGGTTCGCCAGCGCCCTTCACGCCCGCACCTGCGGGCTTCCCTTCGCGATCGAAGAGCTGTTGGCGCTCCTGCGCTCCCGTGGTGCTCCCATGTGCCGCGGCGGTGGATACGCGCGCCGCGTACTCGATGACGTGGACGTGCCTACCGGTATCCGAGACGCGGTGCTGGCACGGGCGAGTCGGCTGTCACCCGCCGCACACCAGGTGCTGCAGGCCGCGGCGGTGCTGGCACACGCGGTGCCGGAGCCGATCCTGGCGGCGACCTGTGAGTCCGCGGGGGCGGACCTGGTCAGCGGGATGGAGGAGGCGCTCACCTCGGGCGTGCTCGTGGAGGATGAGCACGGGTTGGGGTTTCGGCATCCCTTGGCCGCCGAGGCCGTGTACGACGCGTTGCCGGGACCACGCCGTCGCCGCCTACACGCCCGTGCCGCCGTGGTGTTGTCTGCTCTCGACCGACCACCGTTAGGGCAGGTAGCCCACCACCTGCGCCACGCCGGGCAGCTGTCCGAATGGGCACACGTGGCTGAGCGCGCCGCCGAGCAGGCGCTCGAGTTCGGCCACGATGCGGAGGCCGCGCGCCTACTGGAGGATGTGCTGCGGCACGCGCCACTCGATACCACCCAGCGCGGCCAGATCGCCGTCCGTTTGGCCCGTGCCGCCATCGAAACTGTCGAGATCACGCCCGAGTTGATCACGCTGCTCGCCTCCGTTCTGGACGGCGACGCGCCGGCGTCGGTACGCGGTGAGCTGGCGCTGCGGATAGCGTTGCTGCATGAGGCGATCGGCGACGACCCGGACCTGATCCGTCGCCGGTATCTCGCCGCGGTCGGCGCTCTGGCCGAGCAGCCCCACCTGGAGGCGTGGGCGATGATGGGGCTCGCGATCCCAAGTGACTCACACGTGCCGCTGGTCGAGCACGAACAGTGGCTGCGTCGCACGCGACAGCGCTTACCGCTCGTCGCCGACCCCTACTTTCGGCTGTTCCTGACCGGCAAGGCAGCGATGGTGCAGGTACTTACCGGCGATCCCACCTGGCGTGGCCTGGTCGAGCAGATCGAAGCAGGAACCGGCGGCGTGCCAGGCCACCGGCACACCGTCAACGCATACCAGTCGGTGGGCATGGCGGCCGCGACAGCCGGCCATTACCAGGAGGCGGGGCGCCTGCTCGTCGCTGCCCTGGCGGGCGCGGCCGCGACCCACAGCCCGAAGTTGAGCTTCAGGGTGCGAGCGGCCCTGGCACTGCTGGATTACTGCCGGGGCGAATGGGACACGCTCACCGCCACGGTGGCGAGACTCCTCACCGAGCTAGCCGAGTATCCCGTCAGCCGGATCGATGTGGATGTGGTCGCCGGCTGCCTTGCGCTCGCCCATGGTGACATGGACCGGGCCCGTGCGCTGTTGCCCACCGCCGCCGTCGACGCCGCGCAGCTCGGCGGGTACGATCTCGCGGCGCTCGCTGTCGATGCGTTGGCCCGAATGGCCCTTGGCCGTGGCGAGGCGCGGGCGGCGGTAGCACCGGTGAACCGGCTCCTCGCGACGGTGACAGAGAAGGGCATATGGGCCCCGTCGGTTCGGATGCTGCCGTCAGCTGTCAGGGTGCTGCTCGCCACCGGCGCTGTCGACAGGGCACGGTGGCTAGTGAGCGAAGCACAAGCGGCGTTGGCCGAGCGCGACGCCCCAGTCGCACCCGCCGCGGTGCGCCAGGCGCGTGGCCATCTCCTGGCCCGTGCTGGTCGCTGGTGTCAGGCGGCCGATGCCCTCCTCGCCGCCGCCGACGACTACCAGGCACTGGGCTGTCGTTACGAGTCCGCGCAGGCGCGAGAACAGGCGGCAGAATGCCTGGTGGCCATCGACGCGGCGGAGGCCGCCAAGCCACTGCGCATGGCCTGGGAGGAGTACCGTCGGCTGGGCGCGACATGGGATCTGGACCGGCTCGCCGGCCTGGCGCGGCGCCACCGGGTGCCGATGCCGGCGAGGCATCGGGGCGGTCGCCGCGGCTACGGCCAACAGCTGTCTCCACGGGAACGCCAAGTGGCGGTGCTGGCGGCAGCTGGACGTACCAACCGGCAGATCGCCCAGGAGCTGTACCTGTCTCCGAAGACGGTGGACAAGCACGTCCAGGCGGTGCTGCGCAAGCTGGGACTGCGCTCGCGGACCAGCCTGGCAGGCCGACTGCCCGGTCACGATGGCGTCGAGTCGACGGTGGGGTGAAAAATGGGGCGCCCCACCCCATAGCAATAGCTCCATCACCGGTGCACCCTGACGGGACGATTGGCAAGGCATCGATCTTTGCCAACCGGGAAGACGTCGTCTGACCAGGCAGGAAGGCATCGGGATGCGCGACGTGGGACACCATCGTGGTGGTGCGGTACGAGCGTTGGCGGCTGCCGCCCTTGCGGCCGTCATGCTCCTGGCGGGGGCCGGCTTCGCCTCCCCCGCCACCGCCGAGTCGACATTAGTCCGAGTGATCGTGGAGCTGTACGGGCAGCCGGCTTTGGCCGCGCTGGTCGACGTAGACAACGGCACGCAAGCGCTGGCCATCGACCGGGCCGTCCAGCGCGCCGACACCCTGGCGCAGCAGCACCAGGAACTGCTGGAGCAGGCGCGCGCCGACGGCGTGCAGGTGACGCTGGTTCACGACCTCACCGCCGTCTACAACGGGTTGGTCGTGGAGACACCACCTGCTCAGGTGGCGACCCTGGCTGCGTTGCCTGGAGTTCGTGCCGTCCATCCGGACGCTACGTTCACTGCCGCCCTGGACCACACTGTGGAGCTGGTCGGCGCCCCGGAGGTCTGGCAGCGTACAGATCCGGACGGTCGGCCGGTCACCGGTGCCGGTACGACCGTGGCCATCCTGGACACCGGGGTGGACTACCGCCACCCGGATCTGGGCAACGGGTTCGGTCCCGGGCACAAGGTGGTGGCCGGTCATGACTTCGTCAACGGCGACGCCGACCCGATGGACGACCACGGACACGGTACCCACGTGGCCGGCATCGTGGCCGCCGACGGCGCAATTCGTGGTGTGGCACCAGACGCGAGAATCACCGCTTACAAGGTGCTTGACGAGGATGGCAATGGCCAGGTGTCCGACATCCTGGCCGGGCTGGACGCCGCGGTGTCGCCGGCCAACCCCTACCGCGCCGACGTGGTGAACCTTAGCCTCAGTGGTCCGGGCGACGGCACCGATCCGCTATCGATAGCCGCCAGCTTCGTGGCACGGGCCGGCATAGTGGTGGTGGCCTCGGCCGGCAACCTTGGCCCGGCACCACTGAGCGTCCGATCACCCGCAGTGGCCGAGGGAGTGATCGCGGTCGGTGCCACCGTCAGTGGCGTGTGGGTACCCCGGGTGCGCCTGGTCGACCCTGTGGAGCGCGATCTGCGCGCGGTCCGCTTGCCGTTCTCGGCCGATCCGCCTGGCGATTCGCTGCAGTCGACTGTCGTCGATGTCGGAGACGGGTTGCCCGGCGACTACGAGGGCATCGACGTCGAGGGTAAGATGGTACTCGTCGCCATGCGGCCCAATTGGATGGTTGAGCAGGCGATGCTGGCCGAGGAGCACGGAGCTGCGGCCGCAATGTTCTACGCGGCGGACTACTGGGGCCCGCCAGAGGCCAACGGGTCCACGACGGCGGAGGCCGAGGAGGCTCACCTGGATGCCTTCCTCCCCGGGTTCGACGAGAACCGGCTCGGCCGCCTCGTGGCCGTGACCATCCCTGGGCCCAGCGCCGCGGCGGTCGGTAAGGAGTTGGCTGCCGGAAAGGTCACGGTGGAGATCACGGCGACGGACGCGACCGATCAGCTCGCTGACTTCAGCTCCCGCGGCCCGGGTGGCCTCTTCCACCAGAAGCCGGAGTTGACCGCGCCTGGGGTGGAGGTGTTGTCGACTCTGCCCGGCGGTGGCCACGGCCGTGGCAGCGGTACCAGTATGGCGGCACCACACGTCGCGGCTGCCGCAGCGCTGCTGCGCCAACGTCACCCGGAGTGGACGGTAGAGCAGCTGACCGCGGCGCTCACCGGCTCGGCCCAACGGTCGGCCGTGGCGGCTCCGACCGAGCAGGGTGCCGGGCGTCTCGACGTTGCGGCCGCCGCCGACACCACCGTGCTCGCCACGCCGCACACCGTCTCATTCGGGCTGGTCGGGGCCGCTGACGGACCGGTGACGCGGACCAGGACGCTGACGCTGACCAACCATGGCGACACGCCGGTGCAGTTGGCGCTGCGGGTCGAGCCGCACAGCGACCATGAGACGGTCGAGGTAGCACCACACCGCGCCACTCTCATCCCCGGGCAGGCGGTGGACGTGACGATACGCGCAACGCTGCCCGCCAGCGAGGTGGACCGTGACCTGAGTGGCTGGTTGATAGCCGAGGCATCCGATGCTCCGGTGCTGACCGTGCCGTACCTGCTCGCCGCACGCCGCCTCGGGCTGCACGTCACCCCAGACCCTGCTCTCGCTGGCACCCAGACCACCGTCTACGTGCGCAGCCCTGGAGAGTTGGCGGCGCCACCGGGTCTGAAACTGGAGTGCCCTGACCGGGACCCGCTGCTGGTGGAGACCGAACCGGCCGGGACGGGAGTGTGGCGCGCCGTCGTACCAGTCGGGGCCGCTGGGTTGTGTACCGTGCACGCCGCTGCCACGGCTGACCGGAGGTACGGTTCACCCCGGCTGACCGGTATGGTCCACTTTGAGTCGGTCGTCGCTCCCGGCGCCGGCGATGGCTCGGCGGCGTGGCAGTCGGTGGGCCCTCACGCCCAAGCCGGATGGCTGGCGTTCGGTGCCAGCCCGGACCGGGTCGCGGTGGTGCCCACCGGCTCGCCGGCGATCTTCGTGAGCGACGACGGGATGCAGACCTGGCACGAGCTGCGGACCATGCCGATGGCTGGGGGCACCCCGGTCGCCGTGGCGGTGCATCCGCACCGCGCCGACACCATGTTCGTCGCCGTGAATGGTGGTGGCGCCGACCGCAGCTACCGCGGGCGGGTCCTCTACACCGCCGATGGCGGGCGGAGCTGGGAGATCCTACCCGGCCCGGATGTCTTCATCCGCGCCCTCGCCCTCGATGCGACCGGCACCGTGCTGGCCGTCGCCGACGATACCAGCCTGCGGGTCACCAGCGACCTCGGTGCTAGTTGGACCGAACACCCCGCGACCTGGTCCCAGCTGGAGGACCTCCATTGGATCGGCTGGGACCTCTATCTCGGCACCCATGACGGTCTCCTCCGTATCCGTGACGCGGCACAGCCCGGTCCGATGGAGCCAGAGGTCCTGTTCCGGCCAGAGCCGCAGGGCTGGGCCGGCCAGGTGGCTGGCGACTCCGACCTCTTGCTGGTCACCAGCATTGGCGCCGGGATACTCTACGCCTCCTACGATGGTGGAACCACCTTCCGGGAGGTGCTCCGCGGCGCCGGAAACCTGTTCCTGGATGTGGAGCTGGTCGGTGACGAGATATTCGCGGTCGAAAGCGCCGGGCTGTGGGTGGGATCGCAGCAAGGCGCAAGCTGGGAGTTCTGGGGCGATCCCTCGGAGCTCAGCGTGGAGATCGACGTTGCGACCTGGGCTGGTAGCCCCGGCACCATCTACGTCGCCTCCCACTACGCCGGGGTGTACGCCGCCGATCAACCGGAGGACTTCGCCCGAGTCGGCATACCGGGAGCCCGGGTGTTCTCGTTGGTGACCGCAGCGGGGTCGACAGGGGAGCACCTCATCGCCGGCACTGAGATCGACTCTTTCCATACCGTCCTGCCGGGCGGCCAGCAGCCGGGTCGCGGTGGTCTCGAGTGGCACTCGAGCGGTGGTGAAGGGTTCTCCACCGCCCACGCCGTCCTGCTGGCGGTGGCGCCGTCCAATCCCTCGATCGTCTACAAGGTTCGGTTGGACGACACCCCCACCTTCGGGATATACCGCAGTGACGACGGAGGGGCGACGTGGCGGCACCTGTCCAGCCCGTCGGAAGAGCCGTACGCCATGGTGGTGCACCCGGCGGACCCCCAGCGGGTCTACGTCAGCTACGCGAGCCTCACCGGCACCGGGCTGGTGGTCACGACCGACGGCGGGGCTACCTGGGAGAGGGTCGATCACGGCCGGATCTTCACGGCGCTCGCCGCCGATCCCACCGATCTGAACCGGCTGTGGGCCGGCGACCCGGAAGGGTTGTACCTGTCGGAGGACGGCGGGCTGACCTTCCGCCGAATCGCCGATGTGCCGGTCACGGCCATCGCGGTCGACCCCAATGATCCAGCCCACCTCGTGCTCGGCGGCCGGGGCCTGTACGTCAGCTACGACGGCGGGCGTACCGTGGCGAAGGCCGACCACGTGGCGTTGGACATGTGGGTCGCGGACGTGGTATTCGCGCGGGACGGGCACGTGTTCGCCGCCACGACCTCTTTCTTCGACGAGCTCGGCATGCTCCGAGGCGGTCGTGGCGTGCTGAGCAGCGACGACGGCGGCGCGACGTGGGAGTCCTTCAACCCGGGCTTGAGCAACCGGGACGTGACGAGCCTGGCGCTCAGTAGTGACGGTCGCCACCTCTACGCCGGCACCATGGGCGGTAGCGTCCATCACATAGCCCTGCGTTAGGGGAATGCCTCCCCACCGGGCGCGGTTGTATTAATTGCAAACGCATACAACTGGCCCGGTGGGGAGGCATCACCACTATGCATTTCGGCGTCATGTCGGTCAGCGACGTCACTCGCGACCCAGTCTCTGGTTACACCCCCAGTGAGGCTGAGCGGATCGACGCGCTGGTCAAGATCGCTCAAAAGGCAGAGGAAGTCGGGCTCGACGTCTTCGCCATTGGCGAGCACCACAATCCGCCTTTTGTCTCTTCTTCCCCCACGACCCTGCTGGCGTACATCGCCGCCACCACCACACGCATCATCCTCTCCACCTCCACCACCCTCATCACGACCAACGATCCGGTGCGGATCGCCGAGGAATACGCCATGCTGCAGCACCTGACGAAAGGGCGCATGGACGTGATGCTCGGCCGCGGCAACACCGCGCCGGTCTACCCGTGGTTCGGCCACGACATCCGTAACGGGCTAGCCCTCGCGCTGGAGAACTACAACCTGCTGCACCGGCTGTGGCGGGAAGACGTCGTGGATTGGGAAGGAGCCTTCCGCACCCCGCTACAGGGCTTCACGTCGACCCCGCGGCCGCTGGATGGTGTTCCGCCGTTCGTCTGGCACGGTTCCATCCGCACCCCGGAGATCGCCGAGCAGGCGGCGTACTACGGCAACGGATACTTCGCCAACCACATCTTCTGGCCGAAAGAACACTTCATGCGCCTGGTTCGGTTCTACCGACAGCGGTTCGCGCACTACGGTCACGGCACCGAGAAACAGGCGATCGTAGGCCTGGGCGGCCAGGCGTATATCGCGAAGCGGTCGCAGGACGCCTGGCGTGAGTTCCGTCCCTACTTCAACGAGGCACCGGTCTACGGCCACGGGCCGTCGCTGGAAGATTTCGCCGAGATGACCCCGCTGTCGGTGGGCAGTCCACAGGAAGTCATCGACAAGACGTTGACTTTCCAGGAACATTTCGGCGACTACCAGCGCCAACTCTTCCTCATCGATCATGCGGGGCTGCCGCTGGCGACCGTGCTGAACCAGCTGGAGCTGCTCGGCGGGGAGGTGGTGCCCGTGTTGCGCAAGGAGATGGCGGCCCGCCGTGACCCGGAAGCTGCGCCTCCACCCACCCATGAGAGCCGGGTCAAGGCGATCTACGGCGACAAGCCACCACGACAGCCACGCCCCAACCCCAACCGGGGCGACAACGTCACTGGCGGCTCGCCGTACCAGGATAGCGACCCGTCGGTGCGCGTCACGTACCCGAAGCTATGAGCCGCGGGAAGGCGAGGCTTGCGAACGACACCTGGGAGGCGTTGCTGCGCGCGCACGCCACCTTGATGAAGGAGTTCGCCGCCGAGGACATCTGGACCGAGGTCTCGATGCGCGAGTACGACGTCCTCTACACACTGTCCAAGTGCCGGGGGCCGATCCGGCTGGGGGAGTTGCACCGGCACGTGCTGCTGAGCCAGCCCGCGCTGTCCCGGATGGTGGAGCGTCTGGTCAACCGAGGTCTGGTGCACCGCGCCCCCGACCCGGAGGATGGACGCAGCGTCCTGCTCTCACTCACCGAAGCCGGCCGAGAGCAGCAACGCCGCGTCGGGAGGCGGCACGCCCGCAGCGTCGCCTCCGCGGTGACCCGGCGTCTGACAGCCGATCAGCTCGCGCAGTTGAAGGAACTGTGCGCCCTACTGGCCGGTACCCCGGCGGGACCAGCCGATGTGAGGAACCAGGAGGACAGATCATGACCACGAATCCATCACCGTTCGCGGTGGTGGTGGTGAGCGCCGGCGTGAGTGACCCTTCATCGACCAAGCTGCTGGCGCAGCAAACCGCCGGACAGGTGGCGACGATCGCTGGTGATCACGGCCACGAGATCACGACGACGATGATCGACTTACGCGAGCTGGCGAACGAGGTCACGTCGGCGCTGGTCTCCCGGCTCACCGGGCCCCGTCTTGCCAAGGCGGTCGAGGCGCTCGCCGGCGCCGACGGTGTCATCGCCAGCACCCCGGTCTACAAGGCGGGTCCGAGTGGCCTGTTCACCTCCTTCTTCCACGTGCTTGACGACGATCTGCTCATCGCCAAGCCGGTGATCTTGGCCGCCACGGCGGGTACCGCACGGCACGCTCTCGTCGTCGACGAACAGCTACGGGGTTTGTTCGCCTATCTGCGGGCGCTTCCCGTGCCGACGTCGCTGTTCGCCGCCACCGAGGACTGGAACGACCCTGCCTTGAACACCCGCATCGAGCGGGCGGCGCTGGAGTTCGTCCTCCTCATGGAGGGCGGCTACGCCCGGCGGATCAAAGAGACCTCGTGGCGCCGCTACCAGCATGAGTTTGGCAGCGCTGGCGGCACCGAGTACGACGTGGACCTCGACTCCGACCTGATGAAGCTCGCCGCCGGTGGCTCGTTGCCACCTAGGCGGAACACGCAGCACCGTTCAGCCCACTGAGGTCGGGGGGAAGCTCAACGACAGAAGGGCCCGGTGTGCAGGAGCCCACCTGCACACCGGGCCCGGATGGTGGTGGCTACCTAGCTGAGCAGGTGGCTGTCATGCCGCTGCCGACACCGGTGCCCTGGAAACCGAACTCGGTCGACTGGCCAGCGCCGACGAAGCCGTTCCAGCTGGCATTGGTGAACTGGATCGTTCCGGTGTTACCGGTCCGCTCCGAGCTCCAGTGGTGTGTGGCGGCGGCGCCCGAAGGCAGTGTCACCGTCACGGTCCACCCGTTGATCGACGAACTACCTGCGGTCACCCGGATCGTGGCCACGAATCCGCCAGGCCACTCGTTGAGCGAGACGGTCGCCGTGCAGCCTCCACCTCCAGGTGGCGGCGTCGTCGTGGGTGGTGGACCAGTCGTCGGCGGCGGGGTCGTCGGCGGTGGTGCCGTGGTGGGCGGTGGCGAGCTGGTCGGCGGCGGGGAGGTGGGGCCGCCGTCGGACAGGGCCGGGGTCTGCCAGTCCCGCCACTGCGACAGGTTGCCCGCAGCCCGGCTGTGCATCCGGATGGTGCCGGTCACGTTGCCGTTGCCGTGCAGAAACCTCTGAATGTACTGCTGCAACGGGGTCCGCCACTCGTTGCGGTTGGCGCAGTGGTTGCCGTCCTGGATGTCCGACCAGTAGGTGATGTTGTCCAGCGCACCCAGCGCCCGGTAGACCTCCGCCCCGGCCAAGGCGCCCACGCTGGCGGAGCGGGGAGCCAGCCACTCGATGTGTGGGTTGTCCATAATCAACAGTCCACGCGGAGCGATCATCGCGACGGTCTGGTGAGTGTCGACCGGCAGCGCGTTCGGGTTGCCGGTGTAGGAGCCGAAGGCGTCACCGAGCCACGGTTGCTCCCCGTAGGCGCTACTGAGCGGTTGCGCACCGGACTCCGTCGGGATCCCACGGAAGATCGGCAGACCGGCACTACCCGATTCGATCGGCATGGTCAGCGCGATGCGTTGGTCGAACGCTCCAGCGACGAAGGCACCCTTACCGTATCGGGAGCACCCGGTGACGCCGGTGGCGTTCGCCCGCAGGATGTTGCCGCCGGACTGCTCGATCACGTCGATGATCCGGCTGACACCCCATGCCCAGGCGGCGAGCAGCCCGGTGCTGCTCGACGAGCCATAGATGGAGTAGAAGGCACCCTGCTTGTTGTTGCGTGGTGTGCCTTCCCTGCCGACCGCCAGGGGATCGTAGCTGATCACCGCTGCACCAGCGGAGCGGATCGTGCTGGTGTCTGCGCCGAAGCCACCCAACACGATCACGGCCGGGAAGGGACCGGAGCCGCTGGGCAGTTGGACCCCGGCTGAGAAGCTCGCGCTGCGGCCGTTGTGGGTCACGTTGACGGTGATGCGGCTGCTGGTGACCGTTCCCGTCACGCTCTGCGGCTTGCCCGGCTTCTCACCGTAAACGTACGTTTCGAGTAGCTTCTTGATCTCAGCGCGTCGGCAGCGCCACTCCGACTTGCTGCTGATGCGTGATCCATCCATCTTCTGGAACGGATCGGGAAGCCGCGAGTTGGCGGGGAACGAGCCCGGTGTGGGCACTGGACAGTCGGCGCCCTCATCCTCCACCGAGGAGGCGACTGCGAGGGTCACGGGGGCTGCCTCAGCAGCGGTGGTGGTCCCTGTCACCACCGCCACCGCTGCGGTCACCATGGCTGTAACGGCCACAATGACGACCGCGATGCGGAGTCTAGAGGTGCCCGAAGTGGTCGTCACTAGGGCTCTCCTTCCAGAGACGGTTACCGAACGCTGCTATCGATATACGCGAATGTCGCATTGCATCAGTGTCGAGTACACGGTTGGAACGTGTCAATACCGTTCTGACCTCGACGATCGCCACTGCGGGTTGGGTTGCCCTTGGATCACGTCTTGAGCACGCGGGTATCATCATTCGTGGCGATCGTGTGGTTTGGGTCACGTCTAGCTGTCACGCTGGCCGTGCGGGAGACACGGTGCGAGGTGTCCCACCATGTGGATGTCCCCTACATCTGCGCTGCTCTCGTGGCTAGCATGACTGCCATGCAACCGCAGGCCGCTGATTTCTTCGCGCGTCTGGTGATCGACTTCGGTCGACGCACCAGCTCCGGCTGTCGTCTCTGACTCTGCGTTCCTTCTGTTCTTCGCGGTTGCGCTCCTCTGCGGCTGTTAGCGCTCGCTGCTGTTGTGCGACCTCCCGTCGATCCCTGCGTCAGCCCTGACGTGGGCGCACGGGGCAGCCACATCGTCGCCCGGTGCGCGGTGGGGCTGTCGATGCGCGCCGTCGCTCGCGGCTGACAACCGTATGAGTGCGTGACCGTGACGTGGATTGTCGTAAATCATGCAGGATCGGTAGGAAAACTAAGACAGGAGATTTGTGGTGAGTGGACCACCAAACTCATCGGGCCAGCCACGTCCTCGTCACGTGAGACTCGACGAAGACTGGGCCGCCACGATTCTAGGGCTCGTGCTGCTCATCGCGGTGCTGATCGGTCTGATCCCAGAGGGAGTGATCCCCTAATGAGCGCTGACTCCACCCACGCAGCCGACCGAGAGACCGCCCGTTCCTCGGCGACGAGCGAACCTACCGCCCAGCCGGGGGCAGGTTGGGCTTGGACCGCTGGCGGCCTCGCGTTCGTCCTCGCCCTGGCCGGAGCAACCCGATACCTGGAGCAATCGGCGCCGGAGTGGTTCGCGGATACGTCAGCCGCCGACGTCGTGGCAGCGATCGAGTATCCCGTCTATGCGATCGCCCTCGGTCTCCTCGGCGGCCTCTTGTTGAGCGTGACCGGGGTGCGGGACCGGGTGTCGGGGGCGTTTCGGACTGAGTTCTTCATCAAAACGGGTCTCGTCCTGCTCGGTGCGTCGGTCAACCTGTCGGTGATCGTCAAAGCCGCCGGGCCGGCCTCCCTCCAAGCGTTGGTCCTCGTCGTCTCGGTCTTCTTCTTCACGTGGTGGCTGGCTGGGCGGCTCGGACTGGAGGAGCGACTTCGGGCGCTCCTGGCCTCCGCAGTGGCGATCTGTGGGGTGAGTGCTGCGATCGCAGCGGCTGGCGCCGTACGGGCCCGACGTGAACAGCTCGCATACGCGGCCAGTCTGGTCATCCTGTTCGCGCTTCCGTCGATCTTCCTTCTGCCGTGGCTGGCGAACCTGCTTGGACTGTCGGATCCGGTCGCAGGTGCCTGGATCGGCGGGAACATCGACACGACGGCGGCGGTTGCGGCGGCCGGAGCGATCGTCGGTGAGGAGGCGTTACAGGTCGCGGCGATCGTCAAGTCGACTCAGAACGTGTTGATGGGATTGGTCGCTGTCGCACTTACGGCGTACTTCGCGTTGCGGGTCGACCGTCGCCCCGACTCGCCGCGCCCTGGCCTCGGGGAGCTCTGGCAACGCTTCCCGAAGTTCGTGCTGGGGTTTCTCACCGCCTCAGTGATCGCCACCTGGTATCTCAACGTCGCTGACGACGGCAAGGCGACGATCGGGATCGTCAACGACCTGCGTACCTGGTTCCTCATCCTGGCATTCGTGAGCATCGGTCTGGAGTTCCGGCTGACATCGTTGCGTCAGGCCGGCTGGCGGCCGATCGCGGTCTTCGGTACGGCGACGGTGTTCAACCTGGCACTCGCTCTGGGCGTCGCCTCTGTACTGTTCCACAACTTCTCATCCTGACCGAGGAGCGCGCTTGCCGCGCGATTCACGGGCCGATGGCCGATGCATGGCCATCGGCCCGTGGCCTTGCGTGCCTTCCTCAAGCCCTCGTTCACATCTGAGTCTTGACAATCAGAGCCCATTGAACCCATTATACCTACATACCAGATAGGGATAGCGAGTTGATGCTGCCGTGTACGTTTCAGCCCACGCGGACTACGCAGTCCGGGCGATGCTGGCGATCGCCGCCCGTACTCCACGTGTGGTGAAGACTGCTGTTCTCGCCGAGGCGCAAGACATTCCGCAGGCCTTCCTGCAAGGCATCTTGGTCGACCTGCGGAACGCGGTCTGCTCCATAGCCACCGAGGAACGGATGGCGGCTACATGTTGGCGCGTCCAGCCGATTGCATCAGCGTTGGCGAGGTTCTGCGTGCGATCCTCGGTCCGCTGACGACTGTCCGTGGCCTACCGGCGGACCACGCTGAGTACCACGGCGCCGCCACTCACCTGCCGAAACTCTGGCAGGCGTTGACGGCGGCGATCGAGTCGGTCGTCGACGGTACGACTCTGGCCGACCTGCTGCCGACCGTAGACGTTGAATCCCTTTCCGGTCGTTGGTCGCCTGGCGACCATTCCTCCCCTGTGTTACCAGAAGTTCCCCGGGGCAACGCTCCGAAGAGAGACAGGTACTTTCGATGAAGTTCCGAACCCGATTGACGGTTGCGCTGACTCTCACCGCTGGTCTCGCGCTATCGGCTTGCACCAGCGGTGGAGGATCGGGCAGCGATACCGTGACGTTGAACATCGTCGGCTTCGCGGTCCCTGAGATCGCGAACCGTGCCATCGCCGAAGAGTGGGCCAAGACCGACGCCGGACGAGGGGTGAAGTTTCAGACGTCTTACGGCGCCTCCGGTGACCAGAGCCGTGCGGTGGTCGCTGGTCTGAAGGCGGACTACGTCCATTTCTCCGTGACCAGCGACGTGACGCGCCTGGTAGAGGCCGGGCTCGTCGACGAGAGCTGGGACGACGGCCCCAACAAGGGCATCGTGTCGTCATCAGTGGTCGTACTGGCCGTGCGGGAGGGAAACCCCAAGAACATCCAGGGATGGGACGACCTGATCAAGCCAGGCATCAGCATTGTCACCCCTAACCCCGCCTCCTCCGGCGCAGCCAGGTGGAATGCGCTGGCTGCCTGGGGCCACATCGCCGGCAACGGCGGCTCGGACGAGGAATCCGAGGAGTTCGTCCGTAAGCTGTTCGACAACGTCGTGGCGCTACCCAACAGTGGTCGAGACGCGACTACCACCTTCCTCAGCGGCACCGGCGACGTCCTGCTGGCCTATGAGAACGAGGCGATCCTGGCTCGGCAGAACGGTGAGAAGCTCGACTGGATCGTGCCGGATACGACCATTCTCATCGAGAACCCGGGCGCGGTCCTCAAGGACGCCCACCCCAAGGCCAACGAGTGGTTGGAGTTCGTCCTTGGGCCCCAGGGGCAGCGGCAGTTCGCGTTGTCCGGGTTTCGCCCCATCATCGAGGGCGTCGACATCAGCGGCATCGAGGGTGCGCTCGACCCCGACGATCCGTTCCCGACGCCCGAGAACCACCTGACGGTGGAGAAGGACTTCGAGAGCTGGGAAGCGCTGTCGGAGAAGTTCTTCGACGAGGAGACCGGCATCGTGACCCGAATCATCGCGGAGTCGGGGAAGGCTCAGTGACTGCGGCAGCCACGGCTCAGCGCTCCTCGGCCCAGGCGCCGGTGCCCCGCCGTCAGGGCCGAGGAGGCCTTCCACTTACCAGGGTGTCCGGCGTCGGACTGGGGGTGGCCATGCTGTGGTTCAGCCTCCTGGTGCTGATCCCTCTGGCCGCGGTGATAGTGACCGCCTCCGAAGGCGGCTGGGACGCCTTCTGGCGAGCGGTCACCACCGAGCAGACCGCTGCCTCGATTCGGCTCACGGTCGTTACCGCGCTGTTGGTGACTCTGGTCAACGTCGTGATGGGCACCATCATCGCGTGGGTGCTGGTGCGTGATTGCTTCGTCGGCCAACGCGCGATCGAGATCCTGATCGACGTGCCATTCGCGCTACCGACGATCGTCGCCGGTCTGGTGCTGTTGTCCCTCTACGGCCCCTCCAGCCCGCTAGGCATCGATATCGCCAACAGTCGTCCGGCGGTGTTCCTGGCGTTCCTGTTCGTCACCTTGCCCTTCGTCGTGCGGACGGTACAGCCGGTGCTGGCCGAACTCGACCCAGAAGTGGAAGAGGCCGCGGCGTCGCTAGGTGCCGGTCGGTTCACGACTTTCCGGCGAATCATCCTTCCGAGCCTCACCCCGGCGATCGCAGCGGGTGCGGCGCTCTCCTTCGCCCGCGGGGTAAGCGAGTATGGCTCGCTGGTCCTGCTCTCGGGCAACCTGCCGATGCGGACCGAAGTGACCTCCGTGCGAATCCTGTCGAGCATCGAGAACGATAACGTGCACGGTGCTGCGGCCGTCGCGACCGTTCTGTTGGCGATTTCCTTCGCGGTCATCGTCACCGTCGACCTCATCCAGCGGCGGGTGGTGCGCCGTGGCTGATCTCTCCCGTACCCTTCCGCGTGCGGTGGGGCGCCGAGGTCGGGGGCGGTATCTGCTCCGAGCGGTGGTCGTCACCTACGTCTTCTTCTTGGTGGCGTGGCCGTTGTACCTGGTGGGGCGCAACGCGTTCCGCAACGGCGCGGAGGACATGGTGGCGGTCCTCACCGACCCTGACGTGGTACACGCGCTGCGCCTGTCCGCTCTCATCGCGGCCGTCGCCGTCGCCATCAATACCGTTTTCGGGGTCGGAATCTCCATTCTCTTGGTCCGATATCACTTCCCGGGAAAGCGGCTCCTCAATGCCCTGCTGGACATGCCACTGTCGGTCTCACCGATCGTCGTCGGCCTGGCGCTGATCCTGGTTTACGGTGGCCGGGGCGGTTGGTTCGGGCCGACCCTGGAGGCAGCGGGAATCCAAGTGATTTTCGCGCTGCCAGGCATGGTGATGGCTACGGTCTTCGTGGCTCTGCCACTGGTGATCCGCGAGGTGGTCCCGGTCCTGCAGGAGGTCGGTGACGAGCAGGAACAGGCAGCGCGCAGCCTTGGCGCCAACGCCTGGCAGACCTTCCGCAGGATCACTCTTCCCGCCATCAAGTGGGGAGTCATCTACGGAGTGGTGCTGAGCCTCGCCCGGTCGTTGGGAGAGTTCGGCGCCGTGAAGGTGGTCTCCGGCAATGTGCTCGGCTTGACTCGCACCGCCACGCTCGTAGTGGAGGAGAAGTACCTCAATTTCGACAAGGGCGGCGCCTACGCCACCGCGTTTCTGCTCGCGTTGGTCGCCGTCGCGAGCATCGTCATCGTCTCCGTCATCCGGCCGAAGGGTAACCGTTGAGTATCGAAATCGAAGGGGTCAGTAAGCGATTCGGCAGCTTCGTCGCGCTGGACAATGTGTCGGTGAGCATTCCCTCCGGCCAGCTCACCGCTCTGCTCGGACCCTCAGGTGGTGGTAAGTCCACCCTGCTGCGCATCATCGCGGGCCTCGAGCGGGCTGACAGTGGCAGGATTGAGATCGGGGGAGTGGATGCGACCAACGTACCACCACAGAAGCGCAACGTCGGCTTCGTGTTCCAGCACTACGCTGCGTTCAAGCACCTGACCGTTCGCCGTAACGTGGCGTTCGGGTTGGAGATCCGTAGGCGGCCCAAGGGGGAGATCCGTAAGCGGGTCGATGAGCTGCTGGCCTTGGTTCACCTAGAGCAGTTCGCCGACCGGCTGCCCTCGCAACTGTCCGGTGGCCAGCGCCAGCGGATGGCTCTCGCCCGTGCACTCGCGGTCGAGCCGACCGTGCTGCTGCTCGACGAGCCGTTCGGTGCGCTGGACGCCAAAGTACGCAAGGAGCTACGGGAGTGGCTGCGCCGGCTGCACGATGAGGTTCACGTGACGACCGTCTTCGTCACCCACGAC
This sequence comes from uncultured Micromonosporaceae bacterium, assembly GCA_964438855.1. Lineage (GTDB taxonomy): Bacteria > Actinomycetota > Actinomycetes > Mycobacteriales > Micromonosporaceae > Natronosporangium. The sequence continues at coordinate 73,709 of CAYTMR010000002.1, forward strand.
CAGGAGGAGGCGCTCGAGGTAGCCGACGAAATCGTGGTGATCAACGAAGGCCGGGTGGAACAGATCGGCTCACCGGACCAGCTGTACGACGAACCGGCCAACGACTTCGTCATGCGCTTCCTCGGCCCGGTCACTCAGCTCGGTGACCGCCTCGTACGCCCGCACGACCTCCAGATCCACACCCGCCCCGCTGGTGAGGACGGCGTGCCGGGCCACATCACCCGCATCACCCGGGTCGGCTTTGAGGTCCGCGTCGAGGTCTCAACCGTGGCCGAGCAAACCGTGACCGTGACTCTCAACCGCAACGAGTTCCAGACACTCGCCCTCGCTGTCGGAGACAGGGTGCACCTACGGGTGGCGCAGCCTTCACCGTCCGTGCCTCTGTCGCCGTCAACGACGGGAAACAGCCTCACCCCGTCGCGCTGATCCGCGTCGACGTCCGGGGCCGTGGGGAAGCACGCCAGACCAATCGCGTCGCTGGCACACTATTCCATTAAACCTACCGGACAGGTATGATAAAGAGGTGGATCGCAGCCGGTATGGCTACCGGGCAGTGGCTCCGGCGGTGTATGACCGTAGAAGGATCGGCTGGCGAGCAGGGGGAGGGAGGACACCGTGGCGGAACGGCCACTAGTCGACAGTACACCGCTCACTGTCGAAGCCGCTGAGGCGTACCTGGCCAAGC
>CAYTMR010000003.1:0-60893 GCA_964438855.1 uncultured Micromonosporaceae bacterium
GCAGCCGTACGTCCGCCTTGGCGCCGTCGGCGCTGCCCTCGACCAGGACCTCGGTCCGGACCACGGCGGCGGTCTCCCACACCGGGTCGATCTCCCCGTCCACCACCGGGGAGGTAGCTGCCCGCGGGATGTCGACGTGGGCGACCGGCTCGATCAGGTGGAGCGTGCCCCACCGGGAGGTGTCGGTGTCCTGCCCATGGTTGAGGTCGCTCCAGGAGATCTGCTCACCCGTACTCCCGTCGGTGATCCGCAGGTCGAACCCGACCTCCCGACCCACGTCACCCGGAGTGATCAGCGGCAGCGCCACCTCCACCCGGTAGCCGTCGTCGGTTTCGGACACTGCAGCCGTGGCGTCGCCGTCGACCGTGCCGTCACGGGAGACGGTGTAGTGCGCGTCGCCAGGCTGGTAGTCACCCGCCTTGGCGTTGGTGTCGTCCAGGTAGAGCTCCACCTTGTCCCCAGCGTCCACGGTGGAGTCAGCCACGTCGACCAGCACGTAGAGGTGGTCGGTGTCCCACCGCGTCTGGAAGGTGGTGGCGGCTTGGCCCTCGTCGCCAGCGCGCAGCACCACGTCCGGCTGTAGGTCCCACTGGACCTCCCGCTCCCCGTCCACCTGGACGGTGCCACCGGGCACGGCGCGGGTGGGCGACAGGTGCGGCAACGTGGACGGGTCCACGATGCCCCAGTACGCCGGCTTGGACTGCAGGCGATCGTCGAACAGCAGCGGCGCCTCGTGCGGCCGGTCGATCGGCCAGGTGCGCAGCCAGCTACGGGTGTCGTAGAGGCCCCACACGGTGACCGACACCAGCTTGTCGCCGTGTGCCCGCAGCACCTCGAACAGGTCACGGTAGTAGTAGCCCTGCCGGATTAGACGCTCCGGAGGAGTGCGCGGCAGGGATTCCTGCGACGACTCCGACACGCTGACGTCCAGCTCGGTCACCGCCTGAACGACCCCCAGGTCAGCGAACCGCTCGATGCTGTCCTCGACCCAGGAGATCGGGCGCGACAGGTTGACGTGCAGCTGGTGTCCGATGCCGTCGACCGGCACACCGTCGGCGAGCAGCCTGGAGACGAGCTGGTACATCGCCTCCCGTTTGGCCGGGAACTCGGTGTTGTAGTCGTTGATGAACAACTTCACGTCCGGCCCGAAGGCGTCCCGCGCGATCCGGAACGCGTGCGCGACGTAGTCCGGTCCGAGAATCTCGTACCAACGGCTGCGACGCATACCGTCGTCCTGGCTCTCGTCGATGACCTCGTTGACCACGTCCCAGGCCCAGATCCGGTCGCCGTAGTGCGCCGCGACGGTGCGGATGTGCGTCTCCATCCGGTCGAGCAACAGCTGCTGGTGCTCGGGGCTGTTGGTCAACGGGTTACCGTCGGCGTCCTCGAAGAACCAGTCGGGGGTCTGGCTATGCCACACCAGCGTGTGTCCGTAGACCCGCAGACCGTTAGCCTCCGCGAACGCGACCAGCTCGTCACCGGGTCCGAAGTCGAACTCACCCTCGGCCGGCTGGATGGTCTCCGGCTTCATGTGGTTCTCGGCGGTGATCGAGTTGAAGTGCTTGGTCAACAGCTCCGCCGGAGCGCCGACCGTCTCCCGGCTGTCGATCGCGACGCCGATCGGGAAGTGGTCGGCCAACACGTCCTTCAACGACGGGATGTCCTCCTCGATGGGAAGCGGCGCGTCGACGGAGAACACGAAGTCGTCAAGGTAGAAGTCGACCAGTTCGCTGGCGGACTCGGCGTACAGGTGGATCGCGTCGGCTTCCCTGGTCGGGGTGTAGGTGCCGGCGAACTCCACCCACGCGTCCGGCCCGACCGTGGTGTCGTCGACCAGCGTCTGGAAGGTGGAGTCACCGTCCACGTCGGTCTGCACGCTCACCCGCAGGTCCGCCGGCTCCTGGTCCGGTGCCAGCTTGAGGAAGAGCGAGAAGCGGTAGGTCTTGCCCGGCGACACCAGGGCGGTGATGTCCCGAGCAGGGCCGTTCCAGGGTTCGGTCCGGCCAGTGACGGCCAGGCTCCACTCACCCGACCGGGCGTCGTCCTGGGTGGCCGCTACGGTCTCCTCACCCCGAGCGCCCCAGCCCTGCACCGTGCCGTCCTCGAAGTCACTCTCGAGCAGAGTCTCCGAGGGACCACCCGGTGGGGGCGACGTCATGGTGATGGTGACGTCGTCGAGGAAGAGTGAGACTTCCGGATCCGGGCTCTCCAGGTAAAGCTGCAGTTCGTCGTTGTCCAGGCTGTCGAACGTGTAGCTGCCGGTAAGCCGCGCCCAGTCGCCGTCGGTCACCGCCGCGTTGGAGACCACGCGCTCGTAGACGGTGTCGCCACCGGCCGGGGTCCGCTGCATCGTCAGGTGCACTTCGCCGCTGGGAGCGTCGGCGAGACGCACAAAGGCTTCAATCTCATAGGTGGCGCCGGCCTGCAGCACGGAACGCAGGTCGCGGCCCGGTCCCTGCCAGGTGTCGGCACGGCCGGTGGTGAGCAGGCTGGCGTCGCCACTGTGGGCAGCGTCGGTGCTCACGTCGACAGTGGCTGATCCACGACCGAACCAGCCCTGGGTGGTGCCGTCCTCGAAGTCACTGGCGAGCACGACTACGGGTTCGTTCGCCAGAGCTGGAGGCGCGGCGGCGACGGAGGCGGCGAGTACGACTGCGCCGATCGCTCCGATCACTCGGCGCCGCCCAGCCGGCCTCCGATGCCGTACGGGCTCCATGTGTCTCATCTGATTCCTTCCGGGGGGCAACCGAAAGTTTCGGGATTTTTTTCGGAGTCTCACCGGACGATAAATGAGACCCAAACCACAGTCAAGCGATGTCGATGTGCCGAGACGGCCCCAGACATCGCTCAAGATCGACTCTCGGTACGCTGAGTACATGGCCATCTCATTCGCCCGCGGCGCGCCGTCGCTTGACATCGTCGACGTGGCAGGGCTGTCGGCTGCCGCCACTCGTGCCTTCGAGGCCGATCCGGCTGGCGTCACCGGATACGGTGTCGCGGTCGGCTATCCGCCGCTGCGCGAGTGGATTGCCGACCGGTACGGGGTGTCGGTCGACCAGGTGCTGATCACCAACGGCTCCATGCAGGCCGACGCCTTCGTCTTCCAGCACTTCGTCACCGCCGGCGCCGACGTGGTGGTGGAACGCCCCACCTACGACCGGACGCTGCTCAACCTGGTCCGCGCCGGCGCCAAGGTCCACCAGCTGACCCTGCACCCGGACGGCGTCGACGTCGACGAGCTGCGCAAGCTGTTGGAGTCGGGGGTGCGCCCGACACTCGCGCACTTGATCCCCAACTATCAGAACCCGGCCGGCGTCACGCTCTCGCTCGAGAAGCGCAGGGCGATCCTGGAGCTGGCCGAAGAGTTCGACTTCACGGTGTTCGAGGACGACCCGTACCAGGAGATCCGGTTCCGGGGCGAGCCGCTACCGACGATGCTCTCGCTCGACGCCAACAAGCGGGTCGTCCACGCCTCCAGCTTCACCAAGACCGTCTGTCCGGGAGTCCGGGTGGGCTACTTGATCGGGCCGGAGGAGACGATCGCGGCCATCGCCGAGCAGGCGACCAACACCTACATCTCACCCGGCATGGTGGCGCAGGCGATCGTCTACCAGTTCTGTCGCTCTGGCGCGTTCGAGCGCTCCATCCAGACCGTTCGGGAGGCGCTCGGGCGCCGGGTGCGGCTCCTCAGCGAAGCGCTACGCACCCACCTGCCGGAGGCCCGGTTCACCGAACCCGACGGCGGCTACTTCCTCTGGGTGGAGTTGCCGGACGACGTTTCCGCGGAGGCGGTCGCCGCCGCGGCGGCGGCTCGTGGGGTCGCCGTGGTCAAGGGCACAGACTTCGTCCTGTCCGGTGGGGAGCACGCTCTGCGTCTGGCCTACTCGGCGGTCCTCGACGACCAGATCGACGAAGGAGTCCGACTGCTCGCGGAGGCGGTCGCGGAGGTACGGCGCGGCGCGTAGCAGCCGACCGACCACAGTGACCGGCGTCACTCGCCAGGCGTGGGGGCCAGAATCCCGGCCCTAGGGGGTTCCCATCCGCTCAAAGATGGATGAGAATGCTGCATACGGGATCACCATACGATCACGTAACAGGCTTCACACCCGCCCCCTTAGGGCGCCGGGTGGGCGGTTCGTACCCCCACCCCCACGCGCGGACGGCCCACCCGGCGCCCCTCACGTGGACATCTGATCGGGTTTCTGGGCTCGCTCCTCGTCGGGCACCATGCCCGTCTGCCGGTCGGCAGGGCTGTTGATGGCCTCCTCCAAGGCCAGCTCGGCGTCGTACTCCTCCCACCGGCGCCGCTGTCGCCGCCGCACCAACGCAATCGCGGTCGCGGCACCGACCACCGCACCGACCGCCACCAGCCCCAAGGGCAGCGTCCAGCGGCGCTGCTCGGCCACTGGGGCGTCGGCGAGTCGGTCGACGGAGCGCCACCGGTCCCGCATGGCCCGCATCCGGGGCCCGACCTGGGACCCGGCGAGACCGAGTGCGCGTCGTAGGTGCGTGACCCCGGCTCCGAGCTCCTGCCGGAGAAGCTCACCCTCGGTCTGAGGTTCCGCCCGCCGCATCCGCAGCATCTCCCCACCTCCACGACTCGTCGACCGGGAAGGGCGGGTCACCTTCCGCGGTTCTCACGTCATCTTCCCCTGTTCAGGGCCGCTTAACCATCCGAACGCACACATGGGAGGATCTGGTGGTTCTGACCGCTGTGAACCGAGGGGTGGGTCTCCGTGGCGACAACTGCCACCATCTACACCAGCGCCGGGCCGATCCGGCTGGAGCTGTTCCCGAACCACGCGCCAAAGACGGTGCGTAACTTCGTCGAACTTGCCCAGGGCACCAGGGAGTACATCGATCCTCGCACCGGGAAGCCGGATTCCGGCCCCTACTACGACGGCACCATCGCCCACCGAGTGATCGCCGGCTTCATGATCCAGATGGGTGACCCGACCGGCACCGGGCGCGGTGGGCCAGGCTACACGTTCGCGGACGAGTTCCATCCCGAGCTGACCTTCGACCGGCCCTACCTGCTCGCGATGGCCAACGCCGGCCCTGGCACGAACGGAAGCCAGTTCTTCATCACCGTCTCCCCACAGCCACACCTCAACTTCCAGCACACCATCTTTGGTCAGGTCGCGGACGAGGAGTCGGCACGCGTCGTCGACGCCATCGCGAACACGCCGACCGACCCCCGGGACCGGCCGCTGACCGACGTGGTGATTGAGCGGGTCGAGGTCGGCTGACCGCGCTGTCGGGGCGCTACTGTTGCTGGCGTGAGTCAGCCCACCATCCCGGTCTGTTACCGGCACCCTGCTCGTGAGACGTACCTGCGCTGCAGCCGCTGTGACCGGCCAATCTGCCCGTCCTGCATGCACGACGCCGCGGTCGGGCACCACTGTCCGGAGTGCGTGGCTGAAGGGCGCCGCACGCAACGGTCGGCGCGGACCGTCTTCGGCGGCCCCCTGTCGGGATATGGCACGCAGGTCACCCGGACCCTGATTGGGCTCAACGTCGCCGTCACGGTGGTCGCCGCGATCATGGGTGGACCGCAGGCTCTGTTCAGCGGTGGCCTGCTGGGTGGCGCCACTGACCTTCACGTCTGGGGAGCCATGCTGGGGTACTGGCCAGGCGAACCCTTCGTGCCGCTGAGGGGGGTCGCGACCGGCGAGTGGTACCGCTTGGTCACCAGCATGTTCCTCCACTACGGGGTGATCCACCTGGCGCTGAACATGTTCGCGTTGTGGGTGGTCGGGGGAGCGCTGGAGCCGCTGCTGGGGCGGTTGCGGTTCTTGGCGCTCTACCTCCTGTCCGGCCTGGGCGGCAGCGTAGCGGTCTACCTGTTCGCTCCCAAGACGCTGACCGCCGGCGCCTCCGGCGCGGTGTTCGGCCTGTTCGCCGCCTTCTATGTCCTGCTCCATCGGATGGGGCGCGACACCTCGATGATCACCGGAATTCTGGTCATCAACCTGCTTCTGACTCTGGTGGTCAACGAGATCTCCATGGAGGGTCACCTGGGTGGCCTGGTGACCGGGGCACTGGTCGCCCTCGGGCTGGCCTACGCCCCGCGCCAGCACCGTGACGTCTTCCAAGGGCTCGCGCTGGGGGCGGTGGCCGTTCTCCTGCTGGCGTTGACGCTGGTCCGGACGGTCATGCTCACCTGACCTGACGACTTTCGTTACGCCTCGGCGCGTCGCGTCGTTGGTTCGGCATGGACGTGTTCTCGCGAACGTTCCTGCCCGCCACTGCAGAGGCCGGGCTGTCGATCCCCACCGTCAGTCGACACCTGCCGGTCCTGCGCCGGTGCGTCACCACCGAGGACGTCACTCTCTTGGTGAGTCGCTGCCACCGACTGGACCGCTCCGCCACGGGGACCCACCTACTCTTGATCACGAACCGTAGCTTTGTCGTGACCCGTGAAAGCCGACTGCTCCGACGGGTCCACCTCCATCTGGCCAGTGACCTGCGCTACCTGTCAGACGTCATGTGGACGGCCTACCCTCGCCTCTTCGCCCTAGAGTTCTCCGCCACCGTCGTGGACGGGGAGCGGGAGAGATTCTGGATCCGCGCGCATCACCCGCGCCGCCTGAGTCGGCTCGAGTCGCTGCTCGGCAACGTCTTCCACACTCAGGTGGTGGCGGCCGCCGCGAAGCCCCGTCTGTTCGATCCCGCCCTCGCTGGCTGAACACCACGGCGCTGCGTGGCGGGTGCGACCACACCGTCGGCGCAGCGCCTGCCCCGATCAGCTGATCGCCATGTCCACGAACCGGGACAGGTGCAGCTGTGCCGCCACCGTGATGGTGTCCGTGGGGCCGTTCCGGTGCTTGGCCACGATGAAGTCGGCCTCACCAGCCCGGGGGGACTCCTTGTCGTAGTAGTCGTCTCGGTGCAGCAGGATGACCACGTCGGCGTCCTGCTCGATCGAGCCGCTCTCACGCAGGTCGGACAGTTGGGGTCGCTTGTCGGTGCGCTGTTCCGGGCCCCGGTTCAACTGCGCCACCGCGACCACCGGGCAGTCGATCTCCTTCGCCAGCAACTTGAGACCCCGGGATAGCTCGGCCACCTCCTGCTGCCGGCTCTCCACCCGCTTCGGTGAGGTCATGAGCTGCAGGTAGTCGACGACGAGGAGCCGGAGGTCGTGGCGTTGTCGCAGACGGCGCGCCTTGGCGCGGATCTCCATCAGGTTCATGTTGGGGGTGTCGTCGACGAAGAGCGGCGCTTCGCTGATCTCGCCCATCCGTCTCGCCAGTTTCGTCCAGTCGTCATCGGACAGCTGGCCGGAACGAAGCACGTGCAGCGGCACGCGGGACTCCGCCGCGAGGATCCGCATCACGATCTCGACCTTGCTCATCTCCAGCGAGAAGATGGCGCTGGCGAGCCCATGGCGTACCGCCGCGTGCCGGACGAAGTCGAGCGCGGCAGTCGACTTGCCGAGACCGGGACGCCCTGCGACGACGATCAGTTGCCCAGCGTGCAGACCGTGTAGTAGGGCGTCGAGATCAGCGAAACCGGTCGGCACTCCGGTCATCACCCCGCCGTGCGCGCCGATCGCTTCGATCTCGTCCAGCGTCGGTCGCAGCATGTCGGCGAGGACGGAGAAGTCCTCGCTCACCCGGCGCTCGGTCACTTCGTAGATGGCTTGCTGGGCGAGGTCGACGATGTCGTCGGTGTCCCTCCCTGCCGCCGCGCCGGCGCCGTAGCCAAGCTGGACGATCTTCGTGCCGGCCTCCACCAGCCGGCGGAGGACGGCACGTTCGGCGACGATCCGCGCGTAGTAGGCGGTGTTCGCCGCGGTCGGCACCGCGTTGACGAGGTCGTGCAGGTACGCGATGCCGCCCACCCGGCCGATGTCGCCAGAGTCGGTCAACGCGGCGGTGACCATGACCGGGTCGGCTGGTTCGCCCCGGCCGTAGAGATCCAGGATCGCCTCGTAGATGATCGCGTGGGCGGGGCGATAGAAGTCGCTGGGCCGCAGGATCTCGACCACGTCGGCGATGGCGTCCTTGGACAGCAGCATGCCGCCGAGCACGCTCTGTTCGGCGGCGATGTCCTGAGGCGGGGTGCGGTCGAACGCTGGATCGTCCGTCGCTGATCCGTCGGATCTGGGCCGCACGTCCTCCGCAATCGACACCCCGTCCCCCTCGTCGTTGTCGCCGCTCAGCTTGCGCGTCAGGTGCGACAATCCACCACGACCAATGGACTCCACCCCTGAGTCGCACCCCGGCTCGCAACGGTAGGCGGTGTCGACGGCCGGCTCAAGTGAGCCCGTGGATAGGGCTGGGGGAAACCTGTGGACAGGACCGGGTCAGGGTGTGCGCCACCTGTGCACAGCCTGTGGACAACTTCTGGGGACAATCCCGCTACAGCGCTTTGAGCAGCGAAAACAACATCCCCAGCCTGTGTGAAAAAGAAACTCGTCGGGTGTCCATGCTGGGGATGTCGCAGCCCTGCTGGAGCCGCCCGGCTCCGGGAGAGTGGGGACCCGTCGGCATGGCTCGATAAGCTGCCCGCAACGCCCGTTGGTGAGGCAGCGATTCGACACCGACCAGACGAACAGTGGAGGCTCAGCTGGTGAACGATTGGGAGCGGGGACCGCACGGGAACGCTCCCCACCGGCGAGGGGACACCGCCGAATGGCGGGTGGTCGATCGCCCTCGCAGCGCCGCTCCCCGAGTGTGGCGGGGTCAGCAACGCCGCTCAGCGCCCTGGCCGGACGTCGTCGTGCCGGGAGGGCCTGGCTCGACCGGCTACGTTCCGCGGGTCACGCCGCCCACGCCCACCGTCGCCAATTCCAGTCCGCCACGACGGCGGGATGCCGCACCACCACCGCCGCCGCTGGTTGAGCGCGCGCGCCGCAAGGAAGCGGTGCCGGAACCCTCCGCGCCGTGGCAGCCGGTGCTGGCGTGGACGATCGCGCTGTTCACCGTGCCGATGCTGGCCTACCTGGCGTGGGCGTGGACCCGCAGTGGGACAGCGGACAGTTGCATCAACGTCGCCGATGGCACCTGTGTGGCCCCCCGCACGGCGGCGTTGGCGGGCTTCGTCGACGCCTTTCCGGGCGTCATCGCGGCCACCGCGCTGTCGGTGGCGATCTCGGCTGGCCTCCGCCGGCTCGACTACGCCTGGCGCCCGGTGACGATCGCGCTGGGTGGATCAGTGATCGGCGCCGGGGTCGTCACCATCGTCCTGTTGACGTTCCGTTGAGTCGCCCGCAACCCCCGAAAAGACCGCGCGCCCGCTGGTATCCGTACACGGACGCCAGCGGGCGCGGTGGGTCTGACCGCGTTACGACTTGCTCGGAAGCACGGCCACCTCGAAGGTGGCGACCACCTCCGGGTGAAGGCGAACCCGGACCTGGTGGTTTCCGACCGACTTGATCGGCGCCGCCAACTCGATGCGGCGCCGGTCCAGTTCTGGCCCGCCGGCGGTCTTCACCGCCTCGACGATCTCCGCGGGCGTGACCGAACCGAAGAGCCGACCACCTTCGCCAGCCCGGGCGGAGAGGCAGACGTTGATCTGCGACAGTTGCTGCGCCACCTCTTCGGCGTGCTCACGGTCCCGGATCTCCCGGGCGGCTCGCGCGCGACGGATCGAGATGACTTCCTTCTCCGCCCCACGCGTCCAGCGGATCGCGTACCCCTGGGGAAGCAGGTAGTTGCGCCCGTATCCGTCCTTGACCTCGACCACGTCACCGGCGGAACCGAGGCCGGAAACCTCCTGAGTAAGGATGATCTTCATGGCGGGGCCTCTCAGCGGGACGTGTTGGTGTAGGGCAGAAGCGCCATCTCCCGGGCGTTCTTCACAGCCCGGGCGATCTGACGCTGCTGCTGCGCGGTCACTCCAGTCACCCGACGGGCGCGGATCTTGCCACGGTCGGAGATGAACTTCCGCAGCAGTGCGGTGTCCTTGTAGTCGACGTAGGTGATCCCCTCCTTGTCGAGCGGGTTCACCTTCTTCTTGGGCTTACGAATCGCGGCTGCCTTGGCCATCGTGTCTCGTCACTCCAGTTGCTCAGAACGGGGGCTCATCGCCAAAATCGCCGCCGCCAGGCGTTGTCGCCGGAGCCGGGGTCGCAGAGGCCCACGGGTCGTCGGCCGGGGCGCCAGAGGAACCGAAGCCACCACCGCCGGACGAACGCGACATCTTCTGTACCTTCGCGGTGGCGTACCGCAGGGAGGGGCCGATGTCGTCCACCTCCAGCTCGAAGACGGTACGCTTCTCGCCCTCTCGGGTCTCGTAGGACCGCTGACGCAGCCGCCCCGAAACGATCACTCGGGTACCCCGCTGCAAGGACTCAGCCACGTGCTCGGCCGCCTGCCGCCACACGTTGCAGGTCAGGAACAGCGGTTCGCCGTCCCTCCACTCGCCGGTCTGGCGGTCCAGGTAGCGCGGGGTCGACGCCACACGGAACTTGGCCACCGCCGCACCCGAGGGAGTGAAGCGCAGCTCCGGGTCATCGGTGAGATTACCGATGAGGGTGATGGTGGTCTCTCCTGCCATGGTCCTCTCCTGATCCTTGCCGGCTGGTCAGAAGGCTGTCACACCGGTACGACAACCGCCAGCGCGACGATGTGTCTGTCAGTGGGTATCCGGTCGGAGGACCTTGGTCCGCAGAACGGCCTCGTTCAGCCGCAGCTGGCGATCCAGCTCGGCCACGGCCTGAGGCGTCGACCGCACGTCGATGACCGCGTAGATACCTTCCGGCTTCTTCTTGATCTCGTACGCGAGGCGACGCCGCCCCCACACGTCGAGCTTCTCCACCGAGCCACCGGCCTCACGGATCACGTTGAGGTAGGTATCCAGCGACGGTGCGATGGTGCGCTCTTCGAGGCTAGGGTCGAAGATCACCATGATTTCGTAGTGGCGCAAGACTCAACTCACCTCCTCTGGTCTCAGCGGCCACGGTCGTTCCGTGGCAGGAGGGTCATGCACCGCCGGCCTGGACCTGGTCCGGCCGGCAAACGGAGCAATGGTAGCGCATCACGCTGCGGAAAGACCGCGGGGCGCCGGAGTCCACTTCTTTGGGTGGGACCTGGGGAGGAACGACCACACCGACGAGGATGGACTCACGGCGCCCCGCGGAGCCTTGGGGAGCCAACGCTCTTGAGTTGTACTCTACGCCCACTCAGGCCGCTTCGCTCGCTGGGCGATGATAGCCCTCACCGCGCCGGCTGATACACCTACGACACAGACCGTAGCGATCAACGCCAGCAAACCGATCGAACTATCGCCACCCGTCGGCTCGGTGAGGTCGGTGAGGTAACCGGACGCCCTTGCCGAATCCATCACGGTCGCCGACTCCTCCACGGTAACCCGGCCTGCGCGCTCGGCGCCAGCATCGACGGTCATCTCGGACTGGTCTGGCGCGGCGGTCGGTGCTGGCGTGGCGTCCTCCCCAGCAGTCCACGCGCCGGACGGCTCGCCCGGGTGCCGCGGTGGGCTCCGCCAGAACGAAGAATCGGCCGAGCCGTGCTCCGGGGAGGCCGCAGTTTCGGGGGTGGTCACTGGCGGCGTGGTGCGGGGTACCGAGGCCGGGCGGGACGACGGCGTGCCGACCGGCGCCTCGTCAGAGGGCGTGCCAGGCGGCGGGGTCTTGCCCAGCGGCGGATCAGGCAGCGGCTGCGGATCCGCGTCGATGTCGTCGGACGCATCGGTCACATGGACGGTCGTCGCACCGACCGGCTGCCCGACCAGGCACTGCAGCTCCATCGACACGCTGACCGGTCCGTCTTCGACGTACACGATGGCCGCTGCGGTACGTGGGACCTCCGCGATCGCCTCGCCGTCGAGGCGAAGCACCGCGGTGTTGCTCATCTCGTTCCGGAAGGTGACCAGGGAGCCACGGGCAACGACGACCTCCGCGGCGTCCGGCTCGGAGCCGCCTCCCAATCCAAGCAGGCCGCAGGCGCCATGGAAGGTCACCGTGGTCACCGGCTCGTCCGACACTGGCTCCGCGTGGGCCGACGGCGACCAGCCCAGCACCACGCCGCCAAGCGATGCGGCGGCCAGCCACCGCAGGCAGACGGAGGTCCGGCGACGTCGGGCCGATGGGATGGACGACCTCATCACTCTCTCCCGCTGCTGGGTGCTGATACCGGGTGACGTGCCCGGATACACGCAGACCAACGAAGCGGACGCAGAGGCGGTGACGCCGCAGGAAACACTAGGCTGCCGCCCATGCGCATCGGTGCCCACGTGGATTCCACGGACCCACTCCGGGAAGCAGCCATCCGTAACGCCGACCTGGCCCAGTTCTTCCTCGCTGACCCCCAAGGCTGGAAGACTCCGCCACCCCGCCCCGACGCCGAGGCCCTACGCGCCTCAGACATCGACATCTACATCCACGCTCCCTACGTCATCAACGTCGCGACGACGAACAACCGCATTCGCATCCCCAGCCGGAAGTTGCTGGCGGCTCACGCACAGGCCGCAGCGGCGATCGGCGCGAAAGGGCTGGTCGTGCACGGCGGGCACGTGAATCGGGGAGACGACCTCGCGGCCGGATTCGAGAACTGGCGCAAGACCTTCGCGTACGCCGCAGCCGACGGCGGATTCCCGGTCCCGATCCTGATCGAGAACACCGCTGGTGGCGACAACGCGTGCGCCCGCCGACTCGACGCGCTGGCTCGGTTGTGGGATGCCGTGGGGCCTTACGGAGTAGGGTTCTGTCTAGACACCTGCCACGCGCACGCCGGTGGGGAGGATCTGCTCGGGTTGGTCGACCGGATCCGGGCGATCACCGGTCGCATCGACCTGGTGCACGTCAACGACTCCAAGGATGACTTCAACTCTGGGCGGGACCGACATGAGAACCTGGGGCAAGGAAGAATAGACCCGGATCTGTTGGTTGCGGTGGTGCGGGAGGCCGCGGCCCCGGTCGTGGTGGAGACACCCGGAGGGGCGGAAGGCCAAGCAGCAGACGTCGCTTACCTGCGGGAGAGGCTCGAGTAGGAGCATGGACACGCAACGGCGCGAGAACCTGGACAGCGGCACCCCTCGACCGGATCAGCCAGCCGACGAACGTTCGGAGCAACCCGCCACCGACGACGCGTCCACGCCGCCTGAGCAGGAGCGGTGGGCCGCCTTCGCGCCCACTACGCCTCCCGCCCCCGGTCGGCTCCGCCGCGTCGCCGGCCGGGTCGGACGGTTCCTGGCGCACGAGTGGACGCTGGCCAGCCTCGCCGCCGTGGCGCTCGCCGTGGTGTTCACGTGGCCCGCTCTACGGCATCCGCAGTACACGCTCCCGCAGGACCTGGGGGATCCGGCCCTCGTGGCGTGGATGCTGGCCTGGCCAGGCCACATCCTGCTCACCGACCCCGGCTCCCTCTGGCACGGCAACGCCTTCTTCCCGGAGCGATGGAGCTACGCCTTCACCGACTCCTTGCTGGGCTACGCTCCGCTCAGTCTGATCGGCGAAGGTCCACTCGCGGCGGCGTTCCGCTACAACATCGTCTACGTACTCGTCCACGCCCTCGCTTTTGTCGGCGCCTACGCGCTGGTACGCCAGCTCGGCGCGACCCCGACCGGTGCGGCGGTGGCCGGCGCGGCGTTCGCCTACGCCCCCTGGCGGCTGTCCCAGGCTGGCCACCTACACGTCCTGTCCACTGGAGGGATCGCACTCGCGTTGGCGATGCTCGCTCGGGGTCACGGCTGGTCGCTGCGGCGTGGCTTCCAACCCGAGCGCGTCCGACCAGGGTGGATCGTCGGTGGTTGGCTGGTAGCCGTCTGGCAGGTGACTCTCGGCTTCGGTATCGGCTTGATGTTCGCCTACGCCCTGCTCCTCATCGGGCTCGCGGTGGCCGTGGGCTGGGGGTATCGGCGGCTCCGACGGCGGCCGCGTCAGCCGATCGGTCGGTTGCTGGGCGCCGATCTCGTCGGTGGGTCGGTCTTCGCCGCGGTGGCGCTGTTGATGGCGCTGCCATACCTCACCGTGCTGCGCCTGCATCCACAGGCCGCGCGGCGGATCGAGGAGATCGAGTTGTTCTCTCCACCGCTGCGGGGCTTCTTCACCGCCCCGGCCGAGTCGTGGCTGTGGGGCGCTGCGCACGCCGAGGCCCGGGCGGCGTTGACCTGGCCGCCGGAGATGGCGTTGCTGCCCGGCTTCGCGTTGGTCGGCCTCGCCCTGGCAGGACTGTTCTTCTCGGTCTGGTCGCTGCGGGCGAGACTGTGGCTCAGCGCCGGCGTCGTCGTCACCGTGATCCTGGCGATGGGAACGGAGTTCGCCGAGGGCGCCCTCTACCGGCCGCTGTTCGAGGCGTTGCCAGGGTGGGACGGACTGCGCACCCCCGGGCGCCTGGTCATCTGGACCACCCTGCTGCTCGGCGTGCTAGCGGCCGGTGCGGTGAGTGCGTTGGTCGCTCGCGCACGGGAGCTCGCGGTCCATCGAGGTTCGCCGTACCCGGTTGGATGGTTGCGCTGGGCGGCGATCGCTCCACTGGTACTCGTGCTGCTCGAAGGGCTCAACACCACCCCGCATGTGATCGTGCCTCCGCAACCGCGGGCCCTGGCGGTCGTGGAGGGACCGGTGCTGGTGCTCCCCAGCGACCAGATCACCGACATGCAGGTGATGATGTGGACGACCGACCGGTTCGTTCCTCTGGTCAACGGTGGCTCTGGGTTCGCGCCCACGTCGCTGACGGAGGTACGACGCATCACCACCGCCTTTCCGGACCACGCCAGCGTCTCCCACCTGCGTTCGATGGGTGTGGCGACGGTGGTGGTACTACCCGACCGGGTGATCGGCACCCCATGGGAAGGAGCGCTCTACGCCACCGGCGAGGAGTTCGGTGTCACCCGGGAGGAGATCGACGGCGTGCTCGTCTTCCACCTCTGAGGCTCCTCGGTGGGTGGATCGGATTCGGCGAGAGGGCCGGCGTCCGGGTCACCGCCGCCGACGCTCTGGCGCACCGGGTCCTGGTCGGGTCGGAAGATGTCCCGGATCACCAACACACAGAGCGCCATCACCGTGACCCACCGCAGAGTCGCGGCCAGAACGAAGACCCCCTCAGGCATGATGTCGCGACCGGTCTCCGCGACGATCAACCGGACATAGAAGATCAGGAAATAGCCGACCTCGGCCACTTGCCAGGCGACGAAGGCACCCCAGCGTGGGCGCGCCAACACCACCAGCGGCAGCAGCCAGAGCACGAACTGCTGCGACCACACCTTAGCGAACAGCAGGAAGGCCGCCACAGTGAGGAATCCGAGCGCCGCCACCCGGGGAGGCCGTGGTGCCCGCAACGCCACGTATCCGATCCCGAGGCAGGCCAGCCCGAACAGCAGATACGACAGCAGGTTCAGGTGGGGGTCGACGTGGGTGGCAAGCCACTGGAACGGGCCCTGGTCGCCCGGGTAGCCGGTGAACCACGGGCCTTCGAGATAGCGGCCGATGTACCAGAAGGTGCCCCAGTCGACCGCGCGTTCCGTGTTGAGCTGGAGGAACCGCCCCCAGTTGTCCAGGCTGCCGTTACGCAGGTAGTCGGCGATCATCACCGGCAGGTTCACCGCGACCCAGGCGGTGACACCGACACCGACCGCGCCCCAGACCTGCCGATGCCGTCTGGTCCGCCAGCCCAGGACGATGAGGGGGACGAACAAGAACCCTGGCCACAACTTGGCCGCCGTTCCCAGGCCCAGGAGCACACCAGCCACCAGTGGTCGCCCGCGCGCCCACGCGAACAGACCACCGACCGCGAACGCCACCGCGAGCAGGTCCCAGTTGACGGTCGCGGTGACCAGCAACGCTGGCGCGAGCGCGAACATCGCGATGTCCCACGGCCGCCGCTGACGCAGGGACAGCATCATCGCCACCGACGCCACCGCCAGCACGCTGAGCACGAGGGCGCTGCCGTCGTAGAACCAGGTGTGTTCGACCACGCCGTGGTACGTCTGCCCGAGAACGTGGACCGGCACCCCGATCAGGGCCATGAATACGCCAGTGAGGACCGGATACTCCAGCGGATAGTCCAGGTAGGGCAGGCCGCCGGTGCTGAGTCCCCCCTCTGCGCCGTAGAGGGCGATCACATCGGAGTAGCAGAACCGCGTGTACTGCTGTAGCTCCACCCAGTCGGCCGGGTTCCGACACGGCGACTTCTGCACCCAGTGCAGGGCGAGGGTGAGGCAGGTCAGCGCCAGGACGATGTGTCCGGCGCGCCAGAACCGCTTCCGTCGTGCCACGTGGTCGCCGTGAGGACCGCCGATCAGCTGCGACAACCCGGCGACGAACCAGTCGGACCGGCTCGGCACGTCTACTGGCTGCTTCACTCTCGCTCGCCCTCCACGGCCCTGGCCACCGCGAACACGGACTGCCCGAACGGGGGACGGAACCGGCGTTCGCTCCACGCCACCGAGCGGATCACCGTCCGGTCGTACCAGCGCAGGGCGGCACCGTCACGCGGGATCATCCGGGCGCAGCGCATGAGCAGGAACCACGAGATCAGGCCGACCGAGTTGACGTAGTGCAGGCGCTCCACCGTCAGACCCGCGGCTACCAGCGCGTTGCGGAGGGTACGCCGGGTGTAGCGCCGGTAGTGCCCGATCAGCCGGTCGAAGCGGCTCATCGCGCCGTTGAACGCCGGCACGAACACCACCACGGCCCCGCCTGGGCGGACCAGGCCGGCGGCGCTACGAAGTGCGGCCACGTCGTCTTCGATGTGCTCCAGCACGTTGAACATGACCAGGCCGCTGTGGGCGGCGGTCTCGGAGGTGGGCAGACTCAACTGGCGTACCCGGACGACCGGATGGTCGGCGAACCTCCGCTGGAGCACCGCCAATCGACTAGCGTCGGCCTCGGTGGCGGTATAGGTCGTCCGACCGAGCGCCAACTCCTCTGCGTAGTCCCCGATCCCGCTACCGATCTCGATCGGATCGCTGCCGAGGTACGGCGCGGCTAGACCCACCAACCACTGGCGGTAGTAGCGGGCACCTCGGAGATCCTCCAACACCTCCGACTGCAGCTCGGTCTCCGACCCGACGGCCCGGCTCACCTGGCCACCTTTCGTTCGCGACGGTCGATCCGCTCAACCTATCAGCTCATCGGCTGATCATTCGTGCGGCTGGCCGTCGCCAGGGAAAACCTGCTCGTCATTGCCGCCTGGCTGCGGTCCAGGTGGTGGCGGTTGCGGACCCGGCGCCGGGCCGTTGTCGTTACCGTCGTTGCACCGGAACGGGTTACGACACTCGTCGTCCTCCTCCTCCGGCTCCGGATCCGGCTGTGGCATCTCCCCGTTGGCGTACGGGTGCTGCCGGTTGCCGATCTGCGGCGCCGGCGGGAAGGGCTGGTGCGGCCACTCCTTCACGTCATGGGCCTTGTCCATGAAGTCTTTCCAGATATAGGAGGGAAGGCTGCCGCTGCCGATGTCCTGACCCGACGTGTATTTGATCTTGCCAGCGTCGGGGTCACCGACCCACACCGCTGCCGCGATCTGTGGGGTGTAGCCGACCACCCACGCATCCCGGTTGCCCCCGTTTGGGTGCTCCCAGGTACCCGTCTTGGAGGCCGCGGGACGGTTGTTGGCCAACGCGTGGCCGCTACGGGCGGGGATGGTGGACAGAACGCCGGTGATCTCGTCCGCGATCGTCTTCTCTACCCGTTGCTCACCCTCGATCTTGGCGCTGCGGATCGTCTCCCACTCGCCGGTCTGGGGGTTCCGCACCTCGACACGGTTGACGAAGTGCGCCTTGTGATAAAGGCCGCCAGCGGCCAGAGTGGCGACCCCGTTGGCGTGGTCGAGGACCGTGATGGGGTACTGCCCGAAGGCGACGAAGTAGTCGAACGGATCGCGCGCCAACTCGGTGCCGTCGGTGATGGTGGTCAGGTCGTGCGGGTTGTTGTCGTTGTCGACCATCATGGTGATGCCCGCGTCCCGAGCCGCCTTCACCACACCGGCGGCGCCAGTCCCACCTTGCCGCTCGGACTGTTCGACGTAGTGGAAGAAGGGCACGTTGTACGAGACCTGAGTCGACCAGCGCAGGGTGCAGTAGTCGGGTGCGACACCCTCACAACCGGTGTTCTCCGCCCGCCGGCCAGCGTTCCGGATCGTGACGCTGTAACCCGGGGGTTGGTAGTCGCTGGTCTTCCAGTGACTGTCCAGCGAGACGCCCTCCCGCAGCGCGGCGATGAGAGTGTAGATCTTGAAGGTCGACCCGGGTGCCCGGCCGCCCTCCCAACGCTCCTTCTCCGCGTTGTAGTTCTTGCCGGCCCAGTCGACACCCGTGCCGTCCTCACCGCCGTAGTAGGCGAGCACCCCCCCGGTCGCCGGGTCGATCGCGACCAGCGCCGCGACGACGTTCTTCTCCGGCCCCTCCCAATAGGAGGCGTCGTTGCCCTTGCGGCGGGCGGTCTGCCGGGCGACCTTCTGGATGTCCTTGTCGATCGAGGTGATGATGCGATAGCCGCCGGTGTCGATGTCCTCGATGCCCATCGCCTCGAGCTCCCGGCGGACCTGGCGCACGATGTTGCCCTGTGGGCCCTTGTGCCACTCCTTCGCCTTCTTCGGCTCCTTGACCTCTGGGTACTCGGCCGCTGCTCGCTCCTCCGGAGACAGCGTGCCCATGCTGACCATCTGGTCCATGACGTAGTTCCAGCGGTCGTGGGCAGCCTGTGGATTGTCCGGAGTGTGATGGGGATCGAAAGGTGACAGGCCAGACTGGTCGTCGGGGGTCTTGATCAGACCCGCCAGCATCGCCGCCTCGGCAACGGTCAGGTCGGCGGCGTCCTTACCGAAGTACGCCTCAGCCGCCGCCTGCACGCCGTACGCCCCTCTACCAAAATAGACGGTGTTGAGGTAGTAGTCGAGGATGACGTACTTGTCCTCCTGGCTGTTGAGCTTGTAGGCCATGGCGGCTTCCTTCAGCTTCCGGCTGTAGGTCGCCTCATCCCGGATGCCGGCCGCGGCACCGACGTACTGCTGGGTGATCGTGGAGGCACCCTGCCGTTCGCCGCCGGTGAAGTTGTTGATCGCGGCGCGCATGATGCCGACGAAGTCGACGCCGCTGTGATCCCAGTACTTCTTGTCCTCGGCGGCCACCACCGCGTCCCGCACGTTCTTCAGCTCGTCGACCTTGGTGTCGATGATTTCGCGGTTGTACTTGGCGAGGGTCGCGATCTCGGTCTTGCCGTCGCTGTAGTAGACGGTGCTCGCCTGCGGCAGCTGCACATGGTCAGGGGGTGGCACCGACTCGACGTAGTAGCTGAGAGCGACCATTCCGCCGCCGGTGGTGATAATGAGGACGGCGAGCATGGACAGCAGCGAGTTGCGAATCCAATGCCGCTTCTTCTTGCGGCGACCCCGACCCCCGGAGCTGCCGTTGCCGCCGCCGTTCGGGCCACGCCCGCCCGGCCCGGCCGGTGACGTGTGGACAGAGGCGCGACCGGCGGCGGGAGAGACGGGAGCGCTCGCCCGCCCGGCGGGGCGCTGGCTTCCCGCGGCCCCCCAGTCGTACCGATGGCCGCTCGAGCGATGTGAGTCGCCAGACGCCTGACCGACACTCGCGCGCCCCACGCTCGCCCGCCCGGCGGCTCCGGGTACGGAGGCCCGTGCGGAGGCCGCGGCGCTGGCGGAGGCCGCTCCCACGGCCGCCGAGCCCACCGAGGCGGATCCCACCGACGCGCGGCCAGAGCTTACCGAGGCCCGGCCGCTGGTAGCGGAGGCTCGCCCCGAGCTGGCGCTGCTGCGACCGGTCTGATAGGAGTCATAACCGTAGCTGTCCGGTTCCGAGGCGTACGGGTCCGTGCCGTAGGAATCCGCGTAGGAGTCGTAGGCGTACTCATCGGGGTCTGCGCCCGGGACGTGAGCGCGACCATAGGACTGGGGGTCGCCGTACGAAGTCATCGGTTCCACCATGCCTTCAGCGCCGTGAGTCTATGGCCCACTGGCAAACAACCGTGACGTATGCCACGAACACACCTCACGGATCGAAAAAAAGCGGACTTATCCATAAAACGACCGAAACCCGGTCGATGGACACGGCTCACCCTTGACTCGACCGCATCAGCGTTCATTGCGCCTGGGCTCTCCGCTTTCGCCGCGGCACATCGGCCTGTGCCGGAGTGTGCTCCGCGACGGCCGCGCCGACGAGGAACTGCTCGACCAGGTGGTTCCAGTGGCAGCCGAGGCACACCTCGACGACGTAGACCTGGAACTCGCGTACGGTCTCGGCCAACAGCCGCAGCTCGCGAAGAGGGCGAGCCTGTCCGGCAGACTGGCGCAGCTCGTCGCCGTAGATGTAATGGACGTGTGACAGGTTTTCCCGCCGACAGATGGGGCAGCGACGATCGGTCGGCTCGCCATGGAACTTCGCGGCGTTGCGCAGGTAGGGCGAGGCGTCGCAGACCTCGTAGACACCCACGCGGCCGGCGTAGACCTCGCGCAGCAGTGCTCGCTTCTTGAGCGAGTAGTCCACCACCTGCCGCGCGTGCATGGGCAGAAGCGTACGCACGCATCGGCGGTTGCGCCAGGGTTCCGCGGCGCGGTACCGTGAGCAATGTATCGGGCCGATACATCTGGTAGCTACATCTCCCAGCTATATGTCGAGTCTCCGCTCGGCTCACCCGTCGACCCTCGGAAGGAGGTACGGATATGGCGACGCTGGAGTTCGCCATCCTCGGCCTCCTGCATGAGGGCCCCATGCACGGGTACGAGTTGCGCAAGCAACTGACCACCAAGCTCGGAGCGATCCGGGCCGCGATCAGCTTCGGCACGCTCTACCCGACGCTGCGCCGAATGCAGGCCTCAGGCTTGATCGCCGAGGCCGGAGAGACACCATCCAGCGATGATGCTGTCCCACCGCTGACCAGCCGTCGCGGCCGAATCGTCTACAAGATCACAGCGGAGGGCAAGGAGCGCTTCGGTGAGCTGGTGGCTCAGGCTGGCCCGGAGACCTACGAGGACGCCGGGTTCAGTGTGCACTTCGCGTTCTTCTCTCGCACCGACCGGGCTACTCGGCTGCGCATCCTGGAGGGTCGCCGGCGCAGAGTGGAGGAGCGGCGCGAGGGACTGCGGGAACTTCTCGCGCGCGCAGCCGAGCGGCTCGATGCGTACACGCTGGAACTGCAGCGCCATGGCCTCGACGCCTGTGAGCGTGAGGTCAGGTGGCTGGAGGAGCTCATCGAGAATGAGCGCTCCGGCCGATCCCCGCAAGCCAGCCCGCCTTCGGACCAACCGGAGCGGCCGTCTAGATCAGAGAGAGAGGACCCGTGATGGGCTCCATCCGTGTCGCAATCGTCGGCGTCGGCAACTGCGCCTCGTCGCTGGTTCAAGGCGTCCACTACTACCGGAACGCCGATCCGGGCGATCGCGTCCCCGGTCTGATGCACGTCCGCTTCGGTGACTATCACGTCTCCGATGTGGAGTTCGTCGCCGCCTTCGACGTGGACGCCAAGAAGGTTGGCCGCGATCTCGCTGAGGCGATCGTGGCCAGTGAGAACAACACGATCAAGCTCTGTGACGTGCCGCCGCTTGGGGTGACGGTACAGCGTGGCCCGACCCTCGACGGCCTCGGCCACTACTACCGCGAGGTGGTGGAGGAGGCCGACGAGGACGTGGTCGACGTGGCGGCCGCGCTGCGCGCCGCACGAGCCGACGTGGTCGTCTGCTACCTGCCGGTCGGTTCGGAGGAGGCGACCAGGTTCTACGCGCAGGCCGCCATCGACGCCGGGTGCGCCTTCGTCAACGCGCTGCCGGTGTTCATCGCCTCGGACCCGACCTGGGCGGAGAAGTTCACCCGCGCCGGACTGCCGATCGTCGGCGACGACATCAAGTCCCAGGTGGGCGCCACCATCGTGCACCGGACGCTGGCCAAGCTGTTCGAGGACCGCGGGGTCGAGCTGTTGCGCACCTACCAGCTCAACTTCGGCGGCAACATGGACTTCATGAACATGCTGGAGCGTTCTCGGCTGGTGTCGAAGAAGGTGTCGAAGACCCAGTCCGTGACCTCCCAGATTCCGCACGAGATGGCCCGCGGTGACGTGCACATCGGGCCGTCTGACCATGTTCCGTGGTTGGACGACCGTAAGTGGGCGTACATCCGGCTGGAGGGCCGTTCGTTCGGCGACGCGCCGCTCAACGCCGAGGTCAAGCTGGAGGTGTGGGACTCGCCCAACTCCGCCGGCGTGATCATCGATGCGATCCGCGCCGCGAAGATCGCGAAGGACCGCGGTCTGGGTGGGCCGCTGCTGTCCGCCTCCGCGTACTTCATGAAGTCGCCGCCGCGGCAGCTGTCCGACGACGAGGCCCGGCAGGCAGTCGAAGCCTTCATTCAGGGCGCGAACGAGTAGCGCCCCGGTCGGGATGCGAACTCCGGCCCCTGAGACGACGTGTCGTCTCAGGGGCCGGAGCCGTTTCGGCTCCGCACCATCGACTCAGGAATCTCACTGATCGCTGCCGTCACCGTTCGTTTCGTCACCAACTCCGGGCCTTCGATCGCTCACCGAGCGGCTTTGTCCGCACCCGCTATCCTCAGCGGCAGGCGGAAAGGTTTAGCACATGGGCACAATGACCATCGTCTTCCTGGTCGTCGGCGGCATTGGCGCGTTGCTCCTGCTGCTCGGCCTGGTGGGCGTGGAGTTGTTCGACCTGGACGGGTTCGTGCCGCTGGAAGTGATGGCGGCGATGCTCGGCATGTTCGGTTTCGCCGCGGCGGCCACCAGCTCACTGGTCGACCTACGCGGCGCGCCGATGATGCTCGCCTCCGTCGGGGTGGGGACGCTCGTGGCGATTCCCGCCGGCTGGGTAACC
This sequence comes from uncultured Micromonosporaceae bacterium, assembly GCA_964438855.1. Classification (GTDB taxonomy): domain Bacteria; phylum Actinomycetota; class Actinomycetes; order Mycobacteriales; family Micromonosporaceae; genus Natronosporangium. Next base: position 22,740 of record CAYTMR010000003.1, read on the forward strand.
CTCCGTATCGTCCGGGCCGCGACCACAATGCACACCGACGCTACTCCGGAGCGTAACGACCTGATCGGACTCACGGGCGTGGTCGTCACTCCGATTCCGGCGTCGGGGTACGGTGAGGTCCGGGTGACCCTCGGCGGTCAGCCGGTCAAGCTCAACGCCACCGCCGACTCGCCGATCCCGTTGGCGACCCAGGTTTTCGTCATCGCTGCCCCCAGCGAAACGAGCGTGGTCGTCGAACCAGTGCCCATCGCGTAACACCGATCCGCCCCGCTACACCCGCAACGAGACCCGGTCTGGTGCGGCGCCGCCGCACCAGACCAGCCTGCGCCAACCGGTGCGCCCTTCGGCGTGCCTACACATCCCCCTGACCCCTCCGGGGCATCGCCCCACTAGCAGCTATGGAGACCCATGATTATTGCCATAGTCGGCGCCGTCATACTGCTCTTCCTCTTGATCTTGTTCGTCATCTCTCGGATCAAGGTGGCCGGCCCCAACGAGGCGTTCATCGTCACCGGGCGTAAGGGTCGCGCCACCCGCACCGCTGATGGCACCAAGGTCCGCGACCTGTCCGGGCAGAAGGTCGTCATGGGGGCGTCGGTCTTCGTCATGCCCGTGGTGCAGAAGCTGCACACCCTCGACCTTTCCAGCCGCGGTATCCACGTCGAGATCACCGGGGCGGTGAGCAAGCAGGGCATCCGCTGCAACCTGCAAGGCGTGGCGATCGTCAAGGTCGGGGGCTCCGAGGACGCCATCCGCGCCGCCGCCCAGCGATTCCTGCACCAGCAGAGCGAAATCGACACCTTCACCCGCGAGGTCCTCGCAGGTGCGCTCCGGTCGATCGTCGGCCGGCTCACCGTCGAGGAGATCATCCGTGACCGGGCGGCGTTCGCGTCCGCCGTCGCGGAGGAGGCCGAGCACTCGCTGACCAACCAGGGTCTGGTGCTGGACACCTTCCAGCTCCAGGACATCATCGCCGAAGGTTCCTACCTGGCGGACCTGGGGCGCCCGGAGGCCGCCCGGGTGCTCAAGGACGCTGCGATCGCCGAGGCGCAGGCCCGGCAGGCGGCTGAGCGTGAGCGCCTGCTCGCGGAGGAGGCGATCGCCGAGTCGGAGCGCAACCTGGCCCTGAAGAAGGCGGCCATCCAAGCGGAGATCGACGCGGCCAAGGCCCAGTCCGAGGCGGCCGGCCCGCTCGCCAAGGCCGAGCGGGACCAGGCGATCCTCGCCGAGCAGCAGAAGGTCGCCCAGCGCAAGGCCGAGCTGAAGGATCGTGAGCTTGACACCGAGGTCCGTAAGCCCGCCGACGCGGCGCGCTACCAGGTGGAGCAGGAGGCCGAGGCCGCCCGCAACGCCGAGGTGCTCCGGGCCGACGCGGCTCGGCAGGCCACCATCGCAGCTGCCCAGGCCGAGGCCGAGCGGGACCGCCTGACCGGTGAGGGTGAGCGGGCCCGGCGGGCCGCGCTCGCCGAGGCCGCCGCGATCGAGGGTGCCAAGGAAGGTGAGGCCGAGCAGCGGCGCCGGTCCGCTATCGCGGAGGCGATCAAGCTCGAGGGTCAGGCCGAGGCCGAGGCCATCCTGGCCCGGGGCCGGGCGGAGGCCGAGGCGATGCGGCTCAAGGCCGAGGCGTTCGCCAAGTACGGCGAGGCGGCCGTGCTCGACCTGCTGGTCAAGGTGCTGCCCGAGGTGGTCAGCGCGGCCTCGGCTCCGATGAGCGGCATCGACAAGATGACCGTCATCTCCACCGACGGTGCCTCGTCGCTGACCAAGTCGGTGGCGACCAACGTCGCGCAAGGCCTCCAGCTCGGCAGCGACCTCACCGGTGTCGATCTGGGAGCGCTGCTGCGTCGGCTGGGAGGCCTGGCCGCCGGTGGCGACGACAACCCGAATCCCACGAAGGTGATCGAGGACTGAGGCGCGGCCGGCAGGCCCTCACGCCCTCACTCCGGAGCCCAACCGGGACGATGCGGCCCACCGTGGACGACGCGGTGGGCCGTTTCTCGTCCTCAGGACACCCGGGTCATCTCGGCGGCGAAGACATCGTCGAGAGACTGACGCAGACGGTCCTTCTCACAGCGGTAGTGGTACGGCTCGGTACTGAGCTCGATCACGTCGTCGGCGGGCAGACCCCACATCCGCGCGGTGATGTTCGAGTCCTGGCCGACCACCTGGAGCACCCCGTCCTCGGCGGTGTAGTGGAACTCCACGTAGCCACTGAGGACGACCTCGATGGGGGCGCCGAGAAGTTCCCCGGACAACCTGACACCGTCACCGAAGTCGACGCGCCCAGTGCCGTCGACCCGGTACTCGTACAGGTGTCCGTCACCTTGCAACTCGAGCTTCGCGACGCGTAGAGCGGGATCCCGCTCCCAGTACGAGACGACCCGCCAGCTGCCGATGAGACAGTCCTGCTCCGGGCGCTCTTCCAGCGGCCTGGACACCACCACGACCAACAGTGCGGCCGCTGCGAGCACGAACGCCGTCAGCGAGGAGACGAAGAAGGGCACCGCATACCGGCGGGTCCAGTGCGACACGGGTCACTCCTTGGGTAGCACGCCCTCCGCCTTGGCCCACGCCAGCAGCTCCTCGCGCGCTTCCTCGGGCGAGAGCGGCCCTCGTTCCAGCCGCAGCTCCTTGAGGTGCCGCCAAGCCCGACCGACCGTGGGTCCCGGCGGGATACCCAAGATCTCCATGATGGCGTTGCCGTCCAGGTCGGGTCGTACCTTGGCCAGGTCCTCTTCCTTCCGCAGCCGTTCGATGCGCACCTCGAGCGCGTCGTAGTCGGCCGCCAACTGCGCCGCCTTGCGCCGGTTGCGGGTCGTGCAGTCCGACCGGACCAGCTTGTGCAGCCGGGGGAGGAGGTCACCGGCGTCGGTGACGTAGCGGCGGACCGCCGAGTCGGTCCACTCACCTCGCCCGTACCCGTAGAACCGCAGGTGCAGGGCGACCAGCCCGGCCACCGCCGAGATGACGTCCTTGGGGTAGCGCATCGTCTTCATCCGTGCCCGGGTCATCCGGGCTCCGACCACCTCGTGGTGGTGGAAGCTCACCCGGCCATCCGGTCCCACCGCCTTGGTGGCCGGCTTGCCGACGTCGTGCATGAGCGCCGCCATCCGCAGGATGAAGTCGGGCTCGCCCTCCTCATGCGACATGACATTGCGGATGACGGTGAGGGTGTGCTCGTACACGTCCTTGTGCTGGGCGTGCTCGTCGATCTCCAGCCGGAGTCCGCTCACCTCCGGTAGGAACTGGTCGGCCAGGCCGGTGTCCACCAACAACCGTATGCCGGCGACCGGGTCCTCTCCGCACATGAGCTTGGTGAATTCGTCGCGGATCCGCTCGGCGGTGATGCGGCGCAGGTCACGGGCCATCTGTGCCATCGCCTCCACCACCTCCGGCGCCACCCGAAACGTGAGCTGTGAGGCGAACCGGGCTGCACGCAGCATGCGCAGCGGGTCGTCCCCGAACGAGTCCTGCGGCGACCCTGGCGTACGGATCACCCGCCGGGCGAGGTCCTCCAACCCGCCGAACGGGTCGGTGAAGCGGTGCTCGGGCAGCGAGACCGCCATCGCGTTGATGGTGAAGTCTCGTCGCCGCAGGTCCTCGACCAGGCTGGTGCCGTACTGGACGGAGGGGTTGCGGCTCACCCCGTCGTACGCCTCAGCCCGGAAGGTGGTGATCTCCATCCTGAGGCCCTTGCGAGCGGCGCCGATGGTCCCGAAGTCGCGACCTGTCTCCCACGTCGCCTCGGCCCACCCGTGCAGGATTTTCAGTGTCTGGTCCGGGTGGGCGTCGGTGGCGAAGTCGAGGTCGTTACCGAGTCGGCCGAGCAGCGCGTCTCGTACCGAACCGCCGACCAGGTGAAGTTCGTGGCCTGCGGCGGCGAACCGGCGGGCGAGCTCATCGGCGACCGGCCAGATCCGGAGCAGTTCGGCAACGGCTCGGCGCTGGGCGGTGGTCAGTGTGTCAGACATGGCTGCACCACGCTAACGCAACGGCCACGGCGGCGATCGGCGGTAGCGGTTAAGGTCTTCTCCATGTACCAGGCGGGCGGTCCGGGGCGGATCTACCGGAGTGAGCACGCACACCGCACCAGACACCCCGACACCACTGTGCCACTGCCGGAGCCGGACACCCAACTCCCACCACCGGTTTCGCCTCCTGACCAGCCAGCGAGTCCGGAGCCGGATCCGGTCGAGGCCGGGGGGAGCACCGCCGGTAACAGCGCGGTGATGGCGATCGGGAGCCTCGTCAGTCGGATCACTGGGTTCCTGCGTACGGTCGTCATCGGCGCTGCGCTCGGCAGCACCCTGGTCGGCGACGCGTACACCAACGCTCAGATCTTCCCCGGGATGATCTACGAGCTGTTGTTCGGCGCCGCGGTGACGAGCGTGCTGGTCCCCGTGTTGGTGCGGGCCCGCAAGTCGGACCCGGATCGGGGGGTGGCCTACGAACAGCGGCTGGTGACCCTGGCAGTGCTCGCCCTCGGCGCTGTCACCGTGCTCGCGGTCGCGGCCGCGCCGTTACTGGCCTTGCTGGTGGCCGAGCGGGGTGAGGCGCGGGGCCTCATCACCGCCCTGTCGTACCTCATCCTCCCGACGATCTTCTTCTACGGCATGGCGGCGATCCTCTCCGCGGTGCTCAACACCCGGGGACACTTCGCCGCGCCGATGTGGTCACCGATCCTCAACAACCTGGTGGTGATCGCCACCTTCGGGCTCTACTTGGTGGTCTTCGGCGCGGAGCCCTCGACCGCCACCGAGCTCACCACGGGTGAGATCGCTCTGGTCGGCGGTGGCACCCTGCTCGGCATCGTCAGCCAGGCCGCCGGTTTGGCACCGGCGCTGCGCCGGGTCGGCTTCCGCTGGCGTTGGAGGTTCGACTTCCGGGCCCTGCGACTGGGCGAATTGGGGCGCCTGGCGGCGTGGATGACCTGCTACATCGGCGCCAACCAGGTCGCGGTCGTCGTGATCATGAAGCTGCTCAACCGGGCAACCCGGGAGGATCCGGCCAGCGCCGGGCTCCTCATCTACAACAATGTCTTCCTGCTGATGATGATGGCGCACGGGATCGTGGCCGTCTCCATCATCACCGCCTTGATGCCGCGGATGAGCAGTGCGGCCGCGGACGGTCGGTACGCGGACGTGGCCGCCCACGTGTCGCGGGGCATTCGGACCGCTGCCGCGATCCTCGCACCGGTGGCGGCCGCCTACGTGGTGCTCGCACTGCCGATCACGGTGACCTTGTTCCAGTGGGGTGGCTTCACCGCCGAGATGGCTCGAGCGACCGCGCCAGTATTGATCATGACTGGGATGATCTTGGTGCCGTTCTCGATCGGCCAGCTCACCACGGTCGCCTTTTACTCCTTGCAGGACACCCGGACCCCGGCGCTGGTCAACCTGGGTGTGGTGGTGGTGCGCATCGCCGCTCAGGTGATCCTGTACCTGCTACTCGCGGCGTCGCTGGCGGCCGCCGGCATGATGCTCGGCAACGGCATCTCCTATCTGGCGACAATCCTGATCATGGGCGGTCTGCTGAGCCGCAGGTTGGGCGGCCTCGACTTCCGAGGGACCGCAGCGACGCTGGGTAAAGTTGCCGTCGCGGCGAGTGGCGCCTCCGTCGTCGGCTGGCTCGCCGTTCGTGTCCTGCCCGGGGCCGGTGACCCCACGAAGCTGGAGGCGATGCTCCAATTGGGCGTGTCCGGGGCGCTGCTGCTGGCGACGTACCTGGGGTTGGCGCGACTGCTGCGACTACGCGAGATCAACGACGTGCTGGATCTGGTACGCCGCAAGCTCGGTCGCCGATGATCTGCCCCGACGGATCCCGAGATTTACGATTGTTACCGCCCAATGGGGCGCACCCGCCCGGTGAGTGTCCCGGTGGACCTCGCCCGGGTTATGGTCGCCTGAACGGCCGCGCCACGCGGCGAGCGCACACCACCTACGCTAGTGGAGACGGACCGACGTGCAGCCCCCAGCGACGGTCGCTGCGTAACCGAGGGAGGACGGGTGACCCAGGTCGGCGAGGGTCGCGGCATCGGTGGCGCCGGTGAGTCGGTGGCCTTCGGTGCACCGGCGGTCGGTGAAATCCTCGCCGAGCGCTACCAACTCGAACAGCACATCGACAACGACAGCGCCGGTCGGCAGATATGGAAGGGCGTCGACGTCATCCTGCGCCGACCCGTCGCGATCATCCTGCGCTACCCGGGCGGGCCGTCGGCCGACGCCATGCTGCAAGGAGCAGTGAAGGCCAGCCGGATCGTCCACCCCAACCTGGTCGGCGTCTACGACGCCATCGACGAGGCGAGCCGCGCCTACGTGGTCCGTGAGTGGGTGGAGGGCGCGGCGCTACGGGATCACGTCTTCGCCGAGCCGTTCGACCACGCCCGGGCCACGACCGTGGCGCACGCGGTCGCCGCAGCGGTCACCGCGGTGCACTCCATCGGCATGATCCATGGCAACATCCACCCAGGCACCGTTTTGATCGACACCGATGGCCGGGTGGTGCTGTCCGACGCCAACGCCGACGGGTCCGGCTCCCCGGAGGACGACGTCCGCGCCGTCGGGGCGGTGCTCTACTTCGCCCTCACTGGCTTCTGGCCCCATGCGGAGGTGGTGGGGCCGGCGTCGTTGCCGGACGCTCCGCGGGACACCGCGGGGGCCTTGACGCCGCCGGGTCAGCTACGCCCGGGCGTCCCCGACTACCTCGACGACCTCACCATGAGCCTGCTGGACCGCAGCGTGGCGATGCCGCAGGCTGAGGTGTTGGTGGGTGAGCTCGCGCGGCTCGACTCGTCGCACGAGGAGGGCCTGTACGCGGAGGCGGAGCCGGCGTATGAAGAGCCGGCGCCTGGTCCGCTCCGGCTGACCCGTGAGCAACCTGACACCCCCCGTCCTCGCTCCAATTGGAAGATCGCGGCCGGGGTGGGCGCGCTGGCGGTCATCGGTCTGATCGGCTTGGTCGTCGGCGTCAAGGTGATCTCGGGTAGCCCGGACAGCCCAGCCTCTCCGGGCGCGGCTGCGGGCCCCACCCCCTCGCAGGGAGGGGATCCCTCACCAGCCGAGGACGAGACCGCCACCCCGGAGCCGTTGCCAATCTCCGGCTCTCAGGTGCGGATCGTCGACCCGCCCCCTGGCAACCGCACTGAGCTGCGCGACGCTGAGCTGGTGGTCGACGGCGACCTCACCACCGGGTGGCGGACCGAGGGCTACACCCGGCCGGCGTTCGGCAACCTCAAACCCGGCATGGGCATCCTCATCGACCTCAACGAGCCACGTCGACTCGCCTCGGTCACGGTGGAGCTGTCCGCCAGCGGCGCCTCGGCCGAGCTGCGGACCGGTGATCGGGATCCAGGGAACACCAGCGACGGCGACCAGGAAATCGTCGAGACGTACACGACGATCGGGGAGCCGATCAGCCGCCACAGCGGCACCACCATGGTCTTCACCGGGTTCGACGAAGACAAGGAGTACCAGTACCTGCTGGTCTGGATCACCGAGATGCCGCCGGACCCGAGCAACCCATCCCGGTACCGCATCGGGGTGCAAGAGGTCACCGTCGAGGGCTACTGACGTGCCCGAACGCAGCGACGCCGAGCTGCTCCGGGCCCACGTCGAGGGTGACCCGGACGGTTTTCGGCAGCTGCTACACCGGCACCGCGACCGGCTGTGGGCGGTCGCCCTACGCACGCTGGATGACCCGGAGGAGGCCGCCGACGCACTTCAGGACGCGCTCCTGTCCGCCCACCGCGGGGCGGCACGCTTCCGAGGCGACTCTGCCGTGACCACGTGGCTGCACCGCATCGTCGTCAACGCCTGCCTGGATCGCCTGAGGCGACAGCGCTCCCACCCGACCGTGCCGCTGCCGGACGGGCAGCGGGGCGAGGATGGGGACCGCACGGTGAGGGGGGTCGAACCCACCGCTCCAGTGGTGGACCACGACACCGTGCTCACCGTCCGGGACGCGCTGGCGCAGCTGCCACCGGAGCAGCGCGTGGCGATCGTGCTGGTCGACCTCGAGGGATTCCCCGTCGCTGAGGTCGCCACGATGCTCGCGGTGCCCGAGGGCACGGTGAAGAGCCGCTGCTCACGAGGTCGGGCACGCCTGGCGGTGCTACTGGGGCACCTCCGCCCCTCCACGGCGTCTCCGCCGGGGAACCCCGACTCCAGTGGGACCGTCCCATCAAGGTCACCTCAGACCGTGCCGGAAGGGGGTGGGGCGTGACGGACGTGGACTGGGACCTGCTGGCCGACCACCTCGGTGGCGCCCTGCAGGGCACCCCCGAAGAAGCGCGGGTCGCGCACCTGATCGCCACCGACCCGGCGTGGCAGCAAGCCGCCGAGCGCATGACCGCCGCCCTCGACGCGGTCGCGGTGGACCTGACCACCCTTGCGGACCCTGGGGGCATGCCAGCTGCGGTCGAGGCTCGTCTGACCGAAGCGCTCGCGGCGGCCGGAAGCGCCGGACCCGCCTCGTTCCGTCATCCTGCACCGGATCGCTCCCCGCGTGCACCCTCACCGCCGCCTAGGTGTCCCGGTGGGGAGACCGGTCCTCGTGGCCGGCGACAGCAGGGGCGGCGATCGCCGCGTCGGCGCCGGGCGGTCTGGCTGGGAGTCGGCGGTGTCCTCGCGGGAGCAGCGATGGTCGCGGTGGCACTGGGTGCCGTGGGCGGCAACGACGCCCCTGACACGGACCCTCGCGCTGTCGACGCTCCGGAGGCTGCTCCCGACGCCCAGGCACCCACCGACACCACTGAGCAGGCGGAGAGCGCGAGTGGTCAGCCACTCATGGCACCACTGACACCACAGATGTCTAGCGGGACCGACTACCGACCCGGCACGGTGACAGCGCCGCCCGAGGTCGCGATCTCCACCTCTCCAGACGAGCCCGCCTCCTCCGACGAGGATCGGGGCATCGCGGGCGTGCCGCCCGAACTCAGCGAGGTGTGGCGGGACCCGACGACGTGTATCACGGCGGTCACCAGCGCCGTGCCTGGTCCGAGGGCGACGGTGGAGTTGCTCGACTTCGCCTACTTTCAGGGCGAGCCGGCGGTGGTGGCGTGGCTGGCGACTGCCGACGGCACCCGTTGGGTCCACGTCGCTGGCCCTGCCTGCGGTTCCGAGCACGCCGGCGCGGACACGAGGTACCAGCACCGAATCAGCTGAGCTATGACAGGGTGTGAGCCTTGACGGCGTCGGGAATTCCGGGTCCGTACGATGACGTTGCGCCCGACAGATGACAAACGATGAGGAGACGTCTCCGTGTCCGAGCTGCACAAGTTGATCATCATCGGGTCTGGGCCAGCGGGGTACACCGCGGCGATCTACGCTGCGCGGGCGAGCCTGGAGCCCCTAGTGATCGAGGGCGTCCAGTCCGGTGGGGCGCTGATGACCACGACCGAGGTGGAGAACTTCCCGGGATTCCCGGATGGAATCCAGGGTCCCGAGCTGATGGACAACATGCGCAAGCAGGCCGAGCGGTTCGGTGCGCAGTTCATCACCGACGACGCCACCTCGGTGGAGCTGACCGGTGACCCCAAGATCGTGCGGATCGGGGAGAGTGAGTACCGCGCCCGCGCGGTGATCCTGGCCACCGGTTCGTCGTGGCGTAAGCTCGGCGTCCCCGGTGAGGAGGAGCTGCTCGGCCACGGCGTGTCGTCATGCGCCACGTGCGACGGCTTCTTCTTCCGCGGTCAGCACATCGCGGTGGTCGGAGGCGGAGACTCGGCGATGGAGGAGGCGACCTTCCTCACTCGATTCGCCGAGAGTGTCACCATCATCCACCGCCGTGACCAGTTCCGTGCTAGCAAGATCATGGCGGACCGGGCGCTGTCCAACCCGAAGATCAAGGTCGAGTGGAACACCGTGGTCGAGGAGATCATCAACAAGGACGGCTCGGTCGGTGGGGTGCGAGTGCGCAACGTGCGCGACAACCGTGAGAAGGTGCTCGACGTGACCGGAGTCTTCGTCGCCATCGGCCACGAGCCACGCAACGAGCTGGTCCGCGGCCAGCTGCCGCTGGACGAGAACGGTTACGTGAAGGTCGAGGCGCCCTCGACCCGGACGGTGCTCCCAGGCGTGTTCGCCGCCGGCGACCTCGTCGACCACACCTACCGCCAAGCGATCACCGCCGCCGGCAGCGGTTGCGCTGCCGCTATCGATGCTGAGCGCTACCTCGCCACTCTGGCCAGCGCGTAAACCGATCACCGCGAGTGAAGGAGAGAACGTGGGTACCAAGGACGTCACCGACGCCAGCTTCGCCACCGACGTGCTGCAGTCCGACAAGCCCGTGCTGGTGGATTTCTGGGCCGAGTGGTGCGTCCCGTGTCGGAAGGTGACCCCGCTGCTGGCGGAGATCGCCGAGGAGATGGGGGACCGGGTAAAGATCGTCAAGCTCAACATCGATGAGAACCCGGAGACGACCCGCAACTACCGAGTGATGTCGGTGCCGACGCTCACCATCTTCAAGAACGGGGAACCGGTCAGGTCAGTCACCGGTGCCCGCCCCAAGGGTGAACTGGTCCGTTTCATCGAGTCGGCACTCTGACCACGCCGACATGCGCACCATCCGGTACGGCGACAGTGGACCGGCGGTCAGGGAGATCCGCCAGATCCTGCACGGCCTAGGGCTGCTGCTGTCCGACCCGGAGGCGTCGGACCGCTTCGACGACGAGACCGTCCGAGCCGTGCGCGGCTTCCAGCAGTCCCGCGGACTCACCGCCGATGGTCGGGTGACCGAGGAGACCTGGCGGGCGCTGGAGGCCGCCCGGTGGCGCCTGGGCGCCCGAACGCTCTACCAGGCTGTCTCCGAGCCGCTCGTGGGCGAGGACGTCCGGGCGTTGCAGGAGCGCCTGCTCGAGATGGGGTACGACACCGGCCGGGCCGACGGGATCTACGGGCCTCGGACCGCCCGAGCGGTGGCCCAGTTCCAGCGCGAGATGGGGCTGAGTCCGGACGGTACGTGCGGCCCGCAGACCTTCCAGGCCCTGCGCCGCCTCGGTCGCAAGGTGGTCGGCGGTCGCCCGCAGTGGCTTCGTGAAGCGGAGCGGTTCCGTCGTCAGGGTCCCACCCTGCTCGGCAAGCGGGTTGTGGTCGACGCCGGTCACGGGGGACCCGATCCCGGTGTGGTGGTGGACGACGGCGAGGTGCGCTGGTGCGAGGCGGACCTGGCGTGGGACCTGGCGGCGCGGCTCGAGGGTCGGCTGGCCGCCGCCGGCGTCCGGGTGCACCTCACACGTGGGCCGCAGCCCGAGGCGGTGGTCTCCGACGAGGCGCGTGCCCAGCTCGCCAACGACCTCGACGCCGACCTGTTGATTTCGTTGCACATGGACGCTCACCCGAACCCGGCCGCCGACGGGGTCGCGACCTACCACTTCGGCACCTCCAACGGCGTCACCTCGACCGCCGGTGAGCGGCTCGCCGGGCTCGTCCAACGGGAGATCGTGGTCCGCACCGGTATGCGCGACTGTCGCATCCACGCCAAGACCTGGGAGCTGCTGCGGCTCACCCGGATGCCGGCGGTGCGGGTCGAGCTCGGCTACCTCACCTCGCCGGTGGACCGTGCCCGTCTGACCGATCCGCTGTTCCGGGACACCGTCGCCGACGCCATCCTCGCCGCGGTGCAGCGCATGTACTACCCGGTCGAGGCTGACGTGCCCACCGGATCGATCGACGTCAGGGAGCTGCGCGCCCTGCTCGCCTAGTGGGGAGTAGCGGCGGAGCGAGAAGCAGGGTGGGCCGCGGCGAGCAACCGTTCCGGGCTCATGCTGTTGAGCAGCCGCTCCAAGGCGGACTCCACATCAGACTTCCACGACAGCGCGGTCCGGAGCTCCAGACGCAGCCGTGGATAACGGGGGTGCGGGCGCACGGTCTTGAACCCTACAGCGAGGAAGAAGTCGGCCGGCGCCACGCACCGCCCGTTGGTCTCCACCGCTGGATCGGGTTCGCCGTACTTGGCGTCGCCGAACACCTCGATGGCCCGCAGCCCACGTTTGGTGAGGTCCCGGGCCGCGCCCTGGATGAGGATCCGTCCCAACCCACCGCCGGCGTACGCCGGAACCACGTGCAGGGTGGTGAGCAGGGCGGCGTCCGCTGACGCGGGCGAGGTCGGAAAGGCGCCACCGCGCGGCACATACCCCGGCGGCGCGTACATCACGTACCCGGCCGGTGCGCCATCGACATAGAGCACCTTGCCGCAGGAGCCCCACTCCAGCAGCGTCCAAGAGACCCAGGCCTCCTTCTCGAGACCAGGGTCGCCTGCCGCGCAGGCGTCGCGCGCCGCCGTCGGATCCAGCTCCCAGAAGACACAGTCGCGGCACGGCAACGGCAGGTCCGTCAGCGTGTCCAGCGTCAGGTTGACTAGACGTCGCGTCATACGCAGATCCCCATCTCCATGCCCCCTGGCGTGGACACGAGCCCCACCACGATCGTACGCTCGCGCCGGGTCCTACCCGTCCGAATGGCGGAAATCACTGCGCTCTCAGGATGCCGTAGGACGACACTGGCTACCATCGACCGAACCGACGTCCCCCAGCCCGGGACCCGACGCGAAGGAGCAAGCTTGTGACCGGCTCCGGCACCACCCTCGACGATTACACCGACCGATATGCGCAGCGGATCCGGGGAATGACGGCATCCGAGATCCGGGCTCTGTTCGCGGTCACCAGCCGGCCGGAAGTGGTATCTCTCGCTGGAGGCGCGCCGTTCATCGGGGCACTGCCGCTGGACGCGGTGGGGGAGATGCTGAAGCAGATCACGGTCGACCACGGTGCGACCAGCCTGCAGTACAGCATCGGCCAGGGCTCCCCAGAGCTGCGAGAGCGGATCTGCGAGGTGATGGCCCTCTCCGGCATCGACGGTGAGATGGGCGCCTCACCGGAAGACGTGGTCGTCACCGTCGGCGGCCAGCAGGCACTCGACCTCGTCGCCCGACTCTTCATCGACCCGGGCGACGTGGTGCTCGCCGAGGGGCCCACTTACGTGGGTGCGCTCGGGGTGTTCCAGGCCGCCCAGGCCGAGGTCGTACACGTGGCGATGGACGACCAGGGACTGATCCCGGAGGCCCTGGAGGCCGCGATCAAGGACGTGGCCGCGAGTGGGCGGCGAGCGAAGTTCCTCTACACCATCCCCACCTACCAGAACCCGGCCGGCGTCACGCTCAGTGAAGAGCGGCGTGAGCGCGTGCTCGACATCTGTGAACGCGTCGGGCTGCTCGTCGTCGAAGATGATCCGTACGGCCAGCTGGGCTTCGAGGGTGACGCCCCGGCTCCGCTGCGGGCTCGCCGCCGCGACGGTGTCTTCTACTTGTCGACCTTCTCCAAGACGTTCGCGCCGGGATTCCGGGTGGGCTGGATCCTCGCCCCGCACGCGGTACGCGAGAAGCTGGTCATCGCCACTGAGGCGCAGATCCTGTGCCCGAGCGCGTTCGCGCAGGCGGCGGTGAACACCTACCTGGCCACCATGCCGTGGCAGGAGCAGCTCAAGACCTACCGGGAAATCTACCGGGAGCGGCGCGACGCGATGCTCGAGGCGCTCGACGCCATGATGCCGGAGGGCACGACCTGGACCCGGCCTGGTGGCGGGATGTTCGTGTGGGCCACGCTGCCTGACGGTCTGGACGCCAAGGCGATGCTCCCCCGCGCGCTGACCGCACGGGTGGCGTACGTCCCCGGCGTGGGGTTCTACGCCGACGGCGACGGCACCGGCAACCTTCGGCTCAACTTCTCCTTCGCCTCTCCGGAGCGGATCCGGGAAGGGATCCGCCGGCTCGCGGGCGTGGTGGAGCAGGAGCTGTCACTGCGTTCGGTCTTCGGCGAGCTTCGTCCGACGCGGGAACCGGAGACGCCAGCGTCGCTGCTCGATGCCGCCGAGGCCGGACCGTCACAGTCGGACCACGATGGGGCATGATCATCGTATGAGCGATCGCGTCATGGTGCTCGCCGGTGGGCTCTCCCACGAGCGGGAGGTGTCCCTCCGGTCAGGCCGGCGGCTCCTCGATGCCCTGCGTACCGTCGGAGTGGAGGCGGAGCTGCGTGACGCGGACGCCACTCTGCTGCCCCTCCTCACCGCCGATCCACCGGACGCGGTGGTGATCGCGCTGCACGGGGCGGCCGGGGAGGACGGCTCCCTGCGTGGGGTGCTGGATCTGTGCGGCGTGCCGTACGTCGGGGGAGAGGCCCGTGCTGCTCGGCTGGCCTGGGACAAGCCGTCGGCCAAGACAGTGCTGCGGGAGCACGGCATCCCCACTCCGGACTGGGTCGCACTGCCGCACGATCGGTTCTCGGAGCTCGGCGCCCAGGCGCTGCTGGACCGCATCGTCAGCCAGCTGGGAATGCCGTTGATGGTCAAGCCGGCGCAGGGCGGTTCGGGTCTTGGCGCGGCCGTGGTGCGTGAGCCGGAGGGCCTGCCCGCGGCCATGGTGGGGTGCTTCGCCTACGACCAGACCGCGCTGGTGGAGCGGTACGTGCCAGGGATGGACGTCGCGGTTTCGGTGCTCGATCTGGGGGACGGCCCGCGTGCACTGCCGGCGGTCGAGATCGTGCCCAACTCCGGGGTCTACGACTACGCCGCGCGCTACACCGCCGGCCTGACGACCTGGCATGCGCCGGCGCGGCTCGATCCCAAGGTGGCTGATCGGGTGGCTGAGACCGCCCTCGCCTCCCACGAAGCGCTGGGACTGCGCGACCTGTCCAGGGTCGACCTGATCGTCGACGAACACGGCGAACCGCACGTCCTCGAGGTCAGCGTCGCGCCGGGCATGACCGAGACCTCGCTCTTGCCCATGGCGATCCAAGCTGCTGACCTCGACTTCGGGACCGTATTCGCCACTCTGGTGAGGATCGCCGCCGCCCGCGGCGTGTGACGGCTTCACCAGTCGCTGTCAGGAGTGACGACGGCTCCTTCCCGTCGTCACTCCTGTTCAGCGGGCGGGTGTGCTCTTCTCTTCTTGCTTGGCGGGGTTTTCCACGGCCCCGTTGAGAGCGGATGCCGCCTCACCCTGATCGGTCGTCGTCGCCGACTGCTCTGCCGACGTCCCGTCTGGCTTGCCGACCGAGTGATCGGAATCTCCGTCGGGGAGGGCCAGCGTCGGGGAGAGAGTCAGGCCTCCGCTTCGCAGGCTCTCCAGTGACGCCGGCGCCTTCCAGTCGATCCGCGGTGGCTTCGCGAGCGGCTCACCGCCGAACTCGGCCAACCACGCTGCGATCAGCGCCAGGTTCTCCTGCCACTTCTCCTCGGGCAGTGGTGGAAGGATCTCCTCCCACATGGTCAGGAACGTGCCGCGTAGCTGCAACCGGCCGTAGGGCCGGGCCATGAACCACACGTGGAGGTGGGCTGCGCCATCCCCCCACCGGTTGACGTGGACCCGCGCCACTCCCTCGAGGGAGCGGATGGCGCGCTCCAGCCGCACCGTCATGACACCGAGTTCAGCGGCGAGCATGTTCGGTAGGTCACCGAGATCGAGGTGAGACCTGGACTCCAGGATCAGCACCATCGGCAGGCCGCTGGGGCGATCCATGCTGCGCACCCGCCAGTTCTCGTTGACCCAGATGTACGCCTCGTCCGGCGCCTTGCATTTGGCGCACTCCGACGCGTCTTCGCCGCGGCGGGGCGGCTCGACCGCGACCGGCTCCTCTAACTGCTTGACGCGGAATTCACCCTCGAAGGGGAATGAAGGCCAAGTGGTGAAGGACGGTGGAGAGGTTCTCGACACGAGGCCGAGATTAGTCCAGCAGCGACCAGTTGTCGTCCCCCGTAAGTCCTTGGTCCGACAACGATCGCCCTGAAAGGGTCTATGGTGAACACTCGTCATCCACAGCCTGCGCACCTTTGACCCGGGGTTTCACGTGAAACCAGACCGACCTGTGGATAACTTTTGTGGACAGAGAAAGTGTGGTGTGCCGGCCTCGTCCGGGCCCGGGCTGGGCGCACCTGCCGGTATCCAGTGCCTCGCTGGCGAAGCTGCCGCCCTGATCTAGGCTGAAGGGACCTTCGCCTCACACCGACCGAGGAGTGGACGTGAACGCGGCCGTCGACCCCATGGGCGACCCGCATCGGGAGAAGGCGCCCTCTGATCCGGCAGAGGGCGCCTTGCGCGCCTCCGATGCGGAGCGCAACGAGGTCGTTGAGCTGCTCGGTGAACACGCAAGCGCTGGCCGGCTCACACTGGCCGAGTTGGAGGAACGGGTCCAGCGCGCCTACGCCGCCCGCACGCGGGCCGAGTTGGCAGCGTTGACCGAGGACTTGCCGGCGCTGTCGACGATCAGCCGGCGCGGCAAGGTGAGGCGGTGGTTCCTCGCCATTCTGGGGGGTGCCACGCGCCGTGGGTGGATGCGCCTCTCGGGCTCCGCAAACGTCGTCGCCATCATGGGAGGCGACGACCTCGACCTACGGGAAGCCCAGATCGACGGCGACGAGCTGACGATCAACGTGTTCGCGTTGATGGGCGGCGCCAGCATCTACCTCCCCGACAGCGTGGAGGTGGAGTTCATCGGGACCGCCATCATGGGCGGCAGCGACGAGCGCGGTAGCACCCGCCCGCCGCGGCCTGGGGCGCCGCTCATCCGGATCCGGTACTTCGCCCTCATGGCAGGGGTGGCGGTGTGGCGCCTCCCCGCGGAGACACGGGGCAGGAGTCTGAAGGAAGCCACCCGCGCCGCTAAGAAGCTCGAACGCGGCGAGGGTTAGTGCCGTTTCACGTGAAACGGCGAAGGGAACACCCCTCGCGCTGTTCCACGTGAAACGACGATGGACGTCTTACTCGGCCGGCTGGTCCTTCGTCAGACCGATGAGCTCCACGATGCGCTCGAGGTCCTCCACCGACGCGAACTCGATGGTGATCTTGCCCTTGTTCCGGCCGAGGTCCACCTTCACCCGGGTGTCGAATCGGTCCGAGAGCCGGCTCGCCAGTTCGTCGAGAGCGGGGGAGCGGGGCTTGTTGCGGCGCCGACTGACCGCCGGTCGACTTGTCGCACCGCCGGCGTTCGCGAGCGCTACCGCCTCTTCGGTCGCCCGCACCGACAGCCCTTCCGCCACGATGCGGTGCGCCAGGGCCTCCTGTGCCTCCGGGTCGTCGAGTCCGAGCAGCGCCCGAGCGTGGCCGGCGGTCAGCACCCCGGCGGCTACCCGGCGCTGAACGGTGGGCGGGAGATTCAGGAGCCGGATGGTGTTCGAGATTTGAGGGCGGCTGCGACCGATTCGCCGCGCCAGCTCCTCGTGGGTGACTCCGAACTCCTCGAGGAGCTGCTGGTAGGCGGACGCCTCTTCGAGCGGGTTCAGGTTCGCCCGGTGGATGTTCTCCAACAGGGCGTCCCGCAGCATGGCATCGTCGCGGGTGTCCCGCACGATGGCAGGGATCGTCTCGCGCCCCACGGCCTGGGCGGCCCGCCACCGGCGCTCACCCATCACGAGTTCGTACTTCTCCGGGCCGACCTCGCGGACGACGATCGGCTGGAGCAGGCCGACCTCCTGAATGGAGGCCTTCAGCTCTTCCAGCGCCTCCTCGTCGAAGACCTGCCGCGGTTGCTTGGGGTTCGGGGTGATAGCGGAGACGGGAATCTCCAGCAGCCTGACGCCCGGCACCGGCGCGAGCTGCGACTCAGCCGGTGCCGCAGCCGGATCCGCGGTCGGTGTGTTCCCCGCGGCCGCGGGCGCTGGGCCGGTGACCACCGCCGCGTTCCCGGTAGGGATGAGGGCCCCCAGTCCGCGGCCGAGTCCTCCACGTGGACGGCTCTTCATCGCTCGTTCTCTCCCCACTTCGCACCCCGCTCGGCGATCTCCTGAGCCGCCTCGAAGTAGCTTGCGGCCCCTCGCGAGCCCGGATCGTAGGTCATGACGGACTGGCCATAGCTCGGCGCCTCCGAGACCCTCACGTTCCGCGGGATCACCGACTGCAACACCTTGTCGCCGAAGTGGTTACGCACGTCCTGCTCCACCGCATCGGCGAGTCGCGTTCGGCGGTCGTACATGGTTAGCAGGATGGTGGACACCTCGAGGTTCGGATTGAGGTGGGCTCGGACCATGCTGATGTTGCTCAGCAGCTGGTTGAGCCCTTCGAGCGCGTAGTACTCACATTGGATGGGGATGAGCACCTCGCGCGCGGCAACCAGCGCGTTGACGGTCAGCAGACCGAGCGACGGTGGGCAGTCGATGAAGAGGTAGTCGAACTCCCGGGGGTACGCCGCGATGGCGCGAGCCAACCGGGACTCACGCGCCACCACGGAGACGAGCTCGATCTCGGCACCAGCGAGGTCGATCGTCGCTGGTACGCAGGTGAGGTTCGGGATGCCCTCCACCGGCTGGGCCACGTCGACGAGCGGCACCGAGTCCACCAGACAGTCGTAGATGTCCGGCACCCCCGCGTGGTGCGGCACGTTGAGTCCGGTGGAGGCGTTGCCCTGGGGGTCGAGGTCTATGACCAGGACCCGGTTACCGTGCAGGGCGAGCGCGACCGCCAGGTTGACCGTGGTGGTGGTCTTACCGACACCGCCCTTCTGATTCGCCACGCAGATGATGCGCGGCCGCGCAGGCCGGGGCATGGTCACCTCGCCGCTGGGATTGAGGATCTGCACGGCCCGCATCGCTTCCATCGCGAGTGGAAGGTCGTCGTCCGCAGGGAGAGCCGCCGCTACCCCGTTCTCGTCGACGGCCGCGGTGGGGGAGCTCGGGCTGTCCTCCTGCGCCTCCTGCGTCGGCCCCAACGACTCGTTCCCTGGATCCGTCCGGGAGCTCACGTCGGGCTCCACCGGCGCTGCTCCCGACGGCGTGGCCACCGTCGCGTAGTCGGTCGGGGGATCGGGTGGCTGTGGCTGTGCCGTCATGGTTTCACGTGAATCATGGTCGACCGCCGTCGGCTCCGGGATAGCGCTGGTGTCGGCTCCGACCACTTTGCTTCTACCGTAGTAACGCACCGTGTCGTCCCTGCCCGCTTCCGAGGCACCGCCGGAGTGGCCCGCGGTGCGGTTCTCGCTTCTATACTCCGACGGAGGCCCGCCGGCCGAATCTCCCATGCGCGGCCAGCCTACGGCCGATGGGCGGGCGAAGCCACGCCGGCATGCCCTGGTTTCCACAAGCACGCCACTGTCCGAGTGGACAAATACCATCAGGCCTGGCAAAAGGCGGAGCCGACCGCCGTACCTTGGCGGATAGAGCGTAGGCCATCCTGTCGATCTCTGGCCCGCTCGGCTTGAGCTCACTGGAGAAACCGCCTACGTCCGCCGCCGACCCGCTCCCGTGCACGATAGCCCTTCAAGCGGAATATACGGCACCAATCATCAGAATTAGCGTGGCGGTCCAGGCCACCTCCATCCGAGTGGCGCCGGCACCGGCGCCAACAGGGCTGGGAACCCCGCCGTCACCGTCGACGTCCGATCGGTATGGGAAAACTGCGGATACTAGGCGCGTCGGGAACGATCATGCTTGTGTTGGCGGGGTGCGCGGAGCCACACGTTTCCGTTGCCGCCGGCGGACCACCGCCACCGTCGACGGACGACCGCAATCTCGTCGATCCTGGGTACGACGGTCGGTTCGCCGTCACGGCGACCGTGCTGGAGAGTCCGGAGCATGGGCCGCAACTCTGCTCCGCCGTCGCCGAGTCGTACCCGCCACAGTGCAACGGCCCCGACATCGTGGGCTGGGACTGGAGCACGGTGCCGGCCGAGTCGGTCGCCGGCACCACGTGGGGGGAGTACCGCCTGGTCGGCACCTTCGACGGCGAACGCTTCACGCTCACTGAGCCAGCCACCGTTGCCGAGCCCGGCGACGCACCCGCTTGGACGCTCGAACCCGACTTCACCCCGCCCTGCGACGAGCCCGCCGACGGATGGGTAGCCGCCGACCCCGCTACCGCCACTGCGGAGGCGTTGCAGGAGGCCTTCGCCCGGGCGTCAGCCATCTCGACCTACGCCGGCGGCTGGATCTACCAACCCGACGACGATCCTGATCAGACACCGGACCAGACCGATCCAAGCCGGACAGTCCTCGTGCTGCGCTTCACGGGCGACGGTCTGGAGGAGCATGCCCAGCAGATCCGCGAGGTCTGGGGTGGCCCACTGTGCGTCGCGTCGGCTCAGCGCACCGAGGCGGAGCTGTTCGATCTCCAGCAGCGCGCCTCCGCAGACCTACCGGGCCTGGTCAGCAGCGCCGTGGACGTGGTCCGCAACGCGGTGAACGTCACCCTGCTGCGCGCCACGACCGATCAACAGGCCGCGTTCGACGCCGAGTACGGCGACGGTCTGGTGGTGCTGTTCGGGATGCTGGAACCGATCGACTAGGCGCGCCGACGATGCGCCTTGCCGCCGCCGGTGGACCGGCGGCGGGTCTTCTCGCGTGGTGATGTGACCGCCCGCTCGCGCACGATCTCCACCACCGTGGTGGGTGGTTTCAGCACACCCACACCGCACTGGCGTAGTTCCGGGGTCCCACCGCCGGCCCGCCGTACCGCGTCCGTGTGGGCGGCGATCTCCTCGGCGGCAGACTCGCCCTTGATCGCCAGTATCAGGCCGCCCACGGCGACGAGCGGAAGGCACCAGCCGGCGAGTCGGTCGAGCGGTGCGAGCGCCCGTGCCGTGGCCACGTCCGCGGGCGGTAGCTGTCCGGCGCACTCTTCGGCACGGGCCCGCACCACCGACACCCGGCCGTCCAGTTTCAGACCAGCGACCACCTCGGTGAGGAAGTCGGTCCGCCGGGCCATCGACTCCACCAGGGTGACCGTGAGGTCGGGCCGGGCGATCGCGAGTGGGATGCCGGGCAGCCCCGCCCCTGAGCCGACGTCGACCACTCGCGCGCCGACGGGGAGGAGCTCGGCGACCGCAGCGCAGTTGAGGAGGTGTCGGTCCCAGATTCGAGGTGCCTCACGCGGTCCGATCAGCCCGCGTACCACCCCATCGCTGATGAGCCGCGCGGCGTACTGCTCGGCCAGCGGCACGTGCTCCCCGAAGAGCGCGTGCGCCGCCGCCGTCATCTCAGCCGGTACGGCGGCGGAAGGCTCGGGATTCGCTGCGCCACTCACACCGGACGAACCACGATCCGCCGGTTCGGCTCCTCACCCTCGGATTCGCTCTCCACTCCGTCGGTCGCGTTGATCACGTCGTGGACGCATTTGCGTTCGAACGCCGTCATCGGCTCCAACCGGACCGGCTGACCAAACTCGCGTACGCGGGCGATGGCGTTGTGGGCGACGGCGGCGAGCTCCTTGCGACGGTTGGCGCGGTAGCCGCCGATGTCGAGCAACAACCGGCTCGGCGCGCCGGTCTGACGGAAGATCGCGAGTCGGGCCAGGTCCTGGAGCGCCTCCAGGGTGGCGCCGCGCTGGCCTACCAGCATGTCCAACTTCCCGCCGACGACCTCGACCACCGGCCGTCCGTTGCTGACCAGCTCGTCGATGTCGCCGTCCATGTCGAGGATGTCCAACAGGCCCTCGACGTAGTCCGCGGCGATCTCGCTCTCACCGAAGAGCTCTTCGGTGTCGTCAGCCGGCGCTCCCTTGGTCTCCGCCGCGGTGTCACGGTCGGACACCGACTCCGCCGCCGATTCCTGGCCTACGCCCTCGTCACTGCCGGCCACCGGACCGTCGACCATGTGAGCACTCGTCTCAGTCAACTCATCACTCCGTGTCAGAAACGCCTGGCCCTCGTGGTCTCCCTCATCGCCGGTCCGAGGGCAGCGCCGGCGGAGGCACGTCTTATTCAACCCCTCAGCGTGTGCGGCGGGTAGCTGTTTGCCCACCCGCTCGCCCGGGGTCGCCGAGGCGGTCAACGCTTGCGCGGGGTGGAACTCTTTCGCTTCGGCGGGATGTTGCTGGAGGAGGGCCGCTTCGGCGGAACCTTCTTCTTGGGATGGACCGGCTTGGCCCCGGGCTTCGGTGCCAGGCTCCGCCCGTCGACTCCGGACGACTGCGCCTTCTCTCCCTTGGCCGGGGCACCCTTCGTGCCCTTGCCGGTCTTGCTAGCCGCGCCCTTGGCCGCACCGCTGGCCGCGGTGACGCCGGCGGTAGCGGTCTGGACCGGCGGGTACTTCCGAAGCACCCACTGCTGCTGGGCGAGCGAGATGAGGTTGTTGGTGACCCAGTAGAGGATCACGCCGAGCGGGAAGAACAGGCCGGAGAAGAGCAGCATGAACGGCAGCCCGTAGATCATCAGCCGCTGGATCATGAGCTGCTGCGGGTCGGTCGCCCAGCCGGTCTTGAGGATCATCTGCCGGCTGGTGAAGTACGTGGTGATCATCATGATCACCGTGAGCACGCCGGTGACGATCCGCACCGTGGTGATGTTGGTGCCCAGGTCGGCGAACCGGGTGAAGTTGTCGTCGAAGAAGCGGGAGGCGATCGGGGCGTTGAACAGGGTCGCCAGCGACGCGTCGATGAACTGGTCGTGGGTCCAGGTGTAGAGGTCGGTCATCCGCTCCCGGTTGGGGTCCAGGCGGCGGAGCACCCAGAACAGGCTGATGAAGACCGGCACCTGGAGGAACATCGGCAGGCAACCCATCATCGGGTTGACCTTCTCCTGCCGGTAGAGCTCGAGGAGCTCTCGCTGGAGGGCCTCCCGGTCGTCCCCGTGCTTCTCCCGAAGCTCCTTCATCTTGGGCTGCAACGCCTGCATCGCCCGCTGCGACTTGATCTGCTTGACGAAGATCGGGAAGAGCAGGACCCGGACGGTGATGACCAGGAAGATGATCGCCAGGATCCAGTCCCAGTTGGTGGCGAGGAACGCACGGCCGTCGAAGACCGCCGACCACAGGTCGTGCCACCGCAGCAGGATCCAGGAGACGGCGGTGTAGAGCCAGTTCAGCAATGCGAAGCTCCAGTCACGTCTTGCTCAGCGTGGGGCACCGGGTCGTACCCACCAGGGTGGAACGGATGGCAGCGCAGCAGCCTCCGGAGCGCCAGACCGGTCCCGCGCCACGCGCCGTGGCGGCTGAGCGCCTCCAGCGCGTACGCGCTGCAGGACGGGTAGAACCGACAGCGTGCCGGCAGCGCCGGGCTTATCCACCGACGGTACGCGATGACGGGCGCGGCCAGAAACCGGGCGGCGCCTGACGTCAGCCGGGAGGCCTCCTGCCGTGTCATGGCTGGGCTCCTCGGCGGCGGAAGGCGGCGGCGAGCGCCGCCGTCAGGTCGGCCCCGAGCTGGTGGTAGGACGCGTTGGCGGCGGCCGGTCGTGCCCGGATGACGACCAGGCTCCCGTGGGGGAGGTCGGGCAGGTGCTCCCGGGCCAAGTGCCGCAGCCGGCGGCGGACTCGGTTGCGCACCACGGCGCCACCCACGGCTCGTGATACCACGAACCCCACCTTCGGGGGCAGGTCCGCGTCACCCTGGCCGAGGTGGACCACCACCGTGCCCCGGCTAGCCCGGCGGCCACGCCGAAGCGCCGCAGCGAAGTCACTGCGGCGGCGGAGTCGGTGCGCTGCGGCCAACATGTCGCGCCCCGGCGGCGCCAGCGTCAGGCCGACAGCCGGGTGCGTCCCTTGGCGCGACGGGCCGAGATGATGGCGCGGCCGGCCCGGGTGCGCATGCGCTTCCGGAAGCCGTGGGTCTTCGCGCGGCGCCGGTTGTTGGGCTGGTAGGTGCGCTTGCTCACGTCAGGATCTCCATGGTCGTCTCTGGTTGATCGCCAAGTTTCGCACCGCCGCCAGAGGCGGTATCAGATCACGCGACCAAGGCGCAAGTGTATCAACGCCCACAGGTGACCAGCGGCACCGGGCGAATCGCCCCCGAACCACCCTCAGACCGGCTTGGGGAGAATCTGTGGAGAAACAGCCTAGAGGTGTGGACAACGGTTGTCTTCCTGTGGACAACGCTGCTAGCGTCCCCGACTGCCGGTCCCAGTCGATGGGCGGAACCGGGTGCGCCGGTCGGTCGTTCCGCCATCGGTGAGCCCGCTCGGACGCTGCCCTTATAGGGCGCCGACGGCGGGTACCGAGCCTACGCGACGGCATGATCGGCTGATACACAGGTTGTGGATAACGTGTGGATGACGGGCGCCAGGGGCGGACGCGACGGGAACTAGGGGGGCGGCGATGACCGGGCCGACCGGTGACTTCAGGGGGGTCGAAGACCTCGCTGAGCTGTGGCGCGCCGCGACCGAGGAGATCGCCGACGAGATCATGTCCCCGCAGCAGCGGGCGTACCTGCGGCAGACCCGTCTGCGGGCGATCGTCGAGGACACCGCGCTGTTGTCAGTGCCGGACCCGTTCACGCGCGACCAGATCGAGATGCGGCTACGCCCGGCGATCACCGACGCGCTCACCCGTCGGCTGGGCCGCCCAGTACAGGTGGCGGTGACCCTCGCGACGCCTCCTCAACCCACCAGTGGGCGCAGCACCAGCTACGGCGGCGTACGGCCGGTCGGTAGGGCCGTGGTCCCCGAGCCGCCGGCTCCCCGGGAGTCCAGTGAACGGATCGCCCCTCCGGTCAGCAGCGGCGACCGCTACCAGCCACCGCTGTGGTCGGAGCCCGGTTACCACACGGCGGCGCCCGCCCACGACGACCCCTCGGCCGTCTCGTACGCACGTGACCTCGGGCGGATCGGGCCAGCCCGGCCGGGCGTCAGCGAGAGCGGTCCTGGGCGAGTGGAGCGGCGGGTCACCGACTCGGGTGGCAACCGGCTCAACCCCAAGTACACCTTCGAGACTTTCGTCATCGGCTCGTCCAACCGGTTCGCCCACGCCGCGGCGGTGGCGGTCGCCGAGTCACCCGCCAAGGCGTACAACCCACTGTTCATCTACGGCAGCTCAGGGTTGGGCAAGACGCACCTGTTGCACGCGATCGGCCACTACGCCTCACAGCTGGGCAACGCCCGAGCGGTGCGGTACGTGTCGACCGAGGAGTTCACCAACGACTTCATCAACTCGCTGCGCGACGACAAGGCCAGCGCCTTCCAGCGTCGCTACCGAGACGTGGACGTCCTCCTCATCGACGACATCCAGTTCCTGCAGAGCCGAGAGCGGACGCAGGAGGAGTTCTTCCACACCTTCAACACGCTTCACAACGCCAACAAGCAGATCGTCATCACCTCCGACCGGCGGCCGAAGGACCTGGAGACGCTGGAGGACCGGCTGCGGACCCGGTTCGAGTGGGGTCTGATCGCCGACATCCAGCCGCCAGACCTGGAGACCCGCATCGCGATCCTGCAGAAGAAGGCGGCGCAGGAGCGTCTGCACGCACCTGCGGAGGTGCTGGAGTTCATCGCGTCACGCATCTCCAACTCGATCCGGGAGCTGGAGGGCGCGCTGATCCGGGTCACCGCCTTCGCCTCGCTGACGCGTTCCCCGGTGGAGCTGGCGCTCGCCGAGGAGGTGCTGCGGGACTTCATTCCCGACGGCTCCGAACCGCAGGTCACTGTGGACCAGATCATGGCGTCGACCGCGGAGTACTTCGGCGTCACCCTGGAGGACCTGCGCGGACACTCTCGGTCGCGGGTCCTGGTCAACGCGCGACAAGTCGCCATGTACCTGTGCCGGGAGCTGACCGACCTGTCTCTGCCCCGAATCGGGCAGGCGTTCGGCGGGCGTGACCACACCACCGTGATGCACGCCGACCGCAAGATCCGGCAGCAGATGGCGGAGCGACGGTCCCTGTTCAACCAGATCGCCGAGCTCACCAACCGGATAAAACAGACCACTTGATCGACCTCACCCCGGTTATCCACAGGCTGTGGGGAACACCTGGGGAAATCCGGTGGATGAGCAGTGGACAGCGGGGGAAAACTCCCGCCCGTCGGCTGCCCTGTGGATAAGACCTGCCGTTCACCCCAGCGTCCTCCACAGCTACTCCACGGACGTCTATCGGCGGTGAGCAGCCAAGACGCGGGTTCTCCACAGAATCCACAGCACCGATGAAGACGAAGAATAGTTTTCTTTCAAAGAAGAAAAACCAATCATCAGCACGTGGATATCCGTCCCGCCGACACCAGGGGGTCGACGTGCATCGCGAGCCGGAAGGCCATACAGTGCGATGGGATAGTGCGCGATCCGCGTGCTGCCACGTGACGTCACATCCCGCCAGCACCCAATCCGCAGGAGGCAGGGAGCATGAAGTTCCGAGTTGAGCGCGATGCGCTGGCCGACGCGGTCGCCTGGACCGCGAAAGGGCTGCCGGCTCGCCCATCGGTGCCGGTGTTGGCCGGAGCGATGCTGCGGGTTGCTGACGGGGTATTGCAGCTGTCGGGCTTCGACTACGAGGTCTCCAGTCAGGCCGAGGTGCCGGTGCACGCCGACGCGGACGGCGCCGCTCTGGTCTCTGGCCGACTCCTGGCCGAGATCACCAAGGCGCTGCCGAGCAAGCCGGTGGAGATCGCTGCGGTCGACGCCCACTTGGAGCTGATCTGCGGCAGCGCCCGGTTCACCCTGCCGACGATGCCGGTGGAGGACTACCCCACTCTGCCCACGCTGCCGGAGCGCGCCGGCACGGTCGACGCCGCGACGTTCGCCGCGGCCGTCGCCCAGGTGGCCTTCGCCGCCGGCAAAGACGAATCGCTGCCGATGATGACCGGGGTGCGGCTCGAGCTCAAAGGGTCGAACCTGGCGCTGCTCGCCACCGACCGCTACCGGCTGGCGGTCCGCGAGATCGAGTGGCAGCCCGACGACCCACAGGTGAGCGCGAACGCACTCATCCCGGCCCGCACCCTCGCCGACACCGCCAAGACCCTCGGCGCGCTCGGAGGTGATCTGATCCTGGCGCTCGGCACCGCTGGAGCCGGAGACGGGATGATCGGTTTCGCGGTGGAACGCTCCGGGGACGTGGGTGACCGGCGGACCACGAGCCGACTACTCGACGGCGCCAACTACCCACCGGTGCGCAACCTCTTCCCCACCACCATCAACGCCGAGGCCCGGGTGCCGACTGCCGCACTCGTCGAGGTGGTGCGGCGGGTCTCGCTGGTGGCCGACCGGACCAGCCCGGTCTGGCTGGCCTTCAGCGACGAAGGTCTGGTGGTGGAGGCCGGCGGCACCGAGGAGGCTCGGGCCAGCGAGGCGATGGAGGCGACGTACGAAGGCGCGGAAGCGATGACGCTCGCCTTCAACCCGCAGTACCTGCTGGACGGGGTCAATGCACTAGACGCGCCGACGGCGGCGTTCTCGTTCGTGGAGCCGGGCAAGCCGGTGGTGCTGGCCCCGGCCAATGAGGACGGGGAGGTCAGCCCCGGTTACCGCTACCTGATCCAGCCGGTGCGGGTCATGCGCTGAACGATCACGACTGGGGGACGGATGCAACTCGGCCTGGTGGGGGTCGGCCGGATGGGCGGGAACATGCGTGACCGCCTGCGGGCCGCAGGGCACGAGGTGCTTACCTACGACCGAGACCCTGCCCGGTCCGACACCGCCGATCTGGCCGATCTCGTCGCCCGGCTCACGGTGCCCCGAGTGGTGTGGATGATGCTTCCGGCCGCGGTGACCTCACCGACGATCGAGGAGCTGGCCGACCACCTCAGCGCTGGCGACCTGGTGGTGGACGGGGGCAATTCGCCGTTCACGGAGGATGGGCCACGCGCACGCCGGCTGGCCGAACGCGGTGTCGGATACCTCGACGTCGGGGTCTCCGGTGGGATCTGGGGACGCGAGCAGGGGTACGCGCTCATGGTGGGCGGTGCCGCCTCGGACGTAGCTCGCTGCCAACCGATCTTCGACGCGCTGCGCCCTAAGGAAGGCGGTTTCGTCCACGCCGGCGGAGTGGGAGCCGGGCACTACGCCAAGATGATCCACAACGGGGTCGAGTACGCACTCATGCAGGCCTACGGTGAGGGTTACGAGTTGCTGTCTCGCTCCGAGCTGATCGAGGACGTGCCGGGTGTCCTGCAGGCGTGGCGTAGCGGTAGCGTCGTCCGCTCCTGGCTGCTCGACCTGCTCTGTCAGGCGCTGGCGGAGGACCCTCGACTGGCAGCGGTGCCCGGCTACGCCGAGGACACCGGGGAGGGCCGGTGGACGGTGGACGAGGCCGTCCGCATGGGGGTGCCGGCGCATGTCATCACCGCGGCGTTGTTCGCCCGGTTCGCCTCCCGGCAGGCGGACGCGCCCGCTCTGAAGGCGGTCGCGGCGCTACGCCAGCGGTTCGGTGGTCATCGAGTCGAAGCCGGATAGCCGTGCACGTACGTCGGTTGGAGCTGGTCGATTTCCGTTCATACCCCCGGGCGGAGGTCGACTTCCCACCCGGGGTGAGCGTGCTGGTGGGAGCTAACGGGGTGGGCAAGACCAACCTGGTGGAGGCGCTCGGATACGTCGCCACGCTCACTAGTCACCGGGTCGCCACCGACGTCCCGCTGGTGCGCGCCGGTGCCCGCTCAGCGGTGATCCGGTGTGTGATTGTCCAAGGTGGCCGGGAGCTGCTGGTGGAGCTAGAACTGGTGCCGGGCAAGGCCAACCGGGCCCGGCTGGGGCGCTCCCCGGTACGCCGGGCGCGAGACGTGATCGGGGCGCTACGGCTGGTCCTGTTCGCGCCGGAGGATCTGGAGCTGGTGCGGGGAGAACCGGCGGTACGCCGGCGTTACCTGGACGAGCTGCTGATCGCCCGGCAGCCGCGGTACGCGGCGGTGTGCGCCGACTACGACCGAGTGCTGAAGCAGCGCAACGCCTTGCTTCGCACCGCTTTCTTGGCCCGTAAAGCCGGCGGTACCGCAGATCTGTCCACTCTAGAAGCCTGGGACGCGCACCTGGCCGCGCACGGTGCGGAGCTGATCGCCGCTCGGATGGAGCTGGTGGCGGAGCTGGCGCCGCACGTAGCCGCAGGCTACGACACGGTCGCGGGCGTGGCCGGCGGTGCCGCGATGACCTACCGCTGCTCACTGCCCGATCCGCCGCCCGCCGCGCGGGCCGAGCTGGAGCGGGCGTTGGCCGAGGCGCTCGCCGCCGCCCGTACCGCCGAGCTGGAACGCGGAATGACACTGGTGGGCCCGCATCGTGACGACCTCACGCTCACCCTCGCCGACCTTCCGGTCAAGGGGTACGCCAGCCACGGCGAGACCTGGTCCTACGCGGTGGCGCTCCGGCTGGCAGGGTACGAGCTGCTGCGCTCCGATGGGGTGGACCCGGTGCTCGTGCTCGACGACGTCTTCGCCGAACTCGACGTCGGACGACGGGAGCGGCTGGCCCGGGCGATCGCGGGTGCTGGTCAGACCCTGGTGACCTGCGCGGTCGCCGCGGACGTACCGGCATCTCTGGAGGGGGCCCGGTTCGAGGTGACGGCCGGGGAGGTGAAGCGTGTCTGAGCCACACCCGCCCGGCGATGGCCCACCGCCCACGCCAGCCGTGGATGACTCGCCGCAGGGTGCGCCGAAGGGCCCGGCGCTGGCCCGGGCGATGCTCGACGCCGCGAAGGCCCGGCGACGAGCCGCGACAGGCGCCGGGCGTGCCAAGGGTACGGACAAGGGCGGTGCCGCGCGTGGTCGCCGCCGCGTCGGCCAACGCGGTGGCTGGTCAGGGCCGGGACCTGACCCTCGTGATCCGCAGCTGTTCGGCACTCTGCTGGCCCAGCTCGTACGGGACCGGGGGTGGGAGCGCCCGGCAGCGGAGGCGAGGCTGTTCGGGGCGTGGGAGTGCGTGGTGGGCCCTGAGGTGGCCCAGCACTGCCGCCCGGTCAAGCTGGAGGACGGCGAGTTGACGCTCGAGGCCTCCTCGACCGCCTGGGCGACCCAGCTGCGGCTGCTGGCGGGATCGTTGCTCAAGCAGATCGCCGCCGCGGTCGGCCACGACGTCGTCACTCGCCTGCGGATCCACGGCCCGGCAGCGCCGTCCTGGAGCCGTGGGCCGCGCCGGATTCGCGGCCGCGGCCCACGTGACACCTACGGTTGACGTGCGCCTGGATCGTCGTGGCGCCAGGCGCTTCGGCGTGCCGGGGCCGCTTTTCTAGCTATCGGTGCGGGCGTAGACGGCGAAGCCCCGGTCGGCGCAGCGGCGATAGAACCGGGCCAACACCGATAGTTCAGAGAGCGGATAGCGCCACTGCGGGCCGACGCCCTGTGGATCCCGTAGCGCATCGAGTCGCCCTTCCAGCCAGCGCAGCTGACTGTCGGCGAGCCTGCTGTTGGCGAGCGCTTTGCGTAGGACCTCGGCGACCGATTCGAAGGTGACGGTGTCGCCGACGGGTTCGTGGCTGGCCACGAACCGTTCCAGCCCACCGGCGATCCAGGCGCAGCCGTCCGGATCGATCACCGGGTCTTCTTCCTCGGCGGTCGAGTCGGTGGCGTGAAGTACACCGTCGAGTCCGAGCAGCAGGTCCACCAGCTGGGTGTACGCATTCGCCCGGACCGTGGCGGTCTGGGCGATCTGACCGGCCAGCGCGGCGGTCGCAGCGGGGGTGCCAGGCGCCTCCGCGACTTCGGCGAAGTCGGCGAACTCCGCCGACGGAACCGGTTCATAGAAGCTGCCCGTACGCGGCCACGCGACGGCGACGTTGTCCAGCCCCATTGTGTTCACTCCCTCACATTCGGGTGGAGGGTACGGTACCCACCAGGGGGCGCGCGAGCGTCGAAGGGCCGCATCCATGCCATCCGGGTACAACCGCACCCCCACCAGGCGCAGGCCTCTCTGAGCGTCTGTCAGACCAGCCTTGTGTGGAGGGGATCACGAAGCCGGTATTCGGCCGTTGGTAGCCAAACCAGGCGCCTGTACGGGGTGCCGTGTGCCGCTGGTGTCACCACGGCACAGTAGGATCGAGAAGGGCCGAGGAGGCCCGCGCCGGGCCCTGCACCCCCTCTCGCCGCGCCAGGGGGTGGGCGCTGTGGAGACAACACCGCGTCTGCGTCGTCGTCGATCGGCGGGCCCGCACCGCGCGGCGGAGAAGGGGAGTACACAGGGTGGCAGCATCGAAGAAGCAGAGTTACACCGCTGGCTCACTGACCGTCCTGGAGGGCTTGGAGGCGGTCCGGAAGCGTCCGGGCATGTACATCGGCTCCACCGGTGAGCGTGGTCTGCATCACCTCGTGCAGGAGGTGGTGGACAACGCGGTGGACGAGGCCCTGGCCGGCTTCTGCGACACCATCGAGGTGGTTCTGCTCGCCGACGGCGGGGTGCGGGTGACGGACAACGGTCGAGGCATCCCGGTGGACTTGCACCCGAAGCTGAAGAAGCCAGGCGTGGAGGTGGCGCTGACCACGCTGCACGCCGGAGGAAAGTTCGACGGCAAGGCGTACGCCGTGTCCGGCGGTCTGCACGGTGTCGGCGTGTCGGTGGTGAACGCCCTCTCCACCCGGATGGAGATCGAGATTCACAAGGACGGCTACGTGTGGCGCCAGTCCTACCAGCACTCCAAGCCGGGACCGTTGCACAAGGGGGAGCCCACTGACCGGACCGGTTCGTCGGTGGCGTTCTGGCCCGACCCGGAGATCTTCGAGACCACCAATTTCTCCTTCGAGACGATCAGCCGCCGCTTGCAGGAGATGGCATTCCTCAACCGTGGGCTGAGAATCCACGTCCGTGACGAGCGCACGGTGGAGGAGGACGGCGAGCCGCGCCAGGTCACCTACCTCTACAAGGGAGGCATCGCCGACTTCGTACGGCACCTCAACCAAACCAAGAACCCCATCCACCGGTCGGTCATCGAGTTCGGGGCCGAGGGTGAAGGCATGGCGGTCGAGGTCGCGATGCAGTGGAACGAGTCGTACGGCGAGTCGGTCTACACCTTCGCGAACACCATCAACACCCACGAGGGCGGCACGCACGAGGAGGGCTTCCGGGCCTCGTTGACCAGCGTGGTCAACAAGTACGGCACGGACAAGAAACTGCTGAAGAACAACGAGAAGCTCACCGGCGAGGACATCCGCGAAGGCTTGGCCGCGATCATCTCGGTCAAGTTGGCCAACCCGCAGTTTGAGGGGCAGACCAAGACCAAGCTCGGCAACACCGAGGTCCGGGGGTTCGTGCAGAAGGTCTGCAACGACTGGTTGTCGGACTGGCTGGAGCGCAACCCGAGCGAAGCGAAGGTCATCATCGCCAAGGCGTCGCAGGCGGCGCGGGCGCGGGTGGCGGCGGCGCAGGCCCGCAAGTTGGCGCGGCGTAAGTCGCTGCTGGAGTCCGGTTCCATGCCGGGCAAGCTCGCCGACTGCCAGTCCACCGATCCGCGGGAGAGCGAGCTGTTCATCGTCGAGGGTGACTCAGCGGGTGGCTCGGCCAAGCAGGGGCGCAACCCGCAGACTCAGGCGATCCTTCCGATCCGCGGCAAGATTCTCAATGTCGAGAAGGCCCGGATCGACAAGATCCTCAAGAACAACGAGGTACAGGCGATCATCACCGCGCTGGGCACTGGCATCCACGACGACTTCGACATCGAGAAGCTGCGCTACCACAAGGTGATCCTGATGGCGGACGCCGACGTGGATGGCCAGCACATTCAGACGCTGCTGCTGACTCTGCTGTTCAGGTTCATGCGCCCGCTGGTGGAGCTGGGACACGTCTACCTCGCAGCCCCGCCGCTCTACAAACTCAAGTGGAACAAGAAGGGCGACGACGTCCAGTACGCCTACTCGGACCGGGAGCGGGACGGGCTGATCGCCTTGCGGCAGCAACAGAAGCCGAACGCCCGGCCGGACGACATCCAGCGGTTCAAGGGCCTGGGCGAGATGAACTACACGGAGCTGTGGGAAACCACGATGAACCCCGCTACCCGCACCCTCCGTCAGGTCACATTGGACGACGCGGCGACCGCGGACGAGCTGTTCAGCGTGTTGATGGGAGAGGATGTGGAGGCCCGGCGCGCCTTCATTCAGCGCAACGCCAAGGACGTCCGGTTCCTGGACATCTGAGCGCCCTTCCCCCATCACCGAAGGCTTCCCGCCCCCGTGGGCACGGACACTAGTGAGGATGGACAGTGACAGATCCTGAGCGCCCTGCCGGTCAGGAGCCGGACGAGGTTGTCCCCGGCACGAGCCGTAGCCGTGTCGTGCCGGTCGGCCTCGAGGTCGAGATGCAGCGCTCGTATCTCGACTACGCCATGAGCGTGATCGTGAGTCGGGCGTTGCCGGACGTACGGGACGGCCTCAAGCCGGTTCACCGCAAGATCTTGTACGCGATGTACGACAGCGGTTACCGGCCCGAGCGCGGGTACGTCAAGTGCTCCCGGGTGGTCGGTGACGTGATGGGGCAGTTCCACCCGCACGGTGATGCCTCCATCTACGACGCGCTGGTGCGGATGGCGCAGCCGTGGTCGCTGCGCTACCCGCTGGTCGACGGCAACGGCAACTTTGGCTCTCCGGGTAACGACCCGCCGGCCGCCATGCGGTACACCGAGGCTCGGTTGGACCCGCTGGCGATGGAGATGCTGCGGGACATCGACCAGGACACTGTGGACTTCGTGCCGAACTACGACGGCCGGGCACAGGAGCCGACCGTCATGCCGTCACGGTTCCCCAACCTGTTGGTGAACGGGTCGGAGGGGATCGCGGTCGGCATGGCCACGAAGATCCCGCCGCACAACCTGCGGGAGATCGGGGCCGCGGTGCAGTGGTGCCTGGAGAATCCGGACGCCGACGAGAGCACCACGCTCGACGCCCTTCTGAAGATCGTCAAGGGTCCGGACTTCCCCACGTACGGCCTCATCGTCGGCACTTCCGGCATCCATGACGCCTACCGCACCGGGCGGGGAGCGATCCGGATGCGGGCGGTCGTCGACGTCGAGCAGGACCGCAAGGGCCGCTCGCTGATCGTGGTCAGCCAGCTGCCGTACCAGGTGAACCCGGACAACCTGGCGGAGCGGATCGCCGAGCTGGTCAAGGACGGCAAGCTGGCCGGGATCGCCGACATCCGCGACGAGTCCTCCGGGCGTACCGGTATGCGCCTGGTGCTGGTGCTCAAGCGCGACGCGGTCGCCAAGGTCGTCATCAACAACCTCTACAAGCACACCCAGCTGCAGGACACCTTCGGCGCCAACATGCTGGCGCTGGTCGACGGGGTTCCGCGGACGCTCAACCTGGCCCAGTTCGTCCGGCACTACGTCGACCACCAGGTGGAGGTCATCCGGCGGCGGACCCAGTACCGGCTGCGCAAGGCCGAGGAGCGCGCCCACATCCTGCGCGGTCTGGTGAAGGCGCTGGACATGCTGGACGAGGTGATCGCGTTGATCCGGCGGTCGCCGACCGTGGAGGACGCGCGCTCCGGCCTGATCCAGCTGCTCGACATCGACGAGGTGCAGGCCACCGCGATCCTCGACATGCAGCTGCGCCGGCTCGCCGCCCTCGAACGCCAAAAGATCATCGACGAGCTGGCCGAGATCGAGCTGAAGATCGCCGATTTGAAGGACATCCTCGCCAAGCCGTCTCGGCAGCGGGCGATCGTCTCCGAGGAGATCCAGGAGATCGTCGAGCGGTACGGTGACGACCGGCGGACCAAGATCGTCCCGTTTGAGGGTGAGGTCTCGATGGAGGACCTCATCGCGCGTGAGGACGTGGTGGTCACCATCACCCGCACCGGGTACGCGAAGCGGACCCGGGCGGACCTCTACCGGTCCCAGCGGCGGGGTGGCAAGGGGGTTACCGGCGCCCAGCTGCGCCAGGACGACATCGTCAGCCACTTCTTCGTGTGCTCGACGCACGACTGGATCTTGTTCTTCACCAACAAGGGCCGGGTCTACCGGGCCAAGGCGTACGAGCTGCCCGAGGCCAGCCGTGCCGCGCGTGGTCAGCACGTGGCGAACCTGCTGGCTTTCCAGCCGGACGAGCACATCGCCCAGGTGATCCGGATCCCGGACTACCAGGCGGCTCCTTACCTGGTCCTGGCCACGAAGAAGGGCCTGGTCAAGAAGACCGCTCTGGCCGAGTTCGACTCCAACCGCAGCGGCGGCATCATCGCGATCAACTTGCGCGACGGTGACGAGCTGGTCGGCGCACAGCTGATCGGCCCGGAGGACGACCTGCTGCTGGTGAGTCGACAGGCACAGGCCATCCGGTTCAAGGCCACCGACGACGTCCTTCGCCCGATGGGCCGCGCCACCTCCGGGGTGATCGGCATGCGGTTCTCCGACTCGGACGAGCTGCTCGCGATCGAGGTGGTGCGTGAGGGTATGGATGTCCTGGTGGCGACCGACGGCGGATACGCGAAGCGGACTCCGATCGAGGAGTACCCGGTTCAGGGCCGCGGCGGAAAGGGAGTCCTCACCGCCAAGATCACAGAGCGCCGGGGTGCGCTGGTGGGTGCAGTGGTGATCCACCCGGATGATGAACTCTTCGCGATCACCAGTACTGGTGGAGTCATGCGGACTCCCGTGAAGCCCGTGCGCCGCACGCGCGATCGGAACACAATGGGTGTCAAGCTGATGAACCTGCCCGAGGGTGTAACCCTCGTGGCGATCGCTAGGAACGCCGACGAACCGGACGAACAGGAATAGCGTGATGACGGAGACAACGGCCACCACGGGGACGTCGCCCGACGAGGTCGAGGCGGGGTCGGCCGCCGACGATCACGCCGCCTCGCAGGCCAAGGGTCGCCCCGCAGAGGAGGCCACGGGGGAGGCCACGCCCAGCGCTGACGCGAACGCGGATGGCCAGGCGGTGGGGCGGGCGAGCGTGCCCAGCGCTGACTCGGGTGAGGCGGCTCCCAGCGGCGGCCTTCGGCTCTCCCCAGAGCTGTCCGGGGCGGAGAAGCCCACGTACACCCGCCCACCGGGCATGTCGCCGCCGCCGATGAGCCTCGCGGACGACGACTCGGAGGCGACGCGGCGGGTGCCGGCCGGGGTGGCCGTACCCGCGGGAGGTATCCGGGTCTCGCCCAGCGGGGCGTATCCCTTGGTCACCGCCTCCGCGTCGGTCTCCGCTCCGCCTCGAACCACCGGCGTGACGGTACGCCCGATCGGCGGGACTGCGACGGGGACAGCGAAGGTGGCCACGCCGCCGGCCCGCCCCGCCGCGTCTCCCCGCGGCCCGCGTCGGGCTCGGTTGGCGATCAAGCGCATCGACCCCTGGTCGGTGATGAAGTTCTCGTTCGCCGTGTCGCTGGTGCTGTTCATCGTGGTGGTCGTCGCCGCGTCCGTGCTCTACCTGGCGTTGGACAGCATGGGCGTGTTCGCCAGCGTCAACAGCACCCTGGCCGACCTGCTGGAGTCGGGCGGCGCCAGCGAAGGCGCTTTCCAGATCACCGCCCGGTTCGTCATCGGCACTTCCGCCCTGTTCGGGGCGATCAACGTGGTGCTTTTCACCGCGCTGGCGACTCTCAGCGCGTTCATCTACAACGTCTGTGCCGACCTGGTCGGGGGAGTGGAGGTCACCCTGGCCGAACGGGACTGACCCCCGCACCCGGACGACTACGCCGGTGGCTGCTTGTGGCCGCGCGCCACCCCTCAGGGTGGCGCATCCGGCGGTCGGCCCGGAAGATGGGGGGTGGGTCCGACTTGGGTTCTGGCGACCGGTACGGTAATCTTGCTCGGCGGTCGCGAGGGGCTATAGCTCAGTCGGTTAGAGCGCAGAGCTGATAACTCTGAGGTCGCTGGTTCGATTCCAGCTAGCCCCACTCCCGCTTATGTGAGGTGCGCTCCATGTGGAAGAAGCTGATCGTGGTCGCCGCCGTGGTAGGCGCGGCTGCGCTCATCGCCAAGAAGATCAAGTCAGCGAACGACGAACGGGCGCTGTGGCACGAGGCCACCACTGCTCCTGACCTTCGCTGACCTTCACCGCTCGCCGGGCCGAGCAGCTCCCTCACACGCGGGCTCGGTGACGGGGTCGTAGCTCAACTGGCAGAGCACCGCCTTTGCAAGGCGGGGGTTAGGGGTTCAAGTCCCCTCGGCTCCACCACCTGACGTCCTGACCAGGGCATACGTTCCACCAAGATCCAGTACGACAATCTCAGTACAACTCAGTCCTGATCTTGAGTCGGTGAGCCGTGCGTCATACCGTGCCGCAGCATTCCACCGACGACCCCGCGTCGCCGTTGCCGCTTCGGCCACCAGTGCACGTACGTCTCCAGAGTGATCCGGAGTGTCCGGTGCCGTAGCAGTCGCTGGACTTCCTGCGGTTCCACGTGATTCGTGATCAACGTGGTGGCGAAGAAGTGCCGCAGCGCGTGGAACGTGCCGTGCTGCTTCGGCCAGCCGGCCGCATCCCGCCACCGGGCCCACTCCCGGGACCAGGTGCGGTCCGTGAACGGGTTGCCGTGGGTCGTGGTGAACAGCAGCGGCACCAGCCGCCGCACCGGGTCACCGGAGGTGATGTCGACCAGCTCCACCTCAACCGGTGGGAACTGCCGAACATGCTCAGCCAGTACCTCGCTCACCACCGGGTCCAGGTCGACCGTCCCGGACGAGCCCGCCTTCGGCTCGCTGAGGTAGAAGCCGCCGTACGCCTTAGGCGAGTAGCGCAGTTGCTGGACCACGTGCAGCTCTGCCCGCTCCCAATCGATGCACCGCGGCCCGAACTCTACGCCCAGGACCTCACCCAGCCGGCAGCCCTGACCGGCACCCAGCCAGACAGCCGCCCGGTAGCGGGCCGGCACCGCTTCGAGCAGTGCCAGCACTTCACCTTCCGTCGGTACCCACTTCGGAGCCCGTGACAGCCCACGCAGAACCTGACTCAGCTTCACCCCGTCGCAGGGATTCTCCGAGATCACCCTGTCGGTGACGGCCGCCGACATCACAGCGTCGAACAGCTCGAAGTACAGCCGGAGCGAGGACTTCGGCGTGTCCTGAGCCAGCCGCCGCGACAGCCATTCCAACACCTGGGTAAGGGTGATCGAGCGCACCGGCAGGTTGCCGAACTCCGGGTAGAGATGACAGCGAAGGTTGGACTCCACCCGCCGGCGGGTGTCTACCGCCCAGGCGACCTCGCGCGACAACCGCCACCGCTCGCCGTACTCACGGAACGAGAGATGCCGGTCAGCCTGATTGACCTTCGACTCCGGTACCACGCCGGCACGCACCCGAGTATCGAAGGCATCAGCATCGGCTTTCCGCTCGAAGAACCGGGTACTCGGACGACCAGACGCATCGATGAAACGGACACGCCACCGCTTGCCCTGACCATGTCGTTTCGACGGCAGTCGTTTCCCGTCCGGACCGCGCTCCCTCAGGTACCAGAGGTCATCAACCGGCATCTAGGCCGCCTGCCTCTCTACCCAGGCCCGCACCTCGGCAGGGTCATAGCGCAGGTGCCGGCCGACCCGGCTTGCCCGAGGACCAATCCGGCGGTAGCGCCACTGGTAGAGCGTGGCGACCGGCACCCTGAGGTAATCCGCTACATCCTCAACCGTCCACAGTCGT
>CAYTMR010000004.1:0-25523 GCA_964438855.1 uncultured Micromonosporaceae bacterium
CTAGTTCCCCAGGTTAGCGGGGTCGACAGGCGCCGGCGATGCGGCCGGCGCGTCATCCACGGCGACCGAGGCGGACCGGCGGGTAGCGCCCACCCATAGCAACGCCAAGCCGACCACCGCGGCGACCGTCGAGCCGACGAGGATGCCGATCTTCGCGTCGGCTGCCAGGTCCACCGCACCGGGGAACGCCAAGCCTGCGATGAACAGCGCCACTGTGAATCCGATACCACCCAGTGCGCCGAGACCGAGGAGGGTGCTCCAACCCACACCCGCCGGTAGCCGACCCAGTTTGAGTCGCACCACCAGCCACGAGGTGGCGGCAATCCCAATGATCTTGCCCACCACCAAGCCGAGGGCTACCCCGGCGGTCACGGGTGAGGTCAGCACGTCGTTGAGTGCTCCACTGCGTAGATCGATCCCGGCGTTGGCGAGTGCGAAGATCGGAAGCACGACGAAGCTGCTCCACGGGTGGAGAGTGTGCTGCAAGCGCTCGGAGACCGACACCGATTCGCCGATGACGAACCGGTAGTGGCGCCAGCGTTCGACGTCGAAGGGCACTGGGCCACCGTTGCGTAGCACCTCACGGACCCGATCTTGGCGGAGCAGCGGGCGCGCCGGTGTGATCAGGCCCAGAACCACCCCCGCGATGGTGGCGTGGACTCCGGACTGGTACGTCGCCAGCCACACCCCGGCACCGACCGCCAGGTACGCCGGCACGCTCCAGACCCTCAGCGCCCTCAGCATGAGTACGGCGACGACGCCGGCACCGGCCACGGCGAGCCAGTCCAGCGCGAGGTTCTGGGTGTAGAAGATGGCGATGACACTGATCGCACCGATGTCGTCGACGATGGCCAAGGTGAGCAAGAAGACCCTCGCCGGAGACGGAATGCGCCGGCCGAGCAGCGCCAGCACCCCGACCGCGAAGGCGATGTCGGTCGCCATCGGCACGCCCCATCCCGCGGCGCCTGCGCCGCCGGCGTTGAACGCGGCGTAGATCGCTGCCGGGGCGACCATGCCGCCGATCGCCGCCGCGATCGGCACGGCCGCCGAGCGCGGGTCGCGCAAATGGCCGTTGACGATCTCGTACTTGATCTCCATGCCGACGACCAAGAAGAAGATCGCCATGAGCGCGTCGTTGACCCAGTGGCGCAGGTCGCCAGCGAGATGGAGGGAGCCGACGGTGAACTCGAGCCGGGTCGCCCACAACGACTCGTACCAACCCGCCGCCGGACTGTTGGCGAGCAACAGCGCGGCCGCGGTGGCGACCAGCAGGACCACGCCGCCAGCCACCTCGACCCGCAGGAAAGCGAGGAGTCGGCGGCCCACGAGACGGGCCAGCGGTCCATCGCTAGCGGAGAAGGGAGGTCGGGTACGCCACAGCTCCTCCCCGGGTGACGCCGGGAGGTTCATGTGTGGGGTCCGTCGCCCGGCTTCGACTGTTCGGCCAGGAAGCGTTCCAGATCGGCGCCCAGCTCATCGGCTGTGGGTAGATCGGTGAGGTCGAAGAGGCCCTGGGGATGTCGGGACTGCATGAGCGCATCGTACTGTTCCTCGAGAGTGCGCACGTGAGCGGCGATCTCAGAGGCTTTGGCTACCTGGCTGTCGACCGCGGTGCGTACCTGCTCGGCCGCCCGGCGTAGGTCGTCGGTGTGCAGGGACAGACCGGTGACGCGCGCGACCTCGGTCAGGAGCGTCTCGGCTGCCGCTGGATAGTCGCTTTGAGCTAGGTAGTGCGGGACGTGTACGGCGAAGCCGATCGCATCGAGGCCGGCTTGACCCAGGCGGTACTCGAGCAGGTTGCCGGCGCTCGCCGGGACCTGTACCTGTTGCAGCCAGGGACGGTGGCCGGCAATCAGGTCGCGGCGGGTGCCGTGGGCGGTGAGCCCCAGCGGGCGAGTGTGGGGCACCGCCATCGGGATGGCGGTCAGCCCGACGGTGCAACGCACCCCCAAGCGTCGCACCAGTGACGTCACCGCCGCGATGAACCGCTCCCACTGGTAGTCCGGCTCCGGCCCGGCGAGCATCAGGAAGGGTGTGTTCCGCTCGTCCCGGAGGAGATGGATGGCGAGAGTTTCCTCTTCGTAGGACTCCCAGTGGTCTTCGACGAAGAGCATGGTCGGGCGGCGGGATCGGTAGTCGAGCAGCTGGTCGAGGTCGAAGCGCACCAGCACCGTCGAGTTGGGGCGTGAGAGCAGGTGGTCTCGTGCGATCCGAGTGGCCGCGCCTGCGTCGACGAATCCGGTAAGCGCTTGCAGGAGCACTGGCTCGCCAAGGTCGGTGGGTAACTCCGTGGCGAACTCGTACAGCTCATGTGGGTCACGCACCGCCAGAAACTCTCCTTTTCCTCCCAAAACCGGTGGGCTGCGCCAACCGCAATCTGAGCCACTGATAGCGTACGTGCGGCTGATCTAGCCGCACGCACCCGCCGTCCGTGCCGTGGCGCGAAAGGATCACGATGCTGAAGAGCCGGAACTTCTGGCTGTTCGTCACCTGGTCGGTAATCTTCAGCGCTGGGACCGGCTGGGTCGCTGTGGAGGGCCAAGCAGGATTCGGCAACGCTGCCCTGGTGGGCCTGGTGGCCGCATCCGCCGTCACGGTTCTCGTCTCCCGGGTCGGGAAGTGACCACGCCGACTCGCGCGGTAGATGATCGTCGTACGCGTTCGGTTGGCTGCCGGTGACAGCGGATACGGTGGGGGAGATGAATACGTCAAGGAGTCGCCCGTGAATACCGTGTCTCGTCGTGACCACCGTGCCAGACAGGTCGCCTGAGGCGGAACCGGGAGTGCCCACGCATGGTGACGCAGGGGGCTGGCCAGACCGCCCAGTGGTGCTGGTCGGGCTCATGGGGGCGGGCAAGACGAGCGCGGCGCGGCGCATCGCCGACGCGCTCGGGAGGTCCTTGCGCGACAGCGATCAGGACCTGTTCGAGCGGTACGGACTCACCGCGGCCGAACAGGTCACCCGTGATGGGGTGGCGGCGCTGCACGAACGGGAGGCGCGTCACGTGCGTGAGGCGCTCGCCGAGCAGCCACCGCCGGTGATCGCCGCGGCGGCGAGTGTGGTCGACGACCCCACCACCCGCGCTGCCCTCGCCTCATCCTTCGTGGTCTGGCTGCACGCACCCACCTGGGTGCTCGCTCAACGCATGCGCGACGGGGAGCACCGTCCGCACTACGATGCCGACCTCCAGAAGATGCTCGCCGCCCAGTACCAGCGGCGCGAGCGATGGTTCCGCTCCGTAGCTGACCTCAGTCTCGACGTGAGCGTGGCGACGCCAGCGGAGGTGGCTCAGCAGGTTCTGGCCGCCTTCCGTCGTGACGGTTAGCCGTCCACCGATCTAACGCGTACCGGCGACTTCTCGACTGACGTGCTCGGCGATCGCGCCACAGAACGCCGGCAGGTCGTCGGGATTGCGACTGCTGATGAGGATGTTCGGTCCGTTCTCACAGATCGCGACCTGTTGATCGACCCAGTTTCCTCCCGCGTTGCGGATGTCGGTTCGCACGCTGGGCCATGAGGTGATCATGCGGTCGCGAAGGACGTCAGCCTCCACCAACGTCCAGGGGCCGTGGCAGATGACCGCCACCGGCTTGCCGTGGTCGAAGAACGAGCGGACGAAGGCGACCGCGCGCCCATCCATGCGCAGGATGTCGGGGTTGGCCACCCCGCCAGGGAGCACCAGCGCGTCGAAATCGTCGACGCGGGCCTGATCGATCGGCACGTCGACCGGCATGGTGCCGTCCCGGTCGAGATGGTTGAACAGTGTCACCTCGCCTGGCTGTGTGGACACCAGCATCGGGGTGCCGCTCTCACGGCGTACGGTCTCCCACGGCTCGGTGAGCTCGATCCGCTCGGTACCCTCCGGGGCGGCCAGGAACGCCACCGAGACGCCTTCCAGCTTGCCCGCCATGTCGGACCTCCTCTGTCGCGCCTGACCGGTCACCTACCCGACAACCGCCCAGGTATGCGTAGGCCGGAAGGAGGCCACGCGCCGCGCCGATGTTCAACACCGCGACAGGAGCGCCTGGGTCTGGGTGGCGATTTCGAGTTCTTCGTCGGTGGGGATGACCCACACGGCGACGTCGGCGTCGTCCGGAGAGATCAGCCGTTCGCCGAAGGCCGGTGCGTGGTTGCGCTCTGGGTCCACGACGATGCCGAGCCGCTCCAGACCCTCGCACGCTGCCGCCCGGATGTCGGCCGCATGTTCACCGACACCAGCGGTGAAGGTGATCGCGTCTACTCGGCCGAGCAGCGCATAGTACGCGCCGAGGTAACTCTTGATGCGGTGGCAGTAGACGTCGAACGCCAGAGCAGCGGCCGGATCACCGGTGGCCCGCGCCGCCAGAATTTCCCGCATGTCGTTGCGGCCCGCGAGACCACGCAGCCCGGAGCGGCGGTTGAGCAGGTCGTCCAGGTCGTCCACCGACATGCCTGCGGTGCGCCGCAGGTGAAAGATGATCGCGGGGTCGATGTCCCCGCTGCGGGTCCCCATCACTAGGCCCTCCAAGGGGGTGAGCCCCATCGAGGTGGCGACGCTGCGACCACCGGCGACGGCGGCGGCGCTGGCGCCGTTGCCCAAGTGCAGCGTGATGATGTTGACCGCTTCGATCGGCCGCCCGAGCCGGGCAGCGGTCCGCCGGGAGACGTACGCGTGGGAGGTGCCGTGGAACCCGTAGCGGTGGATCCCGTATCGCCGCGCCACCTCCACGTCGATGGCGTAGGTCGCCGCGGCCGGCGGTAGGGTGCGGTGGAACGCGGTATCGAAGACAGCCACTTGGGGCACCGTCGGCCACAGCTTCCGGGCGGCGGCGATACCGGCGAGGTTCGGCGGGTTGTGGAGTGGTGCCAGCGGCACCAGCGCCTCGACCTCTGCCACCACCTCGTCGTCGATCAAGGTGGGCTCGGTGAAGCGAAGTCCACCGTGCACCACTCGGTGGCCGATCGCGTCCAGACGATCGTCGCCGTTCCCGAGCCCCAGCTTCTCGGTGACCAGCCGCACCGCCGCGACGTGGTCGGCGGCGACGCTGCCGTGCTCGCCGATGCGTTCCACGACACCACGGGCGACGGTGCGGTCACCATCGAACAGCCGGTACTTGATCGAAGAGGAACCGCTGTTGAGGACGAGAACCTTCATGCCGCCGGCCACACCCAGTCGCGGATCTGAGGCGCGTCCTCCCCGTAACGCCGGGTGTAGTCGCGGCAGTCCTGGCGCGCGTCCACCATCGCCTGCCGAAGGTGCGCCGCGGCCTGACCCAGCCCTGGAACCCAGTCGATCACGTCGATGACCAGGTGGTAGCGGTCGAGGTCGTTGAGCATGACCATGTCGAACGGGGTCGTGGTGGTGCCCTCCTCCTTGTACCCGCGCACGTGCAGGTTCCGGTGGTTCGTCCGCCGATAGGTGAGACGGTGGATCAGCCACGGGTAGCCGTGGAACGCAAAGATGATCGGCTTGTCCTTGGTGAACACCGTGTCGAACTGGCTGTCCGGCAGGCCGTGCGGGTGCTCGCTAGG
Source organism: uncultured Micromonosporaceae bacterium (assembly GCA_964438855.1). Taxonomy (GTDB): domain Bacteria; phylum Actinomycetota; class Actinomycetes; order Mycobacteriales; family Micromonosporaceae; genus Natronosporangium. The sequence goes on from CAYTMR010000004.1 coordinate 5,513, forward strand.
CGGTTGCAATCGCATCAGGTTGACGACGTTGACCACCCGGACCTTGAGCTCGGGTAGGTGCTGACGCAACAGGTCGGCGGCGGCGAGGGTCTCCAGGGTCGGTACGTCGCCGCAGCAGGCGAGCACGACGTCTGGCTCGCTGCCCTGGTCGGTGCTGGCCCACTCCCAGATGCCGAGACCACGCTCGCAGTGACGGACCGCCTCGTCCATGCTCAGCCAGGTGGGCTGCGGCTGCTTGCCAGCGATGACCACGTTGACGTACTGTCGACTGCGCAAGCAATGGTCCATCGTGGACAACAGCGTGTTCGCGTCCGGTGGTAGGTAGACCCGCACCACTTCGGCCTTCTTGTTGACGACGTGATCGATGAAGCCGGGATCCTGATGGGAGAAACCATTGTGGTCCTGCCGCCAGACGTGGCTGGAGAGCAGGTAGTTCAAGGAGGCGATCGGGCGGCGCCAGGGTATGCCATTGCTGACCTTCAGCCACTTGGCGTGTTGGTTGAACATCGAATCGACGATGTGGATGAACGCCTCGTAGCTGGTGAACAACCCGTGGCGGCCGGTCAGGAGATAGCCCTCCAGCCACCCCTGGCACAAGTGCTCAGAGAGCGCCTCCATCACCCGTCCGGTCGGCGCCAGATTCGTGTCGTCCGCCGTGGTAGCTGCCACGAAGGCGCGGTCGGTGACGTCGAAGGCCGCCCCGAGCCGGTTGGAGGACACCTCGTCCGGCCCGAACAGGCGGAAGCGGTCCGGATTCATCTTGATCACGTCGCGGACCCAGGCACCCACCACCCGGGTCGCCTCGGCGATCGGCTTGCCCGGTGCGGTGACGGGTACCGCGTACTCGCGGAAGTCGGGCAACACCAGGTCGCGCAACAGGGAGCCCCCGTTGGCGTGGGGATTGGCGCTCATCCGGCGTTCGCCGCGCGGTGGTAGCGCCCGCAGTTCCGCCACCGGGGCCCCGGTAGGGTCGAACAGCTCCTCGGGCCGGTAGCTGCGCAGCCATTGTTCGAGCGCGGCGAGGTGCACCGGGTCGTTGCGGACGTCGCTGAGTGGCACCTGGTGGGAGCGCCACGAGCCTTCGATGGCGACACCATCGGCCTCCCGTGGGCCGGTCCAGCCCTTCGGAGTCCGCAGGATGATCATCGGCCAGCGAGGGCGAGTGACGTCCCCGGTGGCGCGGGCGCGTTGTTGGATCGCCGATATGTCGTCCAACGCCCGGTCCAAGGCAGCGGCCAGGGCCTGATGCACCACGAAGGCATCGTCGCCGGCCACCACCATCGGTTCGTACCCGAACCCACGCATCATCGCCAGCAGATCCTCTTCTGGGATGCGGGCCAGGACCGTCGGGCTGGCGATCTTGTACCCGTTGAGGTGGAGGATCGGCAACACCGCACCGTCGCGGGCAGGGTTGAGGAAAACGTTGGACAACCAACTGCCCGCCAAGGGCCCCGTCTCCGCCTCACCGTCACCTACCACACAGGCCACTATCAGGTCGGGATTGTCGAACGCGGCGCCGTAGGCGTGCATCAACGAGTATCCGAGCTCGCCGCCTTCGTGGATGGAGCCCGGGACCTCGGGGGCCACGTGGCTCGGTATGCCGCCGGGGAAGGAGAACTGGCGGAACAGCCGGGCCATGCCAGCTTCGTCGAGACTCACCGACGGGTACAGCTCGCTGTAGGTGCCCTCCAGCCAGCTGTTGGCGACCAGGGCCGGGCCGCCGTGGCCGGGGCCCGTAATGTAGATCATGTTGAGATCTCGGGCCACGATGGTCCGGTTGAGGTGGGCGTAGATCAGGTTGAGTCCAGGGCTGGTGCCCCAGTGCCCGAGGAGTCGCGGCTTGATGTGCTCCGGCCGCAAGGGCTCCCGCAGCAGGGGATTGTCCAGCAGATAGATCTGGCCCACGGTGAGGTAGTTCGCCGCCCGCCAGTACGCGTCGAGACTGCGCAACTCGACCTCGGTGAGCGGCCCTACGCGGGTCACCATAGCTTCTCCTTCCCGGTTGCCCTTATGTAAGCAGATGTCGGTGTGGATCGTTAGTGGTGTTCGCCGATGAAGGAGATCATCACTGCGCCACCCTCCAGTACCCGGACCTGACTGCTTGCCACTCAAGCATCGCCGGAGGGCTCGCCGCCCACTATGGCCGAAGGTCCCCGGAATCGGGACCACGGTCCTGGGTGGGTCTGCGCGTTCGTGTCCCGCCAGCGACCAGCCGGCGTAGTTGCAGGATCCGGATGGAACCGGGAATTGCCACCGTCAGTACGCCAACGATGACGGCCAGGAGCATGGCCACACCGAGCGGCACGCGCCCGGTGAGCCACAGGAATCGTACGGTCACTGGCTGGTTATTCTGACCGACGAAGATCAACAGCAGTACGAGGACGACTGCTGCGACGATCATTCCGGCCCACCACGCGCCCGCGCGCGAGCGGCCCAGCGTCTGCGAGGCTCGCCGGGTCGCGGTCCGTCCGTCGTCGCCGTGAATCATGGCCGTCACCCCTGAGGGCTAGTACCCCCAGCGGGACGGCCTTACGCGAGCCTGCGGTGTGACGATTTGGTGTCTTTGACCCCGATTATCAGATTCGAAGGCGTGAGAATGACGTGCCGACGCCGTCAGCGCTCTCACCGTGGTGATGGTGATGCCCGTCGGGGTGGCAGGGCTGCTGGGGCCTCGTCCGATCAGTGGAGGTGGCAGATCGTGAGGCCCCAGACCCTGTCCGGTCACGCAGCCCGGCTCACCGTATCGGTGAGGCGCGGAAACCGAGTCGCCCTCAGGCGACCTTCCGCTCCCTGATGACCGTCCGCTTGATCAGACGGTCGTCCTCCATCCAGTGCCAGGTCCGGACCTTCTGCTGGCCATCCCGGCTGAGCTGGATCAGCTCGTAGAGGTAGTTGCCCGGCTTCAGGAGGCTCTTGTACGTCCAGGTAAGCACAATGACCTGGTCGTCCCACTGGTTCATGTAACCGGTGATTCGCTCGTTGTCAAAGTGGACATCGCGTCCTTTGAGCACACCGTTGAACTGGTAGACCTCCTGACGGCCATCGCTCCACGTGTAGGTGTTGCGCTGGATGACGTCGTAGGACTTGTCCTCCGGCTCCCACATCTTCAGGTGCGACTTGTGACGGTCGATTTCGCGGCCGTCAGGGTCGAGGTGGACGTACTCACCTTCCCATTCGCCCATGTGCTTGGCCAGGATGGGGAACACTTCCTCCCAGGCGCTCATACTGTCCCTCTCTTCTCGTGACCATCCTTTCCCCGGTGTGGCTCAGGGGCCGTACCACCAGGGCTGCATCTGCGGGTTCTCCCGGACTAGGAGCACGCGCTGCCGCAGGAACCGGCGCAGCGACGCGGGACCCATACGGCTGGGGCCGAGACCCGACGACCGGAACGCTTGTTTCTCGCCCTCAGGGAGCAGGCCGGTCAGGCAGGTGTCGTTGATGCTGATGCCGCCGGCGAGCATGCGGGTAGCGATCTCTTCCGCCTGCTTCGGCTCGGCGAAGACCGCGCCGGACAGGCCGTACTCGGTGTCGTTTGCGAGCGCCACCGCTTCATCCACGTCGGCGACCGCCATGACGGGGATGACGGGGCCGAAGGTTTCCTGCTTCATGAGCGTCATACCGTGGTCGACGCCGGTCACCACGGTCGGGCGAAGGTAGCGTCGTCCGCCGTGGGTCTTGATCTCACCGCCGTAACGGATCGTGGCGCCCTTCGCCACCGCATCGGCCAGGTGCTCGGCCACCACGTCTGCCTGTCGATCGTCGATGAAGGGACCGAGGTCGCCGTCGGCTGGTTCCGGCAGCGCTAGCGTCACCTTCTTGGCCTTCTCCACCAGCAGCCGGACGAACTCGTCGACGACCGGCGCCTCGACGTAGATCCGCTCTAGGGACATGCACGACTGGCCGGTGTTGGCGGTCGACCCCCACAGGATCGCGGAACTGGCTACCTCGAGGTCGGCGGTGGCGGTCACGATCGCGGCGTCCTTGCCCCCCAGCTCCAGGAATGCGGGAATCAAGCGTTGAGCCGCGGCGGCGGCCACCAGCCGTCCGGTCCGCACACTTCCGGTGAAGCACACCGCGTCGACCATCCCTACCAGCTCCGCGCCCACGTCCGGCCCGCCTTCGACGATCGCCAGAACGTCCGCCAGCTCTGGTACTGCTTCGACGGTGGCGCGCAGGGTGGGTACGAACGTAGGGGTGACCTCGCTCGGTTTGACGATCACCACGCATCCGGCCAGGAGTGCGGGAACTGCGTCGATCAACGAGAGCTGGAGTGGGAAGTTCCAGGGAGAGATCACTCCCACCACGCCCAACGGCACCGGGGCGCCGACGAGGGCGACGGTGGGATCGGAGCTTGGGCGCCGGGTGGGTCCACCCAGTACGTCCGGAGCCCAGGCCGACATCCGGTCGATCGACGACAGTACCGCGTCGACCTCCATCTGCGACAGCGCGAGCCGCCCGGTGTCCTTGGCTAGTCCGGCCACCAGATCCTCGCGCCGTCGAGCGATCTCAGCGTGCCAACGCTTGAGAACCTCGATGCGTTCGTCGACGCTCCGCGCCGCCCACCGCGTCGTCTGCTCGCGCAGGTGGACAATGTGCGCTTCGACGTCCTGGGTCATTCCGGCTCCTTTCCCGGCGCCCGTAGTACCGACGCGATCTCCCATGCCTCGCATCCGGCTCCGGGATGTGGAGGCCGGATCCTTCCCTCACGCTGCGGTGAAGGGCATGGGTAGCTGGTGTGGTGGTGCCTGAGCTGCGCGCGTGGCTCAGGTCGGTTTCCGCAAGGGCGGGCGGAGGCGCCGTACGACGGACCAGGGGGCAGCACCGGCGTCATGACCGCCGGGCCGGTGCGGTATCCGTCGAGGGCTCATGCGCCAGCCTCCGTGTTCCGCAAAATGGAACGCTGTTCTAGAAGAGGACCGTAACAGAGAACCCGCCGGTGGGGAAGGACTCTTTCCCGAGCGCAATAAAGTCAGATCAACCGCGTGGCGAGGCCATGAGCTGCCTGGGGCCGGTGTATCGGTGGCTACCGGCCGGTGGTGTGAGCGGGCTGACCCGATACCGCCTGCTCGAGCACGTGCTCGTAGGCCCTGAGGAACAGGGTGGTCGACAGGGTCATCAGATGCTCGGCTGCCTGCTCGGCACCGTCGGCGTCTCGGGTGGCGACCAGCTCGGCGAGTCGGCGATGCCGGTTCACGGTGTCCATTGAAAACTTGCGTCGGCCCTCGAAGTCGGGAACACGAAGGCAGGCGTGGACGATTCCCGCTAGTCCGCCGAGCATCGCGTTGCCCGAGCTGAGGTAGAGCTCCCGGTGGAACGCTGTGTCGGCGTCGACCGCCGCCTTCTCGTCCTCGTCGGCGATGGCTTTCTCCAGTTGCGTGACGGCCCGATGCAGTCGGGCCAACCCCGCCTCGGTCCCCTGCTCGGCCATGAGACGCGCCGCGAGCGGCTCCACGCGCTGCCGAAGCTGGAGAGACTCCTGCAACTGGACGAAACGGTACGGCCCCGATGCCCGCCACCGGATGACCTGTTCGTCCAGCACCGCCCACTGCTCGGGGTTCGTGACCCGAGTGCCAGTGCGTCGACGGGCCTGCACCATGCCCTTTGCGGCGAGTGTGCGCAGGCACTCCCGAACCAGAGAACGGGAGACGTGGAAGCGTCGCGCGATGTCTTCAAGATCCAGCACGCCGGTCAGGTGTCCGCTCGCGATCCTGCTGCCGATCCACTCGACAACCAGCCCGTGCATCGAGCTGGCCTCGTTCGAACTGGGTGAAAGCGGCCCGGGACAGTCGTGCCCTGTTGTTGGCCGCAGTCGCACCGAATTGGCTGACATATGAGCGAACCCTTCCCATCGCCGCTGCTGGCGGTCAAGATTGACGCCACCACCAAGATGAAACACTGTTTCAGTTGGTGGGGCAACCGGTGTCGGCAGGAAGCGGGAGGGTAAGTGTCGCAGTCGCACACGCTGGGCAGCATCGGTCCCAGGGGCACGGCCGTGGCCGAACTCCTGCTGCGATGCCTCGCCGCGCACGGGATGGAACGACTCTGGTTCTGCTCGGGTTCAGAACTCGTGCCGCTGCAGGAGGCCGCCGTCCGGCTTCGACTGCGCGGTGAGGCGACCCCTGAGATCGCACCGGTCACCCACGAGCACGTCGCGATCGCCGCGGCGATGGGGGAGACGATGGTGAGCGGCCGACCCGCTGTGGTGGTCGCCCATGCCGATCTGGGCCCGTTGAACTTCGGTGCCGAGCTGCACACCGCCTTGCGCGGTGGCTACCCGTTGCTCCTGATCAGCGGCTACCCGGCTACCCATCCCGAGCGGCGTACGAGCCAGGCGTTCTGGAACCAGCAGCGGTGGGACCAGGGTGCGATCTTCCGCCAGTACACCAAATGGGACTACAAGGTGGCGGCGCACGAGGAAGTCGGGACGGTCGTCGCTCGTGCGCTGCAGGTCGCGTTGACACCCCCGCAGGGCCCGGTGTACCTGGCGATTCCGGCGGAGGTCCTGGCCCAGACCCATGTCTTCGGTGATGTGGTGACCGCCGACGATCTCGGGGTAGCCCGACACGGAGGCGGTGACCAGGAGGCGATACGCCTGATAGCGCGACGGTTACTCGACGCTGAGCGACCGTTGATCATCACTGAGCGGGCGGGTAACGATCCGAGCGCCGTCGGTGAGCTCGCCGCGCTATGCGAAGAGTTCGGCGTCGGCGCTCGGACCGCTCGGGTCCGGATGAACCTACCCACCGAACACCCAGCGCAGCTGGGTGCCCCCGACGTCACGGAAGCCGATGTCGTCATCGTGCTGGACCACCATGTGCCTTGGATACCGGCGCACGGTGGGCCTGCGGCTGGGGCGTTCATCTGTATCGTCGGCGTCGATCCGATCGCCGCCGAGATCCCGCTGCACGAGTTCCGGGCTCAGATGCGGCTCTTCGCAGCCGCGACTCCGTTCCTCCGTTCTCTTCGCGAGGAACTCGCCCGGGTGGCGTCGGACGCCGACCGCGCTCGCGCCCGTAGCCGCTGGGAGACCCTGCAGCACAACGCCGTGTCCGTAGCACGGGAGCAGGAACGGGTGCGGCGGGAAGCGACCGAGCTTGCGCACCTCACCCCCGAAGGGCTCTCCGCATGTGTCGACGAGTTCCTCGCCCCCGGCGACATCCTGCTCGACGAACTCGGCGACACCGCTGGCTTGGTACGCCGCACCCTTCCGGGGACCCTGTTCATGAACGGCGGGTCCAGCCTCGGCTGGGCCACGTCGGCGGCGGTGGGTGCGAGCCTCGCGTCCGGGGGAGCGCCCGTGGTGTGTCTGACCGGCGACGGCGGTTACCTGTTTGGCGGTCCACAGGCGGCCCTCTGGGCGCAACGTCGCTACGACGCGCCCATCCTCACCGTCATCGCGAACAACGGTGGCTACCGCACCGGCACCAGCCATGTCGACGACTACTTCCCAGACGGTGACGCTCGGCGCATCGGTGATTACACCGGGGGCCGTCTCGACCCGCTTGCCGACCATGCCCGGGAGGCGGAGGCGTGCGGAGCACTCGGAATCACCGTGCGGACACCGACAGAGCTGAGGGAGGCGCTACGCCGGGGACGGGCCGCGGTAACGGAGGAACGGCGGCCGGTAGTCATCGATGCTCTTCTCCCTGACCACTTGGGTCGGCTGCCCCGTCCATCCGACGAGGCGACGGCCTTCGCTACCACGAAGGTGACCAGAAAGTGACGGCAATATCCATCGAGCACGTCTCCAAGCGTTTCGGTCCGCCAGGCACGCCTGTCGTGCTCGGCGACGTCAACCTGGAGATTTCAGACGGCGAGTTCGTAGCCCTGCTCGGTGCCTCCGGCTGCGGGAAGACCACCCTGCTTCGCATCATGGGTGGTCTCGAGCAGGCGACCTCCGGGCGAGTGACGATCACGGGGCACGACTTGTCCGGCTCCGCGGCGTCACGGCGCAAGGCGCTCGGCGACGTGGGGTTCGTGTTCCAGGACCACAACCTCTTGCCGTGGCGGTCGTCCTTGGCGAACGTGGTGCTGCCGCTGCAGGCGCGGCGAGTCCCCAAGGCCAGGCGGCGCGTGATCGGTGAGCGGATGCTCGAGCTGGTGGGGCTCTCGGCTGCCCGGGACAAGCTGCCGCACCAGCTCAGCGGGGGAATGCGGCAGCGGGTCGCGATCGCACGCGCGCTGTCCTACGATCCGGCGGTCCTGTTGATGGACGAGCCGTTCGGTGCGCTGGACGCCCAGACTCGCGACAGTCTCAACATCGAGCTTCAGCGGATCTGGCTGGAGAAGAAAAAGACGATCGTCTTCGTCACCCACTCCATCCAGGAAGCGGTCTTTCTCGCTGACCGGGTGGTCGTCATGCAGGCGGCGCCGGGACGGATCGTCGCTGACATCACGATCGACTTTCCGCGGCCACGTGCAATCGACATCATGGGGAGCCCAGAGTTCGCCCAGTACGCCGGTCAGCTTCGCCAACAGCTCACTCACCAGGAGGTGGCCGCGTGATCGGCTTTCTGCGGCGGCATCTGGTTTTCGTCACCACGCCTCTGGTTCTCATCCTTCTGATCGGGGGCTGGCAGCTCTACGTGTCGGTGACCGGTATCTCGAGCTTCTTGCTCCCGCCGCCGAAGGCGGTGTGGGAGGCGCTCAAGATCCAGGTGACCGATCCGTTCGTCTGGCGTGTGCACGTCAAGACGACCTTCATCGAGACGGTCGCTGGGCTCGGGATCGGTGTCGCGATCGGAGTCACCTCCGGATTCCTGATCGGCAAGTCGCGACTGCTCGCCCTTATCATCCGGCCTTTCCTGGTCCTCACCCAGGTCACACCCAAGGTCGCCCTGGCCCCGCTCTTCGTGCTGTGGTTCGGATTCGACGAGTCATCGAAGATTGCGTTGGCCGCGATCGTCTGCTTCTTCCCACTGATGGTGAATACCGCGTTCGGTATTCAATCCCTTCCTCAGGGACACAAGGACATGGCGGCGTCCATCGGTGCCACGAGAGGATTCCGGTTCCTGCGCATCGAGCTTCCGCACACGATGGCGTACATCCTCGCCGGGCTCGAGCAGGCGATCGTGCTGGCCACCATCGGTGCGATCGTCGGCGAGTACCTGGGCGGAGACAAGGGCCTAGGGCGCTACGCCCTCAACCTGCAGCACAACCTGCAGACCGACCTGTTGTTCGGGTCGATCGTCCTGATGGCGACGTACGGCATGGTGCTCTACTTCGCTGTCACCTCGCTCAAACGGTTCCTCATCCCCTGGCACGAATCTGTTCGTCTCAACCGCATCGAGACCAGCTGATCAAAAGTATCCATTCGTTCCACAGGAGTGCACATGAACATCAACGAAGTCAGCCGCCGTAAGGTCCTGTCCTGGGCCGCTGGAGTAGGTGTCGGCCTTCCCACCGCCGGATTGTTAGCCGCGTGTGGCGACGACTCAAACGGTGGCGGCAATGGCGACGGGGCCCTGATCAAGCGGACCTACCAGACCGCCTTCGGGTACAACGTCGGTAACGGCCCGGAGATGGTGGCGCGTGAAGCCGGCTACTTCGCCGATCTCGGCATCGACTGCGAAGTCATCTCGTCCACCGGTACGCCACAGGCCATGTCCGGGTTGATCGCGGGCACCACGCAGTACAGCCGCTTCCAGTCCATCAGCGCGCTGATCACGGTCGCCAACGAAGACGCGCCGTTCGTCGCCTTTGGCACGCCGGTGCAGCGGTCGGCGTTCGAGATGCAGTCCATGGCCGAAAGCCCCATCGAAGACATCACCGACCTGGAAGGCAAGGCAGTCGGGGTGGTGTCCGCCGGTGGTACGACCGAGCAGCTCATCGACCTGATGGCGGTGCGGGCCGGTATCGATCCCACCTCGATCGAGCGGAAGGTGGTGGGACTGGGTACGGCCGCCTACCAGTTCGCTGAGAAGGGTGACATCGCTGCCTGGGTGGGAAGCGCGGCGGAGCGTGAGGCCCTGGAGGGCGCCGGGATGCCGGTTCACGCCTGGAACTTCGACGACGTGATGCCGGTTCCGGCCGACTCCTACATCACCACCCGCGACGAGATCGAGAACAACCGCGAGGTCGTGGTGAAGGTCCTGGCCGCGTTCTACCAGGCGTTGCGCTTTGTCTGCGACGAAGCCAACGACGAGCAGACCATCGCGTGGATCCGCGAGTACAACCGCGAGATCACCCCGGAGGAGGCTCAGAAACAACTCGACCTGGTCCGGGTGCTCTACCTGGCCAAGGGTGAGGACGGCCTGATGGTCATGGACGCCGCGGCGTGGGAGGACATGCAGGACGCCCTGCTTCAGGCCAACCTCATCGAAGCCAAGACGGACCTGTCCAAGGTCGTGTACGCCGATCTTCTCGACGAGGCTAAGGCGCTGCTATGACGGCTCGCTACCGCGCGCTCGCTTTGCAGACACCGTGCCACGCGGTCAACGATTGCGTGGACGCACGGTCTGCCCGCGACGCCATCCGTGCGGCGATCGATCGGATCCACGCCGAGACGATCGCCTCCAAGGCGGTCGCCGGGGCGGACGTGCGGTTGGTGGTGCTGCCGGAGTACGTGCTCAGTGGACCACCGACCACGGAGTCGTTCCCGGAGTGGGCAAAGCGAGCGGCGTTGGCGCCCGACGGGGTCGAGTACGAACGTATCGCGCAGATCGCCAAGGACGCGGACGTGTACCTCGCCGTCAACAACTACGAGACCGACGAGCATTTTCCGGGTATCTACTTCCAGGCCTGTGTGCTCTTCGGACCCGACGGCGAGGTGCGTTACCGCTACCGGCGCCTGAATTCGATGTGGTCGGTGACCCCTCACGATGTGCTCGACCGTTACCTCCAGGTGTACGGTGAGGATGCGTTGTTCCCGGTCGCCGACACGGAGCTGGGTCGGATCGCACCGATCGCGTCGGAGGAAATTCTCTACCCAGAGATCGCGCGCTGCTTCGCGGTCCGGGGCGCGGAGATCTTCGCGCACAGCTCCTCGGAGGTGGCCAGTGCCTTGCTATCTCCGAAGAACATCGCCAAGCGAGCCCGGGCTTTGGAGAACAACGCCTACGTCGTCTCGGCGAATACGGCGGGGGTGTTCGGCACCGCGCTGCCACCGGCCTCCGGCGACGGGGGAAGTCAGATCGTGGACTTCCGAGGCAACGTCGTCGCGCAGGCACTGCAAGGACCGTCGATGGCGGCCAACGTAGATCTGGACCTGGAGGGCCTGCGGGCCTCCCGACGGCGGGTGGGTATGGAGAACATGCTTGCCCGACAGCGATTCGAGCTGTACGCACCTACGTACGCGAAGTACACCCTCTACCCGGCCAACACGGTCGACGGTGTGCCCGCGAGAGAGGACTTTCGCCGTGCTCAACAGAGCGTGATCGACCGGCTCGCCGCCGACGGCGTCATTTGAGGGCCGAGCGCCCGAGACCGACAGAAAGGCCTGAACATGAGTATGACGATCAGTGACATTCTCCGCGAGAAGATCGCTGGAGTGTGGGAGGGCACCTACACGGTGCTCGATCCGAGCGGCAAGCAGCTGGACCACTTCCCCAGCCGGCAAGAGGGCCGCATGGAGGGCACGCAGTGGACCGAGCGGGTCATCTATCTGCGTGAGGGCCAGGAGCCGTACGAACACTTCTACCACGCAACCGTCGACGGCGACCATGTCGAATTCCACAACTCCAACATGTGGGGCGTGACGAGTCGGGTCGGTGACGAGGCGATCATCTTCTCCTTTGGCTGGAACGAGCGCCCGAACGAGCGGATCATCGAGCTGAGTCGGCCCTCCGGCGACTACCGCAGCCGGGTCTGGCAGCACTTCGTTGACGGGAAGCTCACGAAGATAACGGTGATCGAGGAGCGTCGAGTGCCCGGCGCGGAGCCACTGCGCTGGGATCCGGCCGAGCGCAATCTGTGAGGTAATGCGGGCGGGTGGCGGGCCGGTGTGGGCCCGCCACCCGTGACCGTTCGGAGCGACATCAAGGCAGGACGATGAGATTCGGCGTCAACGCCCTACCGCAGATCGGCGTGTGGAACGAGTACCGTGACTTGTGCCAGCGGATCGAGGCGCTCGGCTACTCCAGTTTCTGGACCTACGACCATCTCATCGCTCGCACGTCGAGTGGGTACGGACCCACGCTCGAATGCCTCACCAGCCTGGCGGCGTTGGCGCCGTTGACGAGCCGGATCACCCTGGGCAGTCTCGTACTGGCCAACGAGTACCGGCATCCCAGTGTGGTGGCCAAGGTTGCCTCGACGCTGAGCCTCATCTCCGGAGGCCGCTTCGCCTTGGGTATCAGCGCGGGCTCCAACGCCCAGGAACACCGGATGTTCGGCATTCCCTATCCGGAGCGGGGCGAGCGGGTGGCGCGACTCGCCAGCTCGGTATCGATCATTCGCTCACTGCTCCACGGCGAGACGGTGTCACGCCGTGATGGAATCTTCGACTTGGACGACGCGCAACTGATTCCCGCTAGCCCACCACCGAAGATCGCCATCGGGGCCCGTGGGCCTCGCATGTTGCGGCTCGTGAGCAAGTTCGCCGACATGCACGTCTCCGCTGCCACCCCCGAGGAGCTTCGTGTCCTCAACCGTGATCTGGATGCGCTGTGTGAGCGCAACGGGCGGGAACCAGAGTCGGTCGAGCGGGCGGTGATCGTCTACGAGGCGTGGGGTTCGACCAACGAGGTGACCTCGGCGAAGTGCTCCACTCTGGCAGGATTGTTCGGCCGCCCGTTCCATCAGATCGAAGGTCGTGTCCTGCGCGGAGGCAAGGACCAGCTGGTGGAGCGTCTCGGCGAGTATCGTGACGCCGGCGCTGACCAGGTGTTCGTCTCAGCGGTGCCGCCGTACGACGACGACTTCCTCGAGTTCTTCATCACCGAGGTGGCTCCCGCGGTGACCGCCGACGGATGACGTGAAGGAGTGGTGTCCATGGGCGATCTTCGCGCTACCCTGGTCCGCCAAGTCTGCGCCGTTCCGGAGCAGGTCGCTGTGGTGGTCATCGACATGCAGCGAGACTTTTGTAGTGCGGACGGGGTCTTCGGTCGTGGTGGGGTGGACATCACCGCGAACGCGCGGATCGTCCCGCTCGTCGCGTCCTTCGTCGAGCAGATGCGCCGACACAAGGCATTGATAGTCTGGGTGCGTCAACTCTGGTCAGAGCGGTACATCTCCCCTGCGATCTCCCGTAGGCTGCAGCGTGCGCCGGAGCGGAGGACACTGTGTCTCGCTGGTAGTCCGGGTGCCGAACTCGCTGATGGCCTACATGTCGCTGACGGCGACATCACCGTCGAGAAGTACCGCTACAGCGCATTTCATGGTTCCAGCCTCGATCAGCTGCTACGTAGCAACGGAATTCACACCGTAGTGTTGGTCGGCACCGCCGCCAACGGCTGCATCGACACGGCCGCACGCGATGCTGCTCAGTTGGAGTACGACGTTGTCGTCGCGGCTGACCTCGTCGGATACACCGACGCCCGATTGGCGAGAGCCGCCCTTGACAATCTCGACCGACACTTCGCATTCGTCTGCTCCTCACAGGAGGTACTCGCGGCGGTCGGCGTCGACACGGCGAGAGGGGACGTTTCGTGAGCCTGCGTATCGGTGCAGCGCACTACGCACCTGTTCTCCTCGATCGAGCAGCCACCCTGGAGAAGGTGGTATCCATCATCGCGGAGGCCGGTGCGGCGGGTGTTCGTCTGCTTGGATTTCCGGAGACCTTCGTACCCGGGTACCCGTATTGGCTGGCGATCCAGGCTTTCGACGAGCAGGGCGAGATCAACCGGCGCTACGCGGAGGAGTCGGTGGAGCTCGCCAGCGAGGACCTCGTGCCAGTGGCCAGGGCGTGTGGCCGACATCGTGTCAACGTTGTTCTTGGCATTTCGGAACGTTACGGCGGCACCTCTTCAACACCCAGGTGTTCATCGACGACCAGGGAGAACTGGTTGGGGCCCACCGGAAGTTGCAGCCGACGCAGGTCGAGCGTGCACTATGGGGACAAGGCGACGGGTCGACCTCCGCGTCTACGACCTCGGCGTGGGGAGGGTCGGCGCTCTGATCTGTGGTGAACATTCGCTCAACCTGGCGAGGCAGGCACTCGTCATGCAACGTCCGCAGTTCCACGTTGGCGCATGGCCCGGCGGCGGTGCGGTCACATCGCTGGACGAATGGTTCCGTGGCCACATCTGGGCGCACTCTCGGTCGCATGCGTACACCGCCGGCTGCTTCGTCATCGCTGCTGCCGACCCCATGACGCGGGAAAATCTCACCCTCATCGAGGAGAAGCGCGGTCCGCAGCCGAAGCTTGCGCCCGGAGGTGCTCTATCCCTCGTCCTCGACCCCCTCGGCAACACGATGGCCCGTCACGACACGAAGGACGAAAAGCTCGTCGTCGCCGAAGCAGACCTCGACATTATTACGCAAGCGAAACTGTTGCACGATTCTTCCGGCCACAGCGCCCGCCCCGAGATCCTGCGGCTTCATGTCGACACGCAGCCTTACGTCCCGCAGCCTGGGTTGCCGGACGTCATGAAGGCGGCACCGGGCAGCAGCTGACCTGGTCGTCCGGCTCTGCCAGCAGCGTCTGGCGGACGTTCAGACTAGGCCCACGTACGCACCAGTGCCGGGCCGGTTCCGCCAGGGACGGCTCCCGCCGGGACCCATTCCCAGGTCGATTGGGTGAGCCAGACGATGTCGCGGTCCACGGGTGACGCCGTAGGTGCGAGTTCCGCTACAGCGTGGCATCTCCCTGGTGCTTCAGGGGCATGGTCGCGCAGGATTCCTTCGGGGCGCCTATACACGGGGTCTTGTGGTGGTGGGGTCGCCGGCACCCCGTCGACCCACTCGGGCGCGGCCGAGAAGTAGGCGACGACGAGCGCTCCACCAGGGCTGACGGTGTCCACTCGTACGGTGCGCGGCGGTAGGTAGACGTAGTCGCCGGCGCCGTGTTCCGCGACGACGTTGATCGCGCCGTCCAGCACCAGGAATTCCTCAGCGGCCTGGTAGTGGCCGGTGATCGGCCGCCGCCAGCCGGGTGGGAAGCGTACGAGTGACACGCTGGCCTTGGTGCGGTCGTCGACGTGCAGCCGGCACAGGCGGACTGGCCGGTTGGAGCCGGGGAGGGTGAGCTCGTGCCATTCTCCTGGGGCGTCGGAGAGGAGGTCGATCGATGTGATCGTCACGGTCCTGCCGTTCCTTCGGTCACTATTCCGCTTAGTGTAACTGCGTTTCACTACTATGGTGGCCATGACATCCACCTGTGTGGTGCTCGCCGCCGTGCCGCGTGGGATACCCACCCCAGACTGCTTCGATCTGCGCGACGAGCCTATCCCGCAACTCCGCGAGGGCGATGTGCTGGTCCAGGTGACGGATCTGTCCTTGGATCCCTACCTGCGCACCGCGATCGTGGGCAGGCATCTCGGAGAACCGGGAGTCCCGATCGGCGGGGTGATCCCGGGCCGCGCCGTTGGCCGGGTCGTCGAATCCCGTCATCCCGGTACCGCCGTGGGCACCTGGGTGCTCGCCGAGACCGGATGGCGGCAGTTCGCGGTACTGCCAGGTGACCAGCTCCAAGCGGTAACCGTGCCCGATGGTGTGCCCCGCTCGGCGGTGCTCGGTGCGCTGGGGATGCCGGGATTGACGGCGTACGCGGCGCTGGAGCGGCACCTTCGTCCTGCCGAGGGGGAGACCGTCGTCATCGGCTCCGCTACCGGAGGCGTGGGATCCGTCGCGGGTCAGCTCGCTCAGATCGCTGGGGCACGGACCGTCGCCATCGTTGGAGATGATCAGAAGGCCCGTATCGCGCAGGACCGGCTCGGCTATGGCGCCGTGGTGATCCGGACCGCTGAGGACTGGCGTGAGCAGTTGGCAGCGGCCTGCCCGTCCGGGGTGAACGCCTATCTCCACATGGGCGATTCACAGGTCTTGGCCGGGGTGCTGGAGGCCCTGGCCGTTGGCGCCCGGGTGTCACTGTGCGGACTGATGGACCAATACAACGACGGCCCTCCGGTCATGCTGTCGGCCGGTGCCGTGATGCGGGCGCGCGCCACCGTACACGGCATGGTGGTCTACGACCACCTCGACCTCGCCGGCGCACACCTGGCGCAGGTCTCCGAACTCCTACGTACCGGCCGGTTCGAGCTGGTCGAGGACCGCTTCTACGGAATCGAGAAGGCGCCGGAGGCCTTCGCGGCGCTGATGAGCGGGCGTAACCGGGGCAAGGTGGTCGTCGACGTCGCCGCTGCCTGACGGCCCGCGGTGCGCGTCACGGTCGCACGCAGGCGACGCGATGGCCCTCCCCGACATCGATCAGGGGTATGGGGCCATTCGTACAGTCCACTGCGGCGCGATGGCACCGCGGGAAGAACCGGCAGTGCGAGTCGCCGGGGGTGTGCGCCGGGGTCGGCAGGGTCGGCAGCACCGCCTGTGGGTCGAGCGGCAGCCGAGCACTGAGAAGCAGCTGGGTGTACGGATGCCGTGGCGACGTCAGCACCTGGTCAGTGGGGCCGCTCTCGACTACCTGGCCCCGGTACATCACCAGGACCCGGTGTGACAGGTGCGCGATCGCCTCGACGTCGTGCGAGATTAGGCAGTACGTGAGCCGCTCCTGGCACTGGATCGAGCCGAGCAGTTCAAGAATGTCGCCGCGGATCGATCGGTCCAGCGCCGACGTGGGTTCGTCGAGGAGCACCATGCGGGGCCGCGTCACGATGGCGCGTGCGATGCCGACCCGCTGCTGTTCGCCGCCGCTGAGGCGGGATGGGTACCGCTCCTGTAGCGACGGACCGAGACCGACGCGCTCGAGCGCCTCACGGGCGGCGATTTCTCGCTCCTTGCGCAAGGCACGGCCGGGGCGCTTCACCTCGAGGGGCTCGAGAACCGACTCGAGTGCGGTGCGCCGCGGGTCGAGCGAGCCGAACGGGTCTTGGAAGACGATCCCGATGGAGGTGCGCAGCGCTCGCCGCTGTCGGGAGTCCATGGTTGCGACGTTCTGGCCGTCGAAGCTGACCACACCAGCGTCCGGCGTCAGCAGCCCCACCGCGATCCGTGCCACCGTGGTCTTGCCTGAACCACTCTCGCCGATGATGCCCAGGACCTCGCCTTCGGCGATGCCGAACGAGACACCGTCCACGGCCCGGATCACACGGGGGCCACTTCGGAAGTGTTTGTATACGTCCGCGACCTCGAGCAGGCTCATCGTTGTTTCCTAAGGGGTGGAGGGTGGTGAGGGCCGCCCCGCCGTAGCAGGTTCCGGGTGTAGGGATCCTGTGGATTGGTGAAGACGTCCTGGACTGGGCCAGCCTCGACGATCCGACCTCGGTGCAGCACGGTCACCTCGTCGCAGTAGTGCGCCACGACACCCAAGTCGTGGGTGATCAGGAGGATGCTGAGCCCTTTGTCACGGCGTAGTTGTGCCAAGAGATCGAGCACCTGCCGTTGGACGGTCAGGTCGAGCGCGCTGGTGGGCTCGTCCGCCAGCAACAGCAGAGGGTCGAGGGCGGTGGCGATCGCGATCACCACTCGCTGCGCCATCCCGCCACTGAGCTGGAACGGGTACTGCCGCAACACAGCTTCGGGATCGGACAGGCCCACCTTGGCCAGCTGGTCCGCAGCCCGGGCGAGGTGGTCAGCGCGCGAGCCAGGCACGCGGTGTTGCCGGAAGAACGTGCGGAACTGTGCGCCGATGGTGAGCAAGGGATGCAGTGACCCCACACCGTTCTGACCGATGTACGCGATCTGAGAACCGCGTAGGCGGCGCAACTCCTTCATACTGCATCGCAGCAGGTCACCTGTGGGTGCGAAGTTGATCTGTCCGGTGATGCGAGCGTTGAAGGCCGACAGGCCCAGGATCGCGTTGATGAGCGTCGACTTACCCGAGCCTGAGCCGCCGACGAGGCCGTGCACCCGTCCCTTGCCGATGTCGAGGTCGACATCGACCAGGGCGGCGGCAGGCGGCGCGTTCGCGAGTTCGTACCGTACTGAGAGGCCACGGATCGAGAGAACGGGATCACCGGTCACGACAACTCACCGAACCTGCCTGTGCTCCGGATCGCGTTGGCGATCAGGTTGAAGCAGACGACGTTGACGAAGATCGCGAGGCCTGGGAATAGGACCGGCCACCAGAAGCCGGAGATGAGGTCCCCAACCCCATCGGCGATCATTCCGCCCCAGGTGGGGGTTGGCGGTGCCACGCCGATGCCCAGGAAGCTAAGGGAGGAGATGGCCAGTAACGCCGACGCGGCGATCATGGCGGTCTGGGCGAGGATGATCTCGGTGACGTTCGGTAGGACGTGTCGGACCAAGATCTTCGGAGTGGACACTCCGTACGCCTTCGCCGCTTCGACGTAACGCGAAGCGCTCACGGCGAGTACTTCACTTCGGACCAGCCGGATGAAGGACGGCGCCGCATAGAGCACGATCGCGACCACGATCATGTACGCCTTCCGGCCGCTGAGCGCCACCAGAGCCAGGATCAAGATCAACAGGGGCAACGCCTGGAACGCGTCGATCACGCGCATCATCCGCTCGCCGAGCTTGCTTGCGTACCCAAACCAGGCACCCAAGGGAGCGCCGACGAGCACGGCCAGGAAGGTGCCGGCGAGGGCGAGAGGTAGATCGGTCCGGCCCGCCCACAGTGTTCGAGAAAGGATGTCCGCGCCGACCCGGTCGGTGCCGAACCAGTTCTGTGCGTCCGGCGGCGCGAGCACCCTGCTGGCGTCGGTGGTGAACGGCTCCAAGGTTCCGCTGAAGACGTATGGGTAGAGGATCAGGAAGCCGATGACGATGAGGGATCCCCACAGCCGGATCCGTGCCAAGCGCCGGGCGGTGGCCAGGGTGGTCTTGCTACGGCGCGAGGATGTCACTGGGCACCGCCTCGTCCGAGTGGGATGCGGGGGTCGAGTAGGCCGGAAACGACGTCCATGGCGAGGTAGACCAGAACAGTGATCGATCCGGAGCAGAGCACGATCGCCTGGATCACCGGGAGGTCGACGTTCTGCATGGACTCGACGGTCCACTGCCCGATGCCGTCCCAGGAGAAGACGCGCTCGATGATGGCGGTTCCGCCGATCAGGCTCGCCAGCAGGATCGCGGAGTACGTCAGCATCGGGACCCGGGCGATCCGGAGGCTGCCGCGGATGACCCGCCACTCCGACCATCCGCAGGCCCGGGCGAAGCGGGTGCACTCCAGAGACAGCGCATTGCTCAGCAGGGCACGAGAAATCCGGGCGAACAGCACGGAGTAGGTGAGGCCCAGAGTGGCCACCGGAAGGAGCAGGTGGCGGAGGGCGTCCCAGAAGACGGGCCAGTCACCGGCGATCAGCGCGTCGAGCGGGATGGAGCCGGTGACCTTCTCTGGCTGCGCCATCCCGATACTCAGCTGCCCCTCCGGCCCTGGAAGGACGCCCAAGCTGGTGGCGAAGACGACGATCAGCACCAGGGCGAGCAGGAAGTCGGGGATCGCTTGCAGGGTGGTGACCAGGCTGCCGGCTGCGGAGGCAGGGCGGCGCCCGGCGTAGTAGCTGCCGACGATGCCCAGGCCGATGCCGACCAGCGCGGCCAGTGCCAAGGATGGGACGATGAGCGTCAGGGTGGAGGGTAACCGCTCCGCCAGCTCTGCCCCGACCGGCTGATCGGTCACGTAGGAACGCCCTAGGTCACCGGAGAGCAGCGAGGTGAGGTAGTCGGCGAACCGTGTGCCCAGTGGCCGATCGAGACCGAGCCGTTCTCGGATTCCGGCGACCACCTCGTCGGTGGCCATGGATCCGGCGATCGACCTCGCCGGGTCTACCGGTAGCACCGAGGTCACGAGGAAGGAAATGCTCAGGACCGCCAGGATCGTGAACGGCAGGATGAGGACACGGATCAGGACGAACCTGAGCAACGGGTGACGTGCCATGGTAGCGACCTTCTTGCGCCGCGATCAATCAAGACGGTGGAGGCGGGTTGGTGGCGGGGCGTGCCGCCACCAACCCGCGCTCTCCTCCAGCATGACCGATCGGGAGGACACCCCGGT
>CAYTMR010000004.1:25533-49714 GCA_964438855.1 uncultured Micromonosporaceae bacterium
CGCGATCAATCACGCCGGGGGCGGCGGGTTGGTGGCGGTGCGTGCCCCCCCCACCCCGCGCCGGCCGATCCGTCAACCCAGGTCGACGAAGGGGATCCGGTCGTAGGGGTAGGACCGGGCACCCGCGACGTCCTTGCTGACAGCGATGGTGTACGGGAAGCTGATGATCGGGATCAGCGGTACGTCCTCATTGATCGCGATCTCACACGCCTCGCGCGTCAGCTCCTGTGCCTCGACCGACCTCAGGGCCTCGTCGACCGTGTCAGCGAAGGCCTGGTTGTCGTAGGCGGGGATGTTGAGTGAGGACGTGCCGGTCAGGAACATCTTCAACTCGTACAGCGGGTGGTTGACGAAGAGACTCTGGACACCAAGGTTGAGATCCCACTCGCGCTTGTCCATAGCCGCTTGGTAGTCGGCCTGGTTCGCGTAGGCGTGGAGCTCCACCTCGATGCCGGCCTGCTTGAGCTGGTCCTGCACGAACCGGGCGGCGCTCTCGGCGAACACGTTGGTCGCCGAGTTGTAGATCATCTGCAGCGGTCGGTCGAGCCCGGCCTCCGCCACCAGTGACCTGGCCCGCTCCAGGTCTCCGGTAGTCGGAATGACGTTCTCGAACCCGGCCACCGGAACGGTCGCCGCGGTACAGCTCGTGACCGGGTTAGCTACACCCGGGAAGAGCCCGGTGGCGATGTCCTCCTTGTTGATCGCGTGCGCGATGGCGCGACGGAGGGTGGCATCGCTCGTCGGCTCCTTGGTGGTGTTGATCCAGATTTCCAAGGCACTCGGTGAGCCCATCGCCACGGTCTGAATGTTCGGGTTCTTCCCCAACGCGTTCCACTCGGTGGGTGGTACCCCAAGGTTCACATCCGCGGATCCGGACTGCAGCAGTTGAGCACGGCTGGCTGCGTCCGGGACGTTGCGCATCGTGATCGTTTCGATCGTTGGGCTGCCGGGCCAGTAACCGGAGTGGGCCTTGAGGGTGACCTCATTGCCTGGATCGAACCTCTCCACCGTGTAGGGGCCGAACGAGGCGGTGTTGTTCTTCAGCCACTCCCGCGCCCACGGGTCGTCGTCGGTAGCGTGCTTTCTTGCTTCGACCGAGTCGAAGATCCCGAGTGCGGCGTTCTCCAGCACCGAAGGAAGCAAAGAAGTCGGGCTGGTGGTGTTGATGACGACGGTCTTCTCGTCCTTGACCGTCACGGGGTTTTCTAGGTCGACGTTGGCGAAGTCCAGGAGGAGCATCGCGACGGACTCGTTGGCCACCATCCGCTCGAAGGACCACTTCACGTCCTCGGCGGTCAGCGGGTTCCCCGCAGGGCTGGTGGTGTCGCGCAGGGTGATGGTGTACCCGTCGCTGTCGGCCTCGATGGACTCGGCGAGCTCTGGTTGGAGGTCGTCGGTGAAGGTCAGTTCGTCCCCGGATCCGTCGGTGGGACGGATGCGGACCAGGGTGCCCATGTACTGAGCAGCCACCTGGTAGTTGGTGTAGATGTCGTTGATGTTGGTGGAGTCAGGGTCGAGTGAGGTGGGCATGAACGCGGCAACGACCCGCAGCGTGTCCGCCGACGTGGATCGGGTGTCGTCGTCCGTCCCTGCGCTACACGCGCCGACGGCGAGCGCCAAGGCGAGGCCGCCCGCCACCGCGACGCGGCCGCGAATGCCCCGGCGTGGGCTCCAACGTTGTTCCGATTTCATCTCGTGTCTCATTCGTGCTACATCTCGATCAAGTTGCCTCGGTTCGAGGCGGGATTCTTCGCCGGGCACGGGGTCTCGAGCGTCGCTGGGGACGGGCGTGTCCGTGCGATGCTCGGACATCCGGGGCCTACGAGCCGGATGTGTTCCGCTGTGCAAAACGCTGTTTCGCCCATGATGGGCGGGGGTGCTCTCTCCTGTCAAGGAACGTCCCCAAGTCGAGACCCAATTGAGTCCTGCCCGCCCGTCGAGTGCGAAGATCCAACCCGAAGATCCCGCTATCGGCGGCGTCGTTAGCTACGCCAGGTCCAGCGGGAGCGCCCGCGGTACATGTCCGCCAGCCCGGTACGGGTGTTCATGAGATCGGCCGCGGTGTTGCCGGCCCGCGCGACCTCATCGTGGTCCCACATGCTCAACTGTCCATCATCGACGACGGTCACCCCGTCGACCAGGACAGTGCGGACCGCGTGCGGGTCACCCGAGTAGACAAGGTTCGAAGGCCAGGTGTTTCTCGGCACCAGATGCGGGCGAAGAAGGTCGACGACGATCAAGTCCGCACGCTTGCCCACCTCGATCGAGCCGATCTCGGCGTCCATACCGATGGCCCGAGCACCCCCGATGGTAGCCAGCTCCAACGCCAGTTCGGCCGAACCCCATGCGGCACCGAAACGCGACTTCTGCATGAAGATCGCGATCTTCATGGTCTCCCACATGTTCTGCCCGTTGTTGGTCGATGCGCCGTCGGTGCCCAATCCGATCCGAACTCCGGCGTCGATCAGCTCGGCGAGCGGGGCCAGGCCGGAGGCGTACATCAGGTTGGCGACCGGGTTGTGGGAGACTCCCGTCCCGGTCTCGGCCAGTAGCCGGCGCTCCACCTCGTTGGGCCAGACACAGTGAGCGACCAACAGGTGAGGCCCGAGCGCTCCCAACTCCGCCAGCCGTTCGATCGATCCCTTGCCGTGACGGCGCAAGGCCTCGTCCCGTTCGTCGGGTGAGCTCGCCACGTGCATGGTCATCCGCGTGCCCTCGGAGCGTGCGTAATCAGCGAACGCTTGCACCATCTCCGGTGTGCAGCGCAAGACTCCCAGCGCCTCGGGGACGACCTCGATCAGAGAGTCGTTGTACTCGCGGCGTAGGCGGGACACCTCCGCCAGCGCCTGGTCGATCGATTCCCGCACGTCGGGTGCGGTGGCCTGACTGGGGTCATGGTCCTCTTCGGAGTCGACCGAGATTCGCGCGACGACCGCCCGGGAACGGGATTCGGTGATCGCTCGCAGGACGCCGTCCATGACGTCGTGGTTGGGGCATCCGAACTCGCCGACCACGGTGGTCGTCACACCGCCAAGCAGGTTCTCGGCTAGTGCCACCCGCGCCCCCTGGTAGGCGGTCTCGGCATCGTTGGCCCGCAGAGTCGGCCACATGCCCCGCTCCACCCAATCCGCCAAGGGCAGCTCGTCATAGAGGCCGCGGGTGATGCCATTGGAGAGGTGGGTGTGGGCATTGACCAGTCCGGGAAGCACGACGACGTCACTGAGCCGCCGGGTGTCGGCCGACTCGACGTCGCACTCACGATCTGGCCCTACGCCGACCACACGGCCACCGTCGATGGCGACGTAGCCGTTCTCGTAGACGGTGCGCTGGTCGTCCATGGTGACGACGATGCCGCCGCGCAGAAGCGTATCGACCTTTCGCATCGATCCTCCCGATCCTCAATGTCCTACATCCGTCGTGCGCCGTGTGGGCGCTGGATGGCTGCCTGTGCGTCGATCAGGCGAGAGTTCCCGGCTTGACGACTCCAAGGAAGGCAGCGACCAGGACCATGACCCAGATGAGCAGGACGTAGGGGATCGCGCGGTGCATCGAACCCTTCACGTCGCGCTCCACCTCCGGTGACGACCCTTCGGACATGAGCTTGGCGAACGCGGGACCGAACGGCCGGAGGGAAACGCGGATCATGACGCCACCGAAGATGCAGATCGCGTAGGCGGCGACCTTGCCGGCCAACCACTTCGGGTTGGTCGTCACGCCGAACGGCTCGTCGACGACGAAGGTGTAACCAGAGACGGCGAGTAGGCCGATGACCACACTGATGCGCACGATCCAGTCGCACTTGTGCACCAGGTCGGCGTACCTGCCACCCCGCTTGAAGAAGTCGACCAGCATGACCACCAGCCAGATCAGCCCGCCGGCCCAGACCGCCGCCAGCGGCCAGCCGTAGAAGATGTCCCGGCCGAAAGGACTGGCAGCCATGAGGGTGACTCCCGACGGCAGCATCAGGATCAGGCAGACCCGGGGCGCCAGGTCGACCATGTGCATGACCTTCATGGCGATAGCGCGGCCAGCGGGGGAGATCTCGGGGTTGGTTACGAACTTGCTGGCGTAGAAGACACCAAGGTCAGCGCCGAGCCAGTAGGTGAACAGGAGGATGTGTAGAAAGATCGCAAGGCTGTGGAGATCGAACCCTTGGACCGGTTCGATGGAGGTATCCAACGACATGGTGCTCCGATCAGTTCAGCGGGGTAACACGCGGAAGGTCACGTTTGACGACTTTGCCGGCCGCATTGCGTGGAAGCTGCTCGATGAGCTTCCACTGGCGCGGAACCTTGTAGCCAGCGAGAGTGCGGCGGCAGTGCGCCTCGAGCGAGGACGGATCGAACGTGGCGCCCGGCGCGAGGACGATATAGGCGGTCACTTCCTCGCCCCACTGCTCAGAGGGAGCACCGATCACCGCTGCCTCACTCACTGACGGGTGAGCAGCGAGCACGTCCTCGATTTCTCGGGGGTAGATGTTCACGCCACCGGAAACGATCATGTCGCTCTTGCGTCCGACGATGTAGATGTAGCCTTCTTCGTCGAGCCGGACGATGTCTCCACAGGTGACGAAGCCGTCGTCGGTGGTGCACGCGGCGGTCGCCTCCGGGTTCTTCAGGTAACCACGCATGAGGTACGGCGAGCGGCTGTAGAGCTCCCCGGTGCCACCTGGTCCGACTTCGTTGCCGTCGTCATCGACCACCCGGACCTCCGTCATGTACCACGGTTGTCCGACTGACCCGGGTTTGCGGAGCATGTCGACCGGGCGCAGGTTCGTGATGATCCCGCTCTCAGTCGATCCGTACAGTTCGTGCACACCAACGCCGGGGAAGGTCTCGATGACCCACTGTTTGAGCTCCCAGGGGAGTGCCGCGGCGTTGAAGTAGAGGGTGTCCAGGCTACTCAGGTCACGAGCATGGATTGTGTCTTCGCCCAGGTTGCGCAGCATCTGCGCGTGCGTGGGCACCAAGAAGACCGACTGTGCCCGTTCCTTCTCGATCAAGGCGAGCAAGGCCTCGGGGTCCCACTTGCGCAGCATCACGACGGTGCCACCGGTGAAGACCGGGGCGTACCCGAAGGCGAAGCCCGCCCCGTGGTACATGGGGGCGACCGCTACCGACGTCCGTCCAGTGCCGAGCTTCCACTCCATCGCCGCCATGTAGAAGGTGAGGGAGCGGGAGCGGTGACTGATCATCACACCCTTGGGCATGGCCGTGGTCCCCGACGTGTAGGCGATGCAGAACGGCGACTCCTCGGGGACCGCGACCGCGGGATCGGTGTTGCTGGCAGCGGCCAGGGCAGCGTCGTAGGGCCGGAACTCCTCGGTATGGCCGAGAACCAGGGTGGGGATTCGGTGCTCGCGCACGGTGTCGCCCACCACCTCGATGGTGGCTTCGTCCGCGATGACCGCGCGGGACTCGGAGTGCTCGATGATGAATCGAGCCTCGGAGGGGGTGTAGCGAGGGTTGAGCGGGACCATGACCAAACCAGCCATCGCGATGCCTGCGGCGACCTCCGGAAACTCAAGCCGGTTACCGAGGCAGATCCCCACGCGGTCTCCGGTCTTGAGTCCGAGGCTCAGCAGCGCGTGTGCGCAGCGCGCCGCGCGGTCGGCGAGCTCGCGATACGTGATCCGGCGGTCACCGTCGATAACGGCCACTGCGTCCGGTGTGGCTCGGGCGAACTCGCGGATCCCGTTGGCGATGTTCAGTGGTGCCCCGGTGGCAGCGAGCGGCATCTTGCACCTCGACGAGAGGAGATCCTGATTTTGGAACAGCGTTCCACAACAGGATGATCCTGTCTAGTGGGCCCTCCGTCCAGTGGCCGCTCGCTCGACTCGTCTCGGCTGGTTGAGTTCAGGGTCAATCCGGCGTCTCGTGGCAAATGATCTTGACTCGAGGCTACAAGTCATACTTTCGGACACCCAAGGTGATCGACTAGGCTGCCGTCAACGGCGAGATCGGCTAGCCGTTACTCCAACACGGCAGTGGCGGAGGGGGAATGGCTTTTCCCCCAACGGGGCCGTAGTGTGAAATATCAACCATAGTGGTGGTTGTGGCTCGCTCGGCGATCTGTCGGGCGAGTCGAGGGTGTGCCACGGACAGTTGGCGACAAGGAGTCGAGGATGCCGGGGAGGGGCGGCGAGGTGGGGAAGGGACTTCGCGGCGGCGAGGCGGACAGCGGCAGCGCCACTATCGCCACGGTGGAGCGGGCAGCGGACGTGTTGTTGCACTTCGTAGCGACGCCGCGACCCAACCTCGGGATCACCGAGATCGCTGATGAGCTCGGCCTGTCCAAGGCGGCGGTGCACCGGATCCTCGCCTCCCTGCGTAGCCGTGGTTTGATCGACCTCGATGAGCAGACTCGGCGGTACTCGCTGGGGGTGGCCGCTATGCGGCTCGGCATGGCTTACCTTGACCGCATCGACGTCCGTCGTATCGCTCACCCGTTCCTCGTCGAGCTCAGCGAACGGACGAACGAAACGGCGACACTCTCCATCCGGATCGGGTTCCACCGCATCTACGTCGAGCAGATCACCCCGGACCGAGAAGTGATCATGTCTGTCACCCTCGGTACGCCTTACCCCTTGCACGCCGGGGCCTCCTCCCGCGCCTTCATGGCGTACCTGAGCGAGGAGGAGCTGAACAAGTACCTGGAAACGGTTCCACTGGAGTCGCTGACGCCCGGCACGATCACTGATCCCGAGGTGCTTCGCGCCGACTTGGCTGAGGTGCGGGCGCAGGGCTACGCTCACTCCATCGCCGAGCGTATGAGCGGCGCGGCGTCGGTAGCGGCCCCGGTGCTCGGGCACGACAAGCTACCGGTCGCAGTGATCAGCGTCTGCGGGCCTGCGGAGCGGTTCATGGCCGAGTTCGATCACTGCCGAGACACCCTTCTCGACGTGAGTCGGCGGTTGTCGGAGAAGTGCGGCTGGACCCTGGCTGCTCGCTAGTCCACTGTCCCGAAAACTCCATATCTGGGCAAGGCGGGCGAGGCGCGTATAGCCGATAGTTTCGAAACGGCGTTTCACAATCCTGGTGGCCAGGCTTGACCGCTGATTGGTCGGCTCCTACTCTCCGTCTGTAACGTGGTTTCGCAGAATGGAACCGCGTGGCTAGAGCCAGCGGACGTCGCTGATAGGAGTCGTCTTGACCATCCCTCTTCGCCGTCGACCCTTGTCGAGGAGCCGAACCAAACCGCGCATCCTCACCGCTGTCGCCGCCGGCCTGCTCCTCACGGCCGCCGCCTGTGGCGGTGGTGGGGAGACGGAGTCCGGCGGTTCGATCAAGGATCTGGTCATCGATGTGGGAGCCGAGCCGGACTCGCTCGACCCCATGTACCGCAACACGCCGGAGGCGCAGCGCTTCTACCGGCTGACCTATAGCGCTCTGTTGAAGTGGAACGAGGACCGCACTCTCGCTCCCGACCTCGCTGCTGAACTACCTGAGATCAGTGACGACCGAAAGGTCTACACGATCAAGCTCCGGGAGGGTCTGAAGTTCCACGACGGCTCGGACCTGACCGCCGAGGATGTGGTCTTCACCTACAACGAGGCGGCCGATCCAGAGAACGGCACGGTCTACCTCTCGTCCTTGGCCTACATGGAGTCGATCGAAGCGAAGGACGACCTCACCATCGAGCTGCGGCTGAGTGAGCCGTACGCGTACATGTCCAGCCGGCTGGCCATGATCCCGATCCTCTCCTCGGAGACGCCGTACAAGGTCAACGAGACCTATGCGCAGACCGAGAACGGGTCGGGCCCCTTCAAGCTGGACAAGCTCAACCGCGGCGATTCGATCGTGCTGTCGCGGTTCGACGACTACCACGGCACCCGGCCCGCGTTCGACACCGTGACCCTGAAGGTGGTGCCCGAGCCGGCCTCACGGGTGGCCCGGCTGACCAATGGTGAGTCCCACATCGCGCCGAACATTCCCACCGATCAGGTGGAGCTGGTCAAGAGCCGAGGCCACAACGCGAAGACCGTCGAGACGAACATCTCCCGGATGTTCTTCTACCCGTCGATGAAGAAGGGGCAGCCGACCGCGAATGCCGACTTCCGGCTGGCGATCGCGTGGGCGATCGATCGCGGTGCCATCGTCGACCAGGTCTACAAGGGCGCTGGCCGGCCGAACAGCACATACCTGACCTACGGGATGATGTACCACGACGAGGAGCTCGGCCTGACCTTCGGTGACAAGCCGAACCTGGAGAAGGCCCGGGAACATCTGGAGAAGTCCGGGATCGAGCTCGACCGGAAGCTGAGCATCATCGCCTTCAACAGCCCTGACCTGGTCAGTGCGGCGACCATCATCCAGGCCAACCTGAAGGAGTTGGGCATCGAGGCTACGGTCGAAGCGCAGGACGTGGCCGCCTTCTACCCGAAGCTGGTCTCGGGCGACTACGACCTGATCATGTGGAGCAGCCCGGTCACCACGGCGGGTGGCTTCGCTCCCGACTACGTCTACGGCGGGCTGCACAGCCAGTCGGCGAACAACTTCAACAGCTTCGCCGACGAGGAGATGGACCGTCTGCTGCACGCCGCCTTGGTCGCCGAGACCGAGGAGGAACAGGCGGCGGCGTGGCGGGCGGTGCAGGAGCGAGACCTGGAGACTCAGGGCAACATCCAGATCGTGGTCTCGCAGACCAGCGAAGCCTGGTCCAAGGATCTGAAGAACTACGAGCCGTCGTCGCTGCTGTGGTTGAACACCCTGCTCGACGCTAGCTGAACCAGGGAGCGCTCGTAGCGCCGGTGGGGGCGAAATCCGCCCCCACCGGCTTCTTCGTGCAAGTCTGATTTCCCTGCTAGAGCCGCTGATCCGGTACAGTTGCGGGCATCGCAGGGGCCGCAGGTGGCCGGTGGCGGGAGCACCTGAGGCGCGACAAATGCCCGTTTCGTGGGCCCGACTGGTACTTGACCACACCCCAGGGCGCCTTTAATGTGTGAAACACCGTTCCTTAAAGTGGAACGCGCTGAGCGCTGGGGTGAAGCCTTCCGCCCACGCGGCGGTTGTCGTGCCCCGCAGGCAGGAACCGAAGGCAGAACAGTGTTTTCGACGGAGCGGGACAGCTTACAGCGGGGAGCGGTGCCATGCTGAGACTCGCTGTTTACAGACTCATCTCCGCAGTACCGGTGCTGCTCCTCGTGTCGCTAGTGGCGTTTACGCTGCTGCGTCTCACACCGGGCGACCCGGCACTGCTCGCCGCCGGCCTCGAAGCGCCGCCGGAGGCGTTGGCCAAGATGCGGGAGAGCATGCGGCTCGACGATCCGATCTGGGTGCAGTACCTCGCCTGGCTCGGTGACGTGGTCCGCGGTGATTTCGGCATCTCCTATTCAGACAAATCGCCTGTACTGTCCGTGATCGCCGCGCGGTTGCCAGCGACGGTGCAGCTCGCGGTAGTCGCACTTGTGCTGATTGTGATCATCGGGGTGCCGTTGGGTGTGCTCGCCGCGCTGCGCGCCAACCGCTTCACCGACCAGATCATCCGGGTGGGCTCACTCGCCGGGATCTCGGTCCCGAACTTCGTCGTCGCGCTGTTTCTCGTCCTCATCTTCGGGTGGTGGTTCCCCGGCTTGATGCCCTACCAAGGCTTCGTCCCCTTGACCGAGGACATCGTCGCCAGCCTCCAGCGCACCTGGCTTCCGGCGATCGCACTCGCCGCACCGCAGGTCGGGCTGATCGCGCGCCTGACCCGCTCCAGCATGTTGGAGGTGCTGGGCCAGGACTACGTGGCCGCCGCACGGGCGATGGGGGTGCGGGAGAGGGCGATCATCTGGAAGGACACGCTGCGTAACGCTCTCTTACCGGTCGTCACGGTACTCGGCGTGCAGACCGGATTCCTGCTCGGCGGATCAGTCGTGGTGGAGACCGTCTTCGGGATCCCAGGGGTGGGTAGGTTGCTCGTGGAGTCGTTCGCCATCCGTGACTACCCAGTGACCATCGGCGTGATGATGTTCATCGCGATGGCGTTCGTGTTCATCAACATCGCCGTGGACCTCCTGTACGGAGTGATCAACCCCCGCATCCGGTTCGGATACGAGTCGGGGAGGGACTGACGATGGCGGTACAAACGACGAGCGCTGTGACCACGAGCACCACACCCTCGGTGCACCGGGCCGATCAGGTCAGCATGCTGCGTCGCCTCGCTTCCCGGCCAGGATCGCTACTGACACTGATCGGCGTCTGCTTGTTCATGCTGCTCGCGGTCGTCGGCCCATTCTTTGCGCCGTACGATCCCGCCGGGCTCGGCCCGAGTTCGCTGGCCCCACCCGGTGGGGAGCACTGGATGGGCACCGACAGTCTTGGTCGGGACGTCTTCAGCCGATTCCTCTACGGCTCCCGGGTATCGATCCTGGTCGGATTCGCAGCGGTCGCGTGTGCGCTAGTGCTCGGCACCCTGCTCGGCATGGTGGCCGGGCTACTGGCCGGAACGCTGGGTGACGGCTTGATCATGCGCCTCATGGACGTGGTCCTCTCGTTCCCGCTGCTGGTTCTCGTCCCCGTCGTCACCGGAGTCATCGGAGAGCGCGACCCGGCGCTCGGCCCGTTCCGGGTCAGCACGGAGATCCTGGTCGCCGCGGCCATCGGCGTCGTCTTGACACCGGTCTTCGCTCGGATCGCCCGTGCCAGCGTGATGGCCGAGATGCGTGAGGACTATGTGCTGGCTGTCCGGTCCTTCGGTGGGCGGTACCGCGACATCCTGCTACGCAACCTGTTGCCGAACATCGCCGCGCCGCTCGTCGTGCAGGCGGCCTTCGCACTGGCCATGGCGGTTACGGTGGAGTCGGCGGTGTCCTTCCTCGGCCTGGGCGTGCAGCCGCCGGGGGCCAGTTGGGGCACCATGCTCAACGACGCCCGGCAGTACGTGACTCTCGGGGCGTGGTGGCTCGTGCTGTTCCCCTCCGTCGCCATCGCGCTCTTCGTGCTCGCCTTCAACCTGTTGGGCGATCAGTTGCGGGACGAACTCGACCCGCGCGCAAAGACGACCAAGCGTCGCACTACGCGCAAGGGGAGCAGTGATGACAAGTAGCTCCGTTTCCCCGGACCGCGATCTGTTGTCGGTCAAAGGACTGCGTACCAACTACATCTTCCGGGGCGCCAAGGTACCTGCGGTGAAGGAGTTCTCCCTGTCGATCAAGCCTGGCGAGATCGTCGGGCTGGTAGGTGAGAGCGGATCAGGCAAGAGTACTGCGCTCAAGGCGATCCTGGGCATGCTGCGGCCACCGACCGAGGTGTTGGCTGACGAGATCGTCCTCGATGGTCGTGACTTGCGTCAGCTCAGCCCGGAAGAGAGTCGCCGAATCCGCGGCGGCGAGATGGCGATGATCTTCCAGGATCCCATCAACTCCTTCAATCCCTCATTCACGATCGGCAGTCAGTTCCGCCGGGTACTGAGTCTGCACCGCCCGGATCTCAAACGCAGTGAGTACGACGACGAGATCATCCGGCTGCTGAAGGGTGTCGGAATCGACGGCCGGGGCAAACTGGACTCCTACCCCTTCCAGTTCAGTCAGGGCCAGCTGCAGCGGATCATGATCGCGTTGGCGTGCTCGAGCAACAACCTGAAGCTCCTGCTCGCCGATGAGCCCACCACCAGCCTCGACGTGACCATCGAAGCGCAGGTGCTGCAGCTGTTGCGCCAGCTGCGCGACGAACGGAACCTGGCCATGGTGCTGGTGACCCACAACCTGTCCGTGGTCGCCGAGATCTGCGACAAGGTCGTGGTCATGTACGCAGGGCGGGTCGTCGAGGTGGCGGACGTGTACGACCTGTTCGAGCGTCCTCAGCACCCGTACACACAGCAGCTGCTCAAGGCGATCCCCATGTTCCCGCACGATGGGGAGCGCCTCTACGCGATGCGTGGGGCGGCGGTCCCGGCCCTGGACGAGGAGATCGTGGGGTGCACCTTCGCGGCACGCTGCGACTCGTACCTGGGAAAGGTGTGTGACCAAAAGCCTCCACCGTTGGCTGAAGTCCCGGCTGGTGGCCAGTGGTCTGCGTGCCACCGCGTGGCGCACACCCCTGGCCCGGCGAAGGAGTGAGCTCGATGTCGACCAGCACCTCTGTCGACCACGCGGTCCCGATGGTCAGTGTCAGGGACCTGAAGACCCACTTCCCCGTCGGGGGATTGCTCAGCCAGCTCTCCGGCAAGCGCCAGGTGGTGTACGCGCTCGACGGGGTGAGCCTGGACATCATGCCGGGGCAGACGCTGGCTGTCATCGGCGAGAGTGGATCTGGCAAGAGCACCTTGGGGCGAACGGTACTGCGCCTTCAGCGGCCCACGTCGGGGACGATCACCTTCGAAGGCCGGGACATCACCACCATGGGGCATCAGGAGCTGCGTCGGCTTCGGCGCCGCATGCAGATGATCTTCCAGAACCCCTACTCGTCGGTCAACCGTCGCAATCGGTTGGTAGACATCATCAGTGAGCCGATGCTCGTGCACGGCATGGGTGATCGTCAGTCGCGCCGGCAGCGGGCCCTGGAGCTGCTGGAGATGGTCGGCCTCAACCCGGACTTCGCCTACCGCTATCCGCACGAGGTCAGTGGCGGCCAGTTGCAGCGGGTCGGGATCGCTCGCGCGCTAGCCACCAGCCCAGTGTTCCTCGTCGCCGACGAGCCGACGGCCAGTCTCGACGTCAGCGTCCGCGCCCAGGTGATGAACCTGCTCAAGGACCTCAAGGCCCAGCTCGGACTGACGTTGATGTTCATCAGCCACGACCTGGCTGTGGTCTCCTACGTGGCCGATCTGATCGCCGTCATGTACCTGGGGCGGATCGTGGAGATCGGCACCAAGCAGCAGCTGGAGAGTGCGCCCCAGCACCCGTACACGCAGGCGCTGTTCAAGGCGGTGCCGAAGCCGGATCCGAGGCTGCGCGGAAAGGAAGCTCCGCCGGTCGGTGAGGTACCGAGCGCGATCAATCGACCCGCCGGATGCCACTACCATCCTCGTTGTCCACTCGCGACGGACATCTGTCGCGAGGTCTATCCCCCGTTGGAGGTCAAGGTCGGGGGACAGAAGGCGGCGTGCCACGCGGTGCCAGCAGCCAAGGCACCGGCCGGCGCGGTGACGCTACCGGTGGTCGGGAGTTGATACCGCCGCTTTCCGGGGAGAAGGCACCGGCGAGGGAGAGGGGTTGTGCGAGCGACGCTGATCTATGGCGCTGGTGACGTGCGGGTGGAGACTGTCCCTGATCCGGTGCTGCAGGAGCCCACCGACGCTCTGGTGCGAGTCGTACGCGCCAGCATCTGCGGCACCGACCTGTGGCCCTACCGGTCACGGCCGCGCAGCGACCATGGCGACCGGATGGGACACGAGTTTCTCGGCATCGTCGAGGAGGTCGGCTCGGAGGTCACCAGGCTCAAACCGGGAGACCTGGTGGTGGCTCCGTTCTCGTGGTCGGACGACACCTGCGACTTCTGTGCCCAAGGGCTGCACAGTTGCTGCCGACGCGGTGGGTTTTGGGGGCAGAATGGCGCCGACGGGGGACAGGGAGAGGCGGTGCGGGTCCCGTACGCTGACGGCACGCTGGTCACACTCCCGGTTGGCGAAGACCCGGCTCTGTTGCCGTCGCTGCTCACACTCGCCGATGTGCTACCGACCGGCCACCACAGCGCCGTGACGGCAGGGGTGAACCCACGTACGACGGTCGTGGTCATCGGCGACGGCGCGGTCGGTCTTTCGGCGGTGCTGGCCGCCCGGCGCCTCGGTGCCCAGCGGATCATCTTGATGGGGCGGCACAAGGCCCGCACCGATCTCGGCTGTCGATTCGGGGCGACCGACGTCGTGGCAGAACGGGGTGAGGAAGGCGTGGCGCGGGTCCGGGAGCTGACCGGCGGCGATGGTGCCCACGCGGTACTGGAGTGCGTCGGCCTCAAGCCGGCCATCGAGACGGCGTTGGCTGTAGTGCGGGCCGGTGGCACGGTCAGTCGCGTCGGCGCTCCGCAGTACCACGACGTGCCGGCAGGGAGCAGGTTCTTCTTCCGCAACGTCACGTTGACCGGGGGTATCGCACCGGTGCGAGCGTACATCGACAAACTCCTACCCGATGTGCTCGACGGAAAGATCGAGCCGGGTCGGGTGTTCGACCGCACGGTCGACCTGGATGACGTGGCCGACGGCTACCAGGCCATGGCCGAGCGTCGTGTGCTCAAGGTCCTCGTGCGCCCATGAAGGGGCGGGCCAACCTCAGTCGCGCAGTTGACCGAGATCGACCCGTTCCACCACCGCGTCGCCGTGCATGGTGACGCAGGCCAGCACCGCGGCCGCCACAGTGGTCGCTGGGATCTTGGGAACGTCCCGGTGGGCGTTCATCTCGCTGGCCACGGTCGCGGCCACTACCACATCGCTCACCTTGATCCGGTCTGCAGCCACCTCGAGACGTAGGCTCTCCACCAGACCTCGCAGGCCGTGTTTGCTGGCGGCGTACGCCGCGCCGGTGGCGAAGCCACGCACGCCGGCTCCCGAGTTGATGCTGACCACGTGGCCACGGGCGCCGTCGACAACCGGTTGGCGGCGCATGACCCGCACCGCCGCCCGAGTGCATAGGAAGACCCCGGTGAGATTCACGTGTAGGGTCCGCTCCCAGGCTTCACGGTCCAGATCGGCCACCTCGCCACCGAAGAACGTGCCGGCGTTGTTGACCAGGACGTCGAGGCGGCCGTGTCGACGCGCGACCTCGGCCATGGCCGCCTCAACGGCTGGCTCGTCGGTCACGTCCACCGTGAGCGCCTCAGCGGATCCACCAGCCGCCGCGATGCGCGCGACAGTGTGAGCCAGCCGGTCTGCGCGGCGTCCCACGCAGACTACGTGTCGGCCGGTACCGGCGAGTGCCTCGGCCACTGCACGTCCGATTCCGGAGCCAGCGCCGGTGACGACGGCTGCCTTGCCTGTCATCGGCGTTGGTAGAACTCGAGGACCTCGTCGTCGGGTCCGAAGTAGGTCCGCGCGTAGGCCGGTCCGACTCCGGGCAGGTCGACCTCGACCCGGTCACCGACGGGCTCGGTGCCGATGCTGTGCAGCAACTTCTCGGTCTCCGCCAGGTCGTCTGTCTCGAGTGAGGCGACGAGCAGGCCGTGGTTGGGCGGCACCGCCCGGTCACGCTGGGACGAACCGGGGAAGCCGACGTACTGCGCAATCTCGATCCGACCGATGCTCGGATTGTCTGGCATGATCATGTTGATGTTGTGCAGGGCGGTCCCTGCCGGAATCTTGAAGAATTCCTCCATCCGCTCCAGCAGCTTGTCGTACCACGGGCGGAAGCCGAGCGCTGCGTAGAAGCGAGCGGACCGCCGTGCGTCGCTGGTGTGGATCGCCACGGTCTGGAGCGGGCTGCATCGCCCGTGGTAGTCGTCCAGCAGGGAGCCGGCGGCGGTCTCCAACTGGAACACGTCGAGGATCACACCGTCGGGGTCGTAGGAAAGAGAGTCCCAGGCGGCCAGGTCGGGTGTCACCCGCCAGTGGGTCGGTTCGGACCGACTGCGACCGCCGTTGTCCTTGATCCGGCTGATCGCTGCGCGAATCTCTGGCACGCGAATGTTCAGCGCGTAGTGACCGTAGTCCTGTGACCTGCTGTAGTCGCCCCAGTACGGTTCGCCGGGTTGGTCGAAGGCCACTAGCCGCAGCAGGCCACTGCTCGCTCCGGCGGGGCCAACGACGGCTACGTCACCGGTGAGGCCGGTGGGCATCTGCCACAGGGTCTCGTACGCGGGGCCGCTCACCGTCGCGGTGTCGTGCGTAACGTAGTCGAAGACCTTCTCGTAGAAGCGCTTGGCGCGTTCGAGGTTCGGTACGCCGACGGTGACGAACCGCACTTCGCTGATCATGGGCCTCCTCGCCGGGTGCGGGAGCGTCGCTTCACCCGCAACTTTCCTCTACAAGGAACAGCGTTCCAGTAATGGGAAGTGTTGTTGACGGTGCGCGTGATGTCAAGGGCCGGGCGCTCACTGAGGGTGCGGGCAAGCTCACTCTGGTAAGTGCGAGCGGTCTTGGTCGCGTGTCAGTCGTTCATTGCCGGCGTGGTCCCGCGGGAGCTGGGCTGCGGAGGCATTCGTCGCCACCTGGAGCCTGGCCAATCGCTCCGCCGCGACAAGGTTGCCGCGGAGCAGCCAGGACGCCGGGAGGAGCAGGAGCGCTCCCGCCAGGAGTGTGCCTTGCAGCGGCCCCAAGGCGGGCCATCCTCCGACGCCGGCGACCTGTTGATATAGGGAGCCGATCAGCGCGATGCCGAGGATCGAACCGAGCTGGCGCGCCAGGCTCAACGTGCTCAGTGCGGAAGCGAGCGCCTTCGCGTCGACCATGTCCATCACTGTGGCGGTCTCGCCGGCGAACAGCACACCGACGGCGAACCCGACGGCCAGCAGCGGCGCCACACTCAGCGGCGGGCGGTCGACACCGATGAGTCCGATCAGGACATATGCGGTAATGAGCCAGAGCGCTGCCCAGAACATGACTCGCTGTGGGCTGAAGCGACCCGCCAGCCGGCCGGTCACCTGGCTGCCTATGGGCAGCAACGCCATGGCGGTGAAGACCACCCAGCCGGCCACGCTGGCCGAGGCTCCTTCGTGGGTTTGCAGGGACAAGCTGACGACATACTGGCCGCCGGCCACCGTAGCGTTGTAGAT
Organism: uncultured Micromonosporaceae bacterium; assembly: GCA_964438855.1. Classification (GTDB taxonomy): domain Bacteria; phylum Actinomycetota; class Actinomycetes; order Mycobacteriales; family Micromonosporaceae; genus Natronosporangium. Next base: position 42,156 of record CAYTMR010000004.1, read on the forward strand.
GGTGCAGGCGAGGATGAGTGCCCCGAACCTTGGCTGGGCGAACACTCCCAGGTCGAGTGCGGGGAACTGGACCCGGCGCTGTACCGCGAGGAAGATCATGAAGGTCGGTACGGCCAGGCCGAACGCCGTACCGGCCAGGACCCAGTCTGGTGACGGCCGGCCCGCCTCCAGGATTCCCATGGCTGCGAGGCAGACGGCGCCGCCGCCGGTGATCATTCCGGCCAGGTCGATGCGGTGCTTCGTCACCGTGATGTCGGTCAGTCGGACGGCCAGCACGACACCCACCGTGCAGAGGAGCAGCTCGACGAGGAAGATGAGTCGCCAGCTCACCGCCTCGGTGAGGAAGCCGCCCACGACGGGGCCGACGAAGATCCCCGCGGAGCTGAACGTCACCCAGGCGGCTACTGCGCGGATGCGCCGTGGTGCGGGGACGTTCGCGTCCAGCAGGGCCGCTGAGTTCGGCACCATCATCGCTCCGCCAGCACCTTGGCTGATGCGCGCCAACAGTAGCGGCCAGAACGACTGCGCCAGTAGCGACAGCACACTCCCGACGCCGAAGAGCACCAGCCCCAACTGATAAGTCCGTCGCCGGCCCAGTCGCGCGGCGATCGTTCCCACGCTGGGCAGGAGCGTGAGGTTGGCCAGCATGAAGGTGACGAACAGCCACCGGGCGGCGGTCTCGTCGACGCCGATGTCCTCGCTGATCGTCGGCAGGCTCACGGCTAGGGCGTTGTTGTCGAGCATGACCAAGCCCAGGCCGATCGCACAGGTCAGCGGCACTAGGGTAGTACGTCTGGCGGTGCGGTCCGGGCGGTGCGACTTCGCCAAGGTCAGCCGCCCTCCCCATAGCCCAAGCCAGCGGTCTCCATGTCGGCTGGTCATCCGATGTCGACCCCGCGACGTGGCAGCGGCACGAACACCTCGCTGCCCAACGTGGCCGTGCGAGGGCGGCAACGGCCTCGCACATCATGACTCCCACGGTCCTTCGAGGCGATCAGGGACCAACCGGACAGGGCAGAGACGTAGCACTGCCGTGTAACGAAACTGCATTCCTTCTAGTGGAACACTATTGCGCGTCTGTCTAGCACGTACCGGATTCGTCAGTCAAGCCATGCCGCGGTTCGCGGGGTCTTCATGGTGGTTTGTCGCACGTTCGGCGCGTCGGCATCGGCGGCTGATCGGAGGTGGCTCCATTGACGGCTCCAGGGTGCTGCTCTAGGATTTCGAAACAGCTTTCCGTCTATTGAAACGGGTGGAACATGTCCGCGACCGTGGTCATGCCGTTCCTCGACTTCGTCGATCTCGACGACTGCGAGCCGACGGTCATGTCAGCTCCTGGTGGTCTCGAAGTCACCGCCCGAGTCCTGAACCGTGAGCCCACCAGTGGCGCTGTCGCCGCCGTCGTGGACGCTCCGGCGGGCCTCACGCTTCCCGCTGGGCATTGGAGCGGCGATGTCGAGGTGCTGGTACTCAGCGGCGGCTTGACACTCGGGGAGGATCTCGTCGAACGGTATGGCTACCTGTTCGTTCCCGCCGGAGTGCGGCTGCCCGCGGTGACCGTCGGGCGGGACGGGGTACGCCTACTCGTCTTCACCTCCGGGGTCGTCCAACACCGTGAAAGCGGGGACGACGCACCCGACGCGGCGCGCCACCGGTTGGTGGGGCCGATCCACGCCGCAGAAGTGCCGTGGGAACGGCCTCGCGTGGAGGGCTTTCCCGTCGGCGCAGCACGTAAGACGCTCCGTGATGATCCCGAGGCTGGGCAGGGTTTCTGGTTGCTCGGGGTGCTGCCCCACTGGAACAGCCCGTACCAGGAGTGGCACACCTTCAACGAGGAGAACTACATCCTCGAAGGCGAGATCGAGACCGCGGTCGGTCTTATGCGCCCAGGTTCCTACCTCTCCCACCCTGCTGGAGAACGCCACATCCACGGGCCCATGCGCTCCCGGCGCGGTGCGTTCCTGCTCACCCGTGCCAGTGGCCCGTTGGGTAACACCTACATTCCGACCGATCAGCAGCTTCCAGGTCCGTGGCGTTGATCGCCAGCGGTGTGGTTCTAGGAGAGCCCATGCCCCACGCATCGGATGACGCGCGGTCCCACGGTGGACCGTTGGATCGGGTGACGAGTCTCCTCGACGCCATGCGACGACACGACCTGGACGGGGTCCTCGACTGCTTCCATCCAGGACCGGAGACCTACGTCTACCCGGAGGGCCCACGGTGGAGCACCAAGGGCGGCCAGAGGGTTCGGCAAGGCTGGCAGGGCTACTTCAACGCCCCGATCCGCCTACGCGACTGGGCCTGGGCCGAGGGACCGGACATGCACCGCAGCGCCGACCTCGCCGTGGTCGCCGGGGTGGTGGCATGTCACTTCGAGTGCAATGGCCAGCCTCGAGACCTTCCGCTGCGGATGACCTGGGTGCTGCGGCCGACCGGCGGGGTCTGGCGGATCGTGCACGAGCACGGCTCGCAGCCGGTGGACGACCCCTACGGCACAGGCGATTGGCTGGAGCGACAGGAACCCGGGACATGAGGTGCACGGGAGTGAGGAAGCAGCGATGATCGAGTGCCACTACGTCGACCTTCCCGATGGCCACATGCACTACCGGCGTGCGGGAGGCGGGCCGCCGATCGTCCTGCTGCACGCCTCGCCGTTGTCCTCGCAGTCGATGGAGCCGTGGATCCGCGCGCTCGCCCCGACAATGACGGTCTTCGCGGTCGACACCGCCGGCTACGGCCAGTCCGATCCGTTGGCGAAGGCGGAGCCGGCTATCGAGGACTACGCCCAACGAGTCGTCGCCTTCGCTGACGCGTTGCGACTCGACCGTTTCGTCGTCGCCGGCACCCACACCGGGTCGAAGATCGCGTTGTGCGTGGCGGTGCATGCCCCCGAGCGCGTGGCTCAACTCGTGATGGACGGGCTCGGCCTCTACACCAGCGAGGAGCTTCAGCGCCAGCTCGACCACTACACCCCACCCATCGTGCCGAACTGGTATGGAGGGCATCTGGTCGAAGCGTGGCACCGGATGCGCAATATGTGGATCTTCTGGCCGTGGTTCAACCAGACAGCCGAGGGAAGGCTCGACGAGAACCTGCCCAGCCTCGACGAGCTTCATCACATGACCTTCGACATGCTGCGCGCCCGGCCTGATTGGGGACTGTCCTACCGGGCGGCATTCCGCTACGACGCCCGTGCGGCGTTGTCGCGGCTGCGGGTGCCTGCGGTACTGCTGGCCAAGGAGTCCGACCCGCTGCACGAGCACCTCGACCGACTCAAGGTCGAAGCTCCCACGCTCCGGGTGCGCAGCGTCGCCAACGAGGACCACATGGCCGCCTTGGTGCAGGCCGTCGACGCCGATCTCGGCCTGCCCTCCGCCCCACCGTCTCCCTCGGTGACCCACCGCGGAGGCACGAGTCGTCGCTACGTGAAGACCACGCAGGGACAGGTGCACCTCCGCATGGACGGCGACCCGTCAGCTCCCGCACTGCTGTTCATCCACGGCTCACCCGGCTCCGCGGACAGCTTCTCTACGGTGATCGGAGAGCTGGCCACGGACCATTTGGTCATCGCCCCTGACACTCTCGGCAACGGATACTCCGACCCTCCACGGACAACCGAGCCGGACATCGCGTACTTCGCCGGCGTCTACGCCGAGGTGCTCGACCAACTCGACGTCGGACCGGTCGCGGTCTACGGCACCCACACCGGGGCGTGCATCGGCCTGGAGCTTGCGTTGGCCCGCCCCGACGTGGTCCGGTCGCTCGTCGCGGACGGTTTGCCAGCCTTCGACGATGCCTTGCGAGCCGACCTGCTGGAGAACTACTGGACCGTGCTCGAACCCGAGCGACACGGCGAGCACCTGCTGCGTGCGTGGCACACGATCCGCGACACGCAGCTATGGTGGCCCTGGTATCGGAACGACCGCGCCCACCGACGCCCCACCGGCCCCTCGTCCCCGGAGACGCTGCACCGTCTCGTGCTCGAGTTCCTCAAGAGCGGGCCGACGTATCGACTTTCCTACAGCGCCGCGTTCCGTTACCCGTCTGCGCGACGGCTGGCGGCGGTCCAGGTGCCGACCCTTGTCTGTGCCGCCCCTACGGACATGCTGCACGAGGACAGTGAGCGGATCGCGGCGGAGGCGCCGAGCGTGGAGTTCATTAGTCTCGACCCGGATCAGGGACGCGATGCCGCCTGGGCGGTGCGCCACCACGCCGCTCGCGTCGCCGGACAAGCGTCGGGTGAGGACGGCTGATGACCACTCCACCGCGGCCGTCGGCCTCCAGTCTGGGTGGGCGTTCGACCACCGGACTGCGACGGGAATACGTCGACGGGCCGTTCGGCCAGATCCACGTGCTGCGCGCCGGCGTCCCCGGCCAAGGGCGACGTCCGCTGGTCTGCTTCCACCTCACGCCCGGCTCCGGTCGCATGTACGACGCGCTGCTGCGCGAGATGGGAACCGACCGGTTCGTGCTGGCACCCGACACTCCAGGCTACGGTGCCAGTGAGCCACCGCCGACGGTCCCGACCATTCACGACTATGCCCGTGCGATGGTCGCCGTCCTCGACCATTACGACATCGCCTCGGTCGATCTCCTTGGTTACCACACCGGCTCCAAGGTCGCGGTCGAGCTGGCGTTGACGCTGCCAGACCGGGTGCACGCCATCGCGTTGGTGTCGGCTCCGGTCTACACGCCAGCCGAGCTGGAGCAGCAGGAACGCCATCTCGCTACACCCAGGCCTTTGGACGAGAACGGCCAGCACCTGGTCGAGCAGTTCCGGGAGCTGGTTCGGTGGCGCCCGCAGGGCACGCCCTTGTCCTTGATCCAACAGGAGTTCGCCGAGCAGCAGCGGGCAGGGGAGCGGGCCCACTGGGGTACCTGGCGGCTTTCGCCTACCAGCACGCCGAACACCTGCCCAGGGTGCAGCAGAACGTCTTGCTGTTGTGCCCTCAGGAAGACTTGGAGACACCGACGCTGCGTGCGCGGCGCCTGATTAATCGAGGACGCTTCGTCCACTTGCCGGGATGGGGCCACCAGCTCATGCGGACCCGGACGGCGGAGGTTGCCGCGTTGCTGCGCGATCACTTCGATCATTGAGCAACAACGGCGTCCGTTTCCCACGTCCCTGGGGTGCAAAGGGGTCGGCCGCGAGCGCGCGGCCCACCCCACGCCCCCCCGATCGCGGTGCCCTTACGCGGTGGGGCGGGAAAGGAACTTGCCCGTCGGTGCTGCCGAGGTGACCACCCCGTCGGTCATGATCTGTTCGCCGCGTAGGAAGGTGTCGGTGACCTTCGCGGTCAGCTCGAATCCCTCGAACGGCGTGTACTCCTGAGCAGACTCCGAGTCCTCGGCCCGTACCGTCCAGGTACGGTTCGTGTCGACCAGGGCGATGTCCGCGTCCAGGCCGACCTTGATGGCGCCCTTGTTGTTGAGGCCGAAGCGCTGCGCAGGGTTCTTCGCGGTCAACTCAGCGATCCGGCCGAAGGACAGGCCCCGCTTACGCCCCTCGCTGATCATGCCGGCGAGCAGGTACTCGGCACCTCCAAAGCCGGACTTGGCGAGGAAGACGTCGTCGGCCGGGTCACCGAACTTGGTCTCCGCCTGGCAGCAGGCGTGGTCGCTGACCACCCAGTCGATGTCACCGTCGATCAGATGCTGCCAGAGCGCCTCGACGTCCTCACGAGGCCGCAGCGGGGGGTTGACCTTGCCGCCGACGCCGCTGGCCGTGTGGATGTCGGCCAGCAGGTGGCTGACGGTGACCTCGCGGCGGAAGTTGATGTGCGGGAAGGTCTTGGCCATCAACATCGCCGCCTCGACCGCCTTCGCCGACGTCAGGTGCAACAGGTTGATGTTGGGTAGTCCGGTCTCGTGAGCCAGATACGAAGCGATCGTCACGGCCAGGCCTTCGGAGTGGGGCGGACGGGAGGCGCTGTAGGCCTCCAACCCACGGAGCTTGCCCTCCTCCTCGACCATCTTGGTGTAAGCGGTCATGATCTCCGCTGTCTCGCAGTGCAGAGACAGCGAAATCTGATCAGCGATCTCCGGTCGGGCTTCGCGAACCGCCTGGACGCCTCGCATCACGAACTCGAAGTGGGCGTAGTCGTAGCGTTCCCCCTCGGGGATCATGAGGAACGAGCTCTGGTCCGACGAGCGTCCGTGCAGGCCGTGGCTGCCGTAGAACATGAAGATCTTAAAGGAGAGGACGCCGAAGTCGCTGACCAATGTGGGGATTTCGGCGATGTGCTCCTTACTCATCGGAGCCAGGTGGAAGCTGTAGTCGACCAGGGACCGGTTCTCGGTCGCCGCGAGCACCCGTGGGAAGAAGTCCGCGTACGGACCACCCCGGTTCAGGTAGTACTGGCCGGTGCGAATGTAGTTGATCGCGGTGGTGACCCCGCCCTGGGCACAGGCGCGGCTTTCCTGACTAGCGTCCTGCTCCAATGGCTGGTAGATGCCCCAGTGCTGGTGCGCGTCGACCACGCCGGGGAAGGCGGTCCGCCCGCGACCGTCGACGACGCGAGCGGCTTCCGAGGCAGGGATGTCGGCCTCGAGCTTCGCGATCTTCCCGTCTTTGATCCCGATGTCCAGGCGTACGGGGTCGGGCTGGCCGTCGAGGACCACAGAGACGTTCTTGATGAGCAGGTCGAGCGTGGTGGTCACACGATCCTCCTAAAGCGACGATTCACTTCGGCCGGGTTCGGCGAAGGTGGCGAGCGGTTCTAGCGCCGGGGCGACGGAGGGAAGCTGGTCGAGGGCGAGCACCCGGTCTCGTACCTCTCTAGCGGTCTCCGTCGTGAGCCGACCGCGGACGTTGTCCTCGAACTTCAATGCGAGCTCGTCGTCACTGAGCGGGCGTTGCGGCCCACCCCGGTTGGTGAGCACCTCCTCGACGATCTCCTCGCCGTCGGTGGTCCGAACCGTCACGATGGCCGGGAACTGGTAGGGGAAGATCTCGTCGCAGCGTTCGTCGGCTACCACGTCGACCTTGGCCATCAACGCCCGCCGTCGCGGGTCCTGGGCCAACTCGTCGGTGAAGTCGTCGAGTCCGACCCCGAGCCCACCACCGCCGAAGAGGCCGGCGACCACGGCGTACGGCCCGCTGAACTGCGCCTGGTAGCCCGTAGCCGGGTTGCGTTTGGTGTCGATCGGCTGGCCGATCGTGCGAATCACAGCCGCGGGGACACGGAGGGTGATCCGATCCACCTGCTCCGGCACGATCCCACGGGCGCGCAGTGCCAGCCCGGCGTCGATGGAGGTGTGAGTGAAGTGGTTGGCCGGATACGGCTTGAAGAAGATGTCCGGTACCGACCACTCCTCACCCAGCCCACGGACGACTTCGTCAGCGGAGAAGTTTCCGTGCAGCCACGCCTGGAAGAACCCGAACCGTCCCTCGAGGACCGTGGGCGGTCCGGTGAAGCCGCGCTGGACCAGCTGCGCGGCCGTCACCGCCGATTGGGCTGCCCAACCGCAGTGCAGCCGTTTGACGGTGCCGCCGGTGCGGTTGGCCTCGATGATTCCCGCTGCCATCGACGCGGTGCCACGCTCGCGATCACCCAGGG
>CAYTMR010000004.1:49724-58783 GCA_964438855.1 uncultured Micromonosporaceae bacterium
CGACGCGGTGATACCCAGGGTGTCGAGAAGTCCCTTCTCGTCCGCGCCGTAGAGCATCGCGGCAGCCACCGAGCTGCCCATCGCACCGGTGATGGAGGTCGCGTGCTGGCCATGCTCGAAGAAGACCGAGTTGCCGAGCTTGTGGTCGTACCCCGCCATCCCGAGCCGGACCGCGACCTCAAGCCCCATCCCGATGGCCCGCACGACCTGTGCGCCACTGGCGCCGACATGCTCGGCCACCGCCAGCGCGGCCGGCACGACGCTGGCGCTGGGGTGGAGCACTGACGGCAGATGGGTGTCGTCATAGTCCAACGAGTGGGCCAGGACTCCGTTGCCGAAGGCGGCTTGTGCCGCGGTCACCCGGGTAGGAACCCCGATCACGTGGGCCTGCGCGTTGCCTCCCTGGTCCAACAAGTGACCGATGATCGCGGCGCTGGTGTCCAGGCGGTGCGCGGCCACGCACAAACCGAGTACGTCCAGGACCCGCTGCCGGACACTGGTGGTCACCTCGTCGGGAAGGCCTTCCGCCGCGACGCGGGCCGCGCACACGGCGATCTGCTCGCCCAGCGTAGGTTCAGCCATCGCTGATCACCGCCAGGGGACGCACCGGCGATCCGGTAGCGCCGAAGAACGGCAATGGGGACAGGATGAACACGAACTCGTAGACCGCTTCCCGGGCCAGCTGCTCCAAGTCCATCGTCTCGATGATGTAGATGCCGTGCTCGACCAGCAGCACCCGGTGAGCGGGCAGCAACGCGTGCCCCGCGCCCGGTGCGAGCCGCTCGAAGGCGATCGTGTCCGCACCCGCGGCGTGGATCCGCTTACCGGCGAGCCAGGTGGCTCCAGCAGCGCTGACTCCGGGTACCCCCGAAGTCTGACCCATGAAGAGTTCCTTGTCTCCCGAATCGAAGTGCTGCCCCCAACCGCTGCGGATCAGCACGACGTCGCCGGCGTTGATGTCCGTGCCCTGCCGCTCCACGGCGGCTTCGAGGTCGGCCACCGTGATCTCGTATCCGGGTTCCAGACACCCCACTCCCTTGAGAGCGGGAACGTCGAGCAGCACGCCCCGGCGCACCATCGGCTCGATGGTGTGGGCGCCGAGCGTGACGTAGCGTCCGCCTTCCAAGGCGTCTTCTACGCGGATGCCGCCGTAGAGCATGCCGTCCTGGGACACGTGGGCCAGCGCGTCGATGTGGGTGCCGACGTGAGTCCCCATCGAGATCATGTCGTTGGCGGCGGATCCGCCGTCGGCCCGGACCATGTCTCCGTGCCGACGTGGCAGCGAATGCCAGTACGCCGGGTGGTTCGGAGACTGGGGCATACCCACAGTCAGACGTCGACCCAGGTCGATGATGCGGACACCCTTGCGGACCACCGAAAGGAGAGGGTCGGTCTCCGTGGCGGGTGAGGTGGGCCTGCTGTCGATAGTCATTTTCTCCTCTTGCAGCCGATGGGCGGATGGCCCCAGGACTCAGTAGACGATCTGGCGGGCGCGCAGGTCCTCGATGACCTTCGGGTCGCAGCCCAGTTCGTCGATCAAGATTGCGTCGGTGTCGGCGCCTTTCGCTCGCCCGGTGAACCTGATCCGTCCCGGGGTCTGCGACATCCGCCACATGACGTTGTGCATCTTGATCCGACCGAGATCAGGATCGGGTACCTCGACGATCATCTCTGTTGCCTGCACGTGGGGGTCTTCCACGATGTCCTTCGCGGTGTAGATCGGCGCGACGGCGGCTCCAGCCTCGGTGAAGGCGGCGATGACCTCGTCCCGCGTGCGCTGGGCGATCCAGCTGCCCACGTACTCGTCGAGCAGGTCGGCGTGCTCGGCCCTGGTCCGCCCGGAGGCGAACCACGGTTCGTCGATGACCTCCGGGTGCCCGACCAGAGTGAGGACTCGCTCAGCGATCGATTGCGCGCTGGTGGAGATGGCGACCCAGTGACCGTCGGCCGTCTGGTATGTGTTGCGGGGCGCGTTGTTGGTGGAGCGGTTGCCGTGCCGCATACCCACCTTGCCGAGCTGGTCGTAGACGGTCGGCCCGGGCCCCACCGCAGTCATGATCGGCTCGAGCAGGCTCATGTCGATGACCTGGCCCTTGCCGCCGTTGCGATCCCGGGCGTACAGCGCCATCGTGGCGGCCGAGGAGGCGGCGATACCGCAGATGCTGTCGGCCAGACCGAAGGCGGGCAGCGTCGGCGGGCCATCGGGTTGACCGGTGAGGTGGGCGAATCCGCTCATCGCCTCGGCGAGGGTGCCGAAACCGGCGCGCGAGGCGTACGGCCCTTTCTGACCAAACCCGGTGATCCGGACGATGATCAGACCCGGGTTCACGTCGTGGAGCTGCTCGGGCCCGACACCCCACCGCTCCAGGGTGCCGGGGCGGAAGTTCTCGACGATGACGTCGGCGGTCTTTGCCAAGCGAAGGAACAGGTCTGCCCCTTCGGGCGCGGAAAGGCTCAGTCCGACGGTCCGCTTGTTACGGGAGATCTCCTTCCACCACAGCGGAATGCCGTCCTTGCTCTCGCCGTGCCCGCGCATGCTGTCTCCGGCGACCGGATGTTCGATCTTGATCACCTCAGCGCCGAAATCGCCGAGGATCTGGCAGCACAGGGGGCCGGCCAGGATCGTCGATACGTCGATCACCCGTACGCCGCTCAGGGGGCCGTCTGCCATCGATGTTCCTCTCCGACGAAACCTCATGTTCCGGTTTGTGGAACAACGTTCCGTCATACGGTATCGGAGGGAAGATCGGCAGTCAATGGTGGTCGCCGGGCCGGGCTGTCCGGCTGTTCGCGCGGTCGGTCGGCGTCCGGTGGCGAGCCCTGCCGCGGCCTCGCCCACCACAGCCACGCCGCGGTGGGCGCGAGAAGCAGCCCAGTCGCCATCAGCGCCACTCGCTCGCCGGACACGCTCGGGAGCTGGCCCGTCACTTGCGCCAGACTGCCCAGCACGGCGATGCCGAGGACGCCACCGACCTGTCGCATCAGCGCCAACGTGGCCAGGGCCGAGGCGGAGCGACTGGGTGGCGCCTTCGCCAGCACCGCCTGCGTGTCGAAGGAGTAGAGCAGTCCGCAGGTCAGTCCGATGAAGAGGAGGGGTGGGATCAGTACCGGCACGGGCAAGAAGGCGAGCGCACCCAAGGCGACGTAGGCGACCGCCATGGCCGCCGTGGAGGCGGTCATGATGGTGGGGATGGAGCTACGGCGGGCGAGAGGGCCGGCCAGTTGACCGGCCAGCGGCATGCCGATGGTGGCGGCCAGGAGCAGCATGCCGGCCACCAACGGGCGCAGACCGCGCTGATCCTGGAAGAAGAGCGAGAGCAGAAAGACCCCGCCCCCGGTGGCGAGGTTGTACAGCAGCGCGGCACCCAGCACGGCGGTGAAGTGCCGGTTGCGTAGCAGCGCCAGGTCGATGATCGGTTGCTGGGCGCGCTTCTCGGCCGCGACGAACAACCCGAACGCGAGCGTGGCGCCGAGAAGGCCAGGCCCGCCGGCCACAGTCGGGTGTGTGCTCGTCCCGCCTCGATCAGCGCCCAACAGAGCAGCCCGAGTCCGGCTGAAGCGGTCAGCAGACCGGCGAGGTCGACGGAGCCGCTCCAACGGCGCGGGGTGTCATTGAGTCGCCACAGGCCCACCACTCCGAGGAGCGCGATGGGAGCCATGACCGCGAAGGTGAGCCGCCAGCCCACGGTCTGAGACAGGGCACCACCAGCGAGTGGTCCCAGCACCAAACCAGAGGTGCTGACCATCAGCCAGAAGCCGAACGCAAAGGCGCGTCGGGGATGGTCGCCGATGTTGTGGCCAAGTAGGGCCGCACCGTTGGGCAGCATGAACGCTACCCCGACGCCTTGGATGGACCTGGCGACCAAGAGGAGCGGCAGGTCGGTGGCGAGCAGTGCGATGGTGGAACCGAGCGCGAACACCAGCAGGCCGGTCTGCATGGTGGCGCGCGCACCCCAGAGATCGCCGAGGGTGCCACTGACAGGCAGCGTCACCGCGGCGATCAATGGCAACAGTGTGGTGACCCACTGTAGTGCGGCGACGTCGATGTCAAGATCCGCCCGGATCGCGGCCAGTGCGGTGGTTATCGAGGATTGGTCGAACATCGACAGCGCCAGGCCACTGGCGCAGGTGAGCGCCACAAGTCGGAACGGTCCTCGGTTGGCCGCCGAGGCTCCTTGTTGCGGATTCGCCACCCACCCTCCCGCCGACTGGTGTTGACTCGGCTCGTGCGCCGACCGTAGTGTACGTGGAACAGCATTCCGTGGAACGGAATGACTCGCTTACCGCGGATCGGCCGACAAGGAGGGTCTGTGCTTCCGCGCTCCTACCTGTACGTTCCCGGCGACGCGCCCGACAAGCTCCACAAGGCGTTGGGGCGCGGCGCGGACGCCTTGATTGTGGATCTTGAAGACGCGGTGGCACCGGAGCGAAAGGAAGCGGCGCGGGCCGCAGTGGCGGACTGGCTCGCCGCACAGCCGGGCGCCGACGAGCAGCCGGTCGAGCTGTGGGTCCGGATCAACCCGGGCGAACTAGGGCATGAAGACGCGCGAGCGGTCGTCGGTCGCCCTCTGACCGGAGTGATGCTCGCCAAGACCGAGTCCCGCGATGAGCTCGTATCGCTCGACCGCGTCCTCAGCGCCGCCGAGCGGGACACCGGCGTGGCGGAGGGCACCACCCGCGTGGTGCCACTGCTGGAGTCCGCCAACGCGATCCTGCGGGCACAAGAGATCGCCGGTGGTCCGCGGGTCGTGCGCCTACAGGTCGGGGAGGCGGACCTCGCGGCCGACACCGGGATCACACCAGGTGACGACGAGCGGGAGTGGGCGCCCATCCGCACCCACATCGTCCTCGTCAGCGCGGCGACGCGGATCATGCCGCCGGTGGCGCCGGTCTCGACGAACTTCCGGGACCTCGAGCAGCTTCGCCGCTCGACCGAGGCGTTGGCCAGACAGGGATTCGTCGGTCGCGCATGCATTCATCCGGCGCAGGTCGCGCTCGTCAACGGGGTCTTCACCCCGAGCGAGGAGCGGGTACGGGCCGCTCGTGACGTAGTGGTCGCCTATGAGCGCGCCATGGCTGAAGGCCGCGGCGTCGCCGTCGGTCCAGACGGCCGGATGATCGACGAAGCGGTGGTTCGTCATGCCCGGCGCGTCCTGGGCCTCGCTCGCTGAAGTCGTGACCTCGAGGCGTCAGAGATGACAAGGAGCCAGGAGTGAGCCTTCGCCACGTGCAAGAGGTCGTGGTCGCTAGCGCGGATGTGGTGGCGGCGACCAGATTCCATCAGGAGGCCTTCGGGTGGGAGGTGTTGGCCGGGTCCGCCAGCGCCCCCGGCGGCGTCCTGCTGGGCGTGACCGGTTCCCCGAGCGGTCGGCTGCGACTCGTGCCGGCGGAGTCGAAGGCCACCTCCACCAAACCGCCGGCGGTGTGGGAACCGGGGCCGCGCCTGCTGGGCATCTACTCACGCGACCTGTCGGCTTCGGTAGACGCGATCGCTGCCGCCGGCGGTGCCCCCCGCAACCCCGTCACCTACCCGTACAAGACCGCGACCCTGTCGGAGCTGGTGGCGCTGGGAGCCGACGGCATCTGGTGGACGATCCCGCAGGCAGTGGCCGGCGCGCATCGGCCGAGCCCGGCGCTGGAGCACGATCCACAGCGACTGCACTCCGAACTGCACAGCGCCGTCGTGGTGGTCGAGGACCACGACGCGGCGGTCCGCTTCTTCACCCAGGCCGGCCTCCGTGTGCTCTTCGACGGCGCCATGTCGGGCGAGCAGTTCGAGGAGCTGGTGGGGATGCCACCAGGAGCTGAACTGCGGTTGGCGTTCCTGATAGGCCCAGACGAGGCCCCTGCCCGCCTGGAGATCATGTCCTTCAAGGGGGTACCGCCTCCGACGCGGTCGACGTGGGCCACGGGTATCAAGCGGATCGTCTTCGCCGCCGATGATCCCTCGGCCACCCGTGAGACCCTGCTCGCCGCCGGGGCGGAGGATCTCGGTGGCGGGGTGCTTCGCGGACCGGCGGGAGTGGAGATCGCTCTCGTCGCCGTCGCGGGGGAGCACGACGCGGCGGAGCCCACCACCGTGATCGTGGTCGGCAGCGGTGGCAGCGGATTGTGCACCACCATTGCGGCGGCGCAGAACGGTGCGAGGGTGCACCTGATCGAGAAGCAAGCCCAGATCGGCGGAATGCTACACATCGCCAACGGTGAGTTCTCTGGGGCCGGAACCCGTCGCCAGCGTGAACGGGGTATCGACGACGACCCAGAGCGGCACTTCGAGGACGTCCTGCGGTTGTCGCACGGCAAGGTCGACCGCGAGCTGGCCTGGTTGTCGGTGAGCCTGCAAGGCGAGACCGTGGATTGGCTCGACGATCTCGGCTTCGATTTCCATCCGTCCACTCCGGAGTTGGTTCACGGCCACGAGGTCTACTCCGTGCCGCGGACCTACTGGGGGGTCGAGCACGGACGTTCGGTCTTGCGCGTCCTGGAGCGGCAGCTGACGCCACTGGTGGAGTCGGGTCAGGTCACCCTGCATCTCAACACGAAGGTCACCACACTGGTGACGACCGCGGGGCGGGTTACCGGTGTCGAGGTCGAGTCGGCGGACGGCGCAGAAAGGCGGCAGATCCATGGAGACGCCGTGGTGCTCGCCACCGGCGGCTACGACGCCAACCGGGAATTACGTAACCAGTTCCTGCCGGAGCATTGCCATTCGGTGCTGATCGGTTGCCTCGACCACGCGACCGGAGACGGCCTGCTGATGGCTCGTGAGCTGGGAGCGGCGGTGTCCCGCGACGGAATCTTCATTCCGGTGATGGGGCTGATTCCCGATCCCGATCGCCCTGGCTTCGCGGTCGACTATCGCGAGGCGTTCTTGGAGATGGCGCCCGCGTACCGCACCCCATTCGAAATCTGGGTCAATCAACGGGGTGAGCGGTTCGTAGCGGAGGACACCACTAGTCCGGAGCTTCGGGAGCGGGCGCTGCTCGAGCAGCCGGACGTGACCATGCATGTGATCTTCGATCACGCGGCGGTGGAGAACGCCCCGGTGCCGCTGATCCGCAACCCCGGCGGTGACTGGGACAAGGAACGCTTCGCGCAGGCATGCCGCACCAGCCCGTGGGTCACTCGGGGTGACACCCTCGACGACCTCGCGGAGAAACTCGGAATCGACGCTACCGCACTGAAGAGAACGGTCGAGCGCTACAACGCGGCGGTGGCATCCGGCAACGATGCAGACTTCGGTCGGACGGTGTTGCCGGCGCCCATCGCCAGTGGTCCGTTCTACGCGGTGACCAGTGTGGCCGCCTCGATCCTGTCTCGTGACGGTCTACGGGTGAACACCGAGATGGAGGTGTTGGACGAGGGCGGCAACCCGATCGGCGGCTTGTACGCGGTGGGTGAAGTTCTGGGCAACAACGTCTTCGCGGGCGACAACTACGTCGGCGGCATGAGCATCACTCCGGCCATGACCCTCGGTCGTCGGCTCGGTGCCCGCCTCGCCGCCCGCCCGGCAACGACTGGAGAAGGAGTGCGCGGATGAGCGACCAGCCACTGATCGAGGGGGTCAACGCGGCGTTTTTGGGCGTCACCGATCCGGGAGCCCACATCGACTATTTCTGCGGGCAGCTCGGCTTCGAGGTGGCTGAGTCGGGGCGACTCACCGCAAAGGAGGCGGCGATCTGGGGCGAGGGGGTCGGCGAGATCGGGGTGACCGTGCTGACCGCGGCCGGCGCCGACCATGGGCGGGTTGTCCTGCTCACCGTGCCGAAGGGCGGACCAGCGGTGTATCCGCACTCGGCGGACTATGGCCTCGCCGGTATCGACCTCTACACCCGGGACATCAACGAGTCGCACCGGGTCCTCGAGGCGGCTGGGTATCGGTGGGTGACTCCTCCAGCGACGTGGCGGGTGCCGTTGGGGGAGAAGATGGTCACGGTCACAGAGGGGTTCTGCAACGCCCCGGAGGGGACCGGAGTGGTCTTCGTCCAACCGGCGGCGCCGCGGGGAACCGCAGCGTGGGACGCCGACCCGGATCGCTTCTACACCGAGCTCACGTCGGTCGTCTGTCATGTGCCCGATTTCGAAGCCGAGATCCGGTTCTGGGGTCCGGAGGGATTGGGGCTGGACCAGTGGTACGACGCCACGTTCAGCGATCCTGGGCTGGACGCGATGGCGAGCCTGCCGGCGGGCACGGTGATGCGGCTCTCCTTCCTAGCCGGGCCGCGTACCGCGCGGATCGAGGTCACCTGTATTCAGAACCGCACCACCGGCCGGGATCGTCGTGCCGAGCAGCGCACCGCACGGCACCTGGGCCACACCGGTTGGCTCGTGCGGACCCATGACCTCGACGCTGCCCTGGCGCGGGTGCGGGAGCGCGGAGGTCGGGTACTGACGGGACCGGTGCCCGGCCCGGTCGTGCTCTTCGAACGGAACCGGGTCGCCATGGTCGACACTCCCAACGGCATCCCTGTGACCTTCGTGGAGCGGACTGGTCAGCCCGGCGCTGGTAGTGACGCGTCACAGAAAGCTTGACCTGGTGCTGCACCAGTCCTAGATTTGTCCGAAACGGCGTTCCGCATTCTGGAACATCTCCTGTAGGAAGGGGAAAGAGTTGCGTCCCCACGTTGAACTGATTCACGAAGACGACTACATTTGGCACGCCGCCGAGTTGCCCGGTGGCGAAGGCCGCGCCAGTGAGCGGCGGCTCTCTGTCGACGAGGAGGACGGCTCGTCCTCGTTGCGGATCGACTTCCACACCGACTGGGGGCGCGGGCCGGGAATCCACCACGCCAACACCGAGTACTTCGTACTCGAAGGTGAGATGACCTACGGCGGTCGCAAGCTCGGCAAGGGCGGTTACGTCTACGCGCCCAAGGGAGTGCCGACCGACGCCATCACCTTCACCAAGGGCACCCGGATCCTCCACTACCGTGAGTACGGTGACGCCGGGTTCGACCCCGTCGACTCCGTCAACGCCCCCCGCTGGCCGGACGCTCGGGAAGACGTCATCGTCATCGACAGCGAAGCCATGAAGTGGGACGCTGTCCCGAACCCCGGGC
>CAYTMR010000005.1:0-8931 GCA_964438855.1 uncultured Micromonosporaceae bacterium
GCGGTGTCATGCGGCCACACCGAACCGTTGTGGTAGCTCATCGGGTTGTACGCGCCCATGCTGACCGCCAAGGTGCGCAACCCGAAGCCGCTGTCCAACTCCGAGCTCCCCAGGTGCGCGATGAGGTGCTCGGCACGTTCGTCATCGACGATGCCGGTCCACAGGCAATGCCCTGGGTTGCTGGTGAGAGCATCCAGCGGTCGCTTCTCGGCGTCCAGGGCTACCGCGTACCACCTTCGATCGGGCAGCCAGAACCGCTCGTTGAAGCGCTCACGTAGGGCCTCGGCCTGTCGACGACAACGGTCGGCGGTAGCCTTGTCACCGAACGCGGCTGCCAGCTCGGCCCGGGCGAGCCAGGCGCCGTAGGCGTAGCCTTGCACCTCCACCAACGCGATCGGCGGCTCGCCGAGGCGGCCGTGTGCGTCGTTGATCCCGTCGAAGCTGTCCTTCCAACCTTGGTTGATCAGGCCACGGTCGGTGGCGCGACAGTACTCGACGAACCCGTCGCCATCGCGGTCGCCGTACCGTTCGAGCCACTCCAGCGCGGCGTCCGCCGCGGGTAGCAGCGCGCGTACGGTCGCTTCGTCCGCTCCCCACCGCCACGCCTCGGCGAGCAGCATGACGAACAAGGGGGTGGCGTCGACGGTGCCGTAGTAGTGCTGACCACCGATCGCCTCGGCGTTGCCCGGCCCCAGCCGCAGCTCGTGCAGGATCCGGCCAGGCTCTTCTTCGGTGAACGGGTCCACCCGCCGACCCTGTAGCTCGGCGAGCGCTTGGAGCGTCCCCACCGCCAGGTCGACGTCGAGCGGCAGTGTCATCCACGCGGTCAGCAGACTGTCCCGGCCGAACAGGGTCATGAACCAGGGGGCGCCAGCGGCGACGAAGGCGCGCCCGCCCCGTACCGGGTCCTCGATCTGCAGCGCCCCGAGGTCGGTGGTGGTGCGCTGCAGGGCGGTCGCCAACCGGGGATCGTCGGCGAACACGTTGGTGCTGACCAGCCGCCACGAGTCCAGCTTGCGTGCTGGCGCTGTGCGCCCGAGCAGTTCACCCCGCTGGAAGCGGGGTTCGACCGCGGCACCGCCGATCACCGGCTGCGCGACGATCTCGGTCGACCATTCACCCCGTGGCGGTACCACCACTCGCCAGGTGAGCCCGCCGGGAGTGAACAGCGGGTCGGCGGACGCCGTCAGACGCAGGCCGCGGGAGGTGTCGGTGCGGTCCTGCAAGATCAGCTCGTCGTCGGTCGCGGTCGCCTGCGCGTTCGCCGCGACGACCTGATTGGTCTTCACCGCGAACAGGTCAGCGAAGTCGGCATCCACGTGAATGGCGAGCATCGCGATCGTGGGTTCGCGCCCCAAGTTCTCGATCGTGATGGTCTCCCGGAGACCATCACCGACCAGCCGCTCGCGGGTGAGCAGCAGAGTGCTGTCGGCGCGCCCGCCGGCCGGAGGTCGGCGGGCGACGAAACGGGCCGCGAACGCCTCCGCTGGCCGAACCGCCAGGGTCTCCACCGGCCGTCCGTCCAGGGTGAGCTCCCACTGAGAGAGCACCCGGGTGTCTCGGAAGTAGAGGCCGAGCGCCCCACCCGGGGTGATGTCCCCGGTTCGGGCCGAGATGCAGAAGGTCGTGCCGTCGATGAGTGTGACCGTGCCCGTCTCGGTGATCACGGCGGCTGGCTCGGCGGAGGCGTTCAGCGGTTGGGTCATCGTGTGATCGGGTCCCTCACTCCGGCAGGGCGTAGGCGATGGGTCGACCGCGGGCCACCACGGGCCGCCGCGGTGCTCCGCTTCGTGGCGGCGAGCACCCGACGATACGCGGCTTCGTAGCCTGCTCCAAGTTGCGCCTCGGTGAATCGGTCAGCGACGCGGGCCCGGCAGGCTGCCGGGTCGAGGTCGCCAACCCGCCGCAGGGCGTCGGGCAGTTCATCCGGCTGTTCGCAGATGAAGCCGGTGACTCCGTGCTCGACCACCTCAGGGACTGCGCCGCCACGGAGAGCCACGACCGGGGTGCCGCAGGCCATCGCCTCGATCATGACCATTCCGAACGGCTCCTCCCACTGGATGGGGAACAGCAGGCATCGGGCACCCGCCAGTAGGCGGCGCTTGGCGGTCGCGTCAGCGACGCCAAAGACGTGGTCGGTCGAGCGTAGCCGTGGCTTGACCTCGCGGTCAAAGTACTCCTTCTCGAGGGGTTCGGAGCACTTGCCTGCCAGCACGAGCGGAAGGCCAGCGGCGTGGGCAGCCTCCAGCGCCAAGTGAGGCGCCTTGTTCGGGTGGAATCGTCCGAGGAAGAGTGCGTAGTCCTGCTTCTCGGTTTGGAAGGGCCACGTGTCCAGCCGCAGCGCGTTGTGCACGGTGGCGACCCAGTTCAGCTCCGGCGCGAGTTCTCGTTGCCGGTCGCTGATCGCGACCAGGGACACGTCGCGACCCAACAGCCGGTAGTACTCGCGGGGTTCCGGGTCGACCGGGCCGTGCACGGTGACGACCGTGGGGATGCCGAGATTCGCGTAGACCGGTGCGTTGAGCGGGCCGGCGAAGGTGTGGTCGTGCACCAGGTCCACACCGTTGGTCGCGGCGATGCGGGCGACCTCGCGCCGTACCGCTGCCGCGTGGGCCACCTCGGGGTAGACCTCTCCCAACTGGTCAGCGAAGGTGCGGTCCCACACGGGTACGAAGTCGGCGCTGGTGCGTGGCTCTCCGACCCCCAGGAGGGTCACGGAGTGCCCGCGGGCGACCAGCGAATCGGCCAGGTCGGCCAGGACAGCTTCCACCCCGCCGTAGCCGTCCGGTGGCACTGGGTAGTACGGCGGTGAGACGAGAATCACCTTCAACGGTCGAGTGAAGTCTTCCGATGCGGGCCGTTTCGCCCCCCGTACCGGATGCCGGGCGACCCGCGGCGGCGCGAACGCTGTCTTATCTGTGCTGGTCACACGCCCCTCCTAAGTGGTGGAAAAAGCGAGTTGATTAGCACTCGACGCTTCTAAGTGCTAACACGGGGCGACGTTGAACGGCAAGCGTTCCTCGGTCAGGCGACGCGCTGGGCCCCGGCGGCGGGAGCAGCGGTGAAACAGGAGGGTGGTGCGAAGCCGTGGAAGGCGAAGGCATCGGTGACCGCCGTCACCACCTCGGCGGCGGTCGCCTCCTCGACCAGGGCGATGACACAGCCACCGAAGCCGCCGCCGGTCATCCGCGCGCCGAGCGCGCCGGCTGCTTCCGCTGCCTGCGCGGCGACGTCCAGCTCGGGCACGGTCACCTGGAAGTCGTCGCGCAGTGATGCGTGGGACGCCGCCAACAGTGGGCCGATCTCGCGGATGCGACCCGACTGCAGTCGCGAGACGGTGTCGAGCACCCGGTGGTTTTCGGTGACGACGTGGCGCACCCGGCGTCCCGCACGCGCATCCAGGCGTGCCAGTGCGGTGTCGAGTTCGTCCACCGTCAGGTCACGGAGTGTAGCCACGCCAAGCGTGGTGGCGGCGTGCTCGCAGGCTGCGCGCCGGTCTGCGTACTCGCCGTCGACGAGACGATGGGGTGCGTGAGTATCGATCACGAGCAGGCTCAACCCGGCTGCCGCGGGATCGAACGGGACGTGGACCGCCTCGCCGGTACGGCAGTCGAGGAAGAGGGCGTGACCAGGGCGACCGTGCACGACCACGGTCTGGTCCATGATCCCGCACGGGACACCGACGTAGTCGTGCTCTGCGCGGTGGGCGATCTTGGGGCGGTCCGGCCCCGGCACGTCGAGCCTGCCGAGATCGACCAGAGCGGACAGGACGGCGCACTCCAGGGCCGCGGAGGAGGACAGGCCCGCGCCGACCGGCACGTCCGAGGTGACCGCCATGGCGGCGCCTGGCACCCGGTGTCCCGCCTCACGCAGTGCCCACACCACTCCGACGACGTAGCCGGCCCAACCGGTCACCGCCCCGGGGACCAGCTCAGCCTCGCCGAACTCCACCGGCTCGGCGAAGCGGCTGGACCACACCCGCCAGCGCAGGGCGGGGCTGAGCGCGGCTGCCACGTGGCTCCGCTGGGGTAGCGCGAAAGGCAGCACGAAACCGTCGTTGTAGTCGGTGTGCTCGCCGATCAGGTTCACCCGGCCCGGGGCCGACCAGACGCCGTCGCAGGCGGCGCCGTACACCCGTCGGAACGCCACCTGCGCCGGATATCGCATGCCGGCGAGGGTAGCTGGGTCGTACGCTGTTCGTGCAGTCCCACGTGCCGGAGCACCCGCAACCGTCCCGGGCGCTGGGGTGCCTCACCGGGTTCGGTAAACCGAATCCCACGACCTGGCAAAACAACGTGCACAGCGGGCGGCATGCACCAGCCCGCGGTCGAGTCGCCCCCTGCACCTAGGCGAGGGACGTCGGGTCCCAACGGCGCGGCGTTTGCCTCACGCGCCGGGGCCTGAGACATTCGAGCGCGGCGCAGGATGACCGAGCTGGTCCATTTTCGATGTCGTACACCTTCACTCGGTTGCGCTAGTTGCCCGAGAGAGGCTTGCCGAGCTGATCAATCGACTCCGTTCATTTGGTAAAGGCCTGGTGTTCACAGCCCATGACGTCATGCCCAATATCGAGAACGACCTCCAGGAGTTCGAGGCGAAAACGCGCCTTGTCGTCCGAAACGCCAGCGCATGCATGACGCTAACCGGGTGGGCACGGGAGCGGGTTACCGCCATGGTCGCGGAGTCTCTTGAGCGACCCGTCGCCGTACTCCCGCACGGCTTCGCTGTTGAGCCCGGCCGCTATCCGACGGGCCGGCGTCTCGGTGACCATTCCGCGGTCGGAGTCTACGGCGCGCTGCGCCCCAACCGTGCGCTCGATGCCGTCGCAGCTGCGTGGCGCGCGCTCGCGCGGCGAGCCGACCGGGACGAGAGGGTTGGGCTCAAAATCCTCCTCCGGTCCGTCAGCGCGTCCGACGTCGGACGGCTCCGACCTCGGAGTCCCGGTTCTCGTGCCGCGCATCGACGGACTGGAGTCACAGGTGATGATTCACCCACGGGCATCCTCGCTGGTGACCTGGTTCGACGGCTCTGACCTCTCGGCGAGCGAGCGGCTGGCGAGCCTCATGGGGGCCGCGATCGTCGCAGCAAAAGGGTGCCACAATAGCATCGGTTTGCCCGCGGCGTACCGACGGGAGGAGCACGACCGGCTGGTGCGTTTCCTGCGTGCAGCGTACCTGCGACCCATGCCAGCCAGATCAGACGGAAGCGACAATCATGACTAAGCGCCCGATCTCGTTCACCGGAATCAAGCCGACCGGTGTGCCGCACCTCGGAAACTATGTCGGCGCCATCCGGCCCGCTCTCGAGCTGGCGAAGAACTACGAGCCGATCTACTTCATCGCCGACTACCACGCACTGACCACGATCCGCGACCCGAAGGAGCTCGACTACTACTCGCGGTCGGTTGCCGCTGCGTGGCTGGCATCCGGGTTGGACCCGGAGACGACGATCTTCTATCGGCAGTCGGACGTTCCCGAGACCCTCGAACTGAGTTGGGTCCTGGCGTGCTTCACAGCCAAAGGGCTCATGAACCGAGCTCACGCGTACAAGGCCGCGCGCGACCGCAACCGCGAGGCAGGAGTCAGCGACCTCGACGCCGGCGTGAACATGGGCCTCTACAACTACCCCATTCTGATGGCGGCCGACATCCTCCAGTTCGAGGCCGATGTCGTTCCGGTCGGCAAGGACCAGGTTCAGCATGTGGAGTACGCCCGGGATATAGCGACCGCCTTCAACCACTATTACGGGGAGCGCTTCAAAATCAAGCTGCCCAAGGCGTTGACCTCCGAGGACGAGGAAAGCAACGCCATGCCGGGGCTCGATGGCCGGAAGATGAGTAAGTCGTACGGCAACACCATCCCGCTGTTCTGCTCGCGTTCCGAGCTGCGTAAGCTAGTGCGCCGTATAGCGACGGACAGCACGCCAGTTGAGGCGCCCAAAGACCCGGACAAGTCGTCCGTGTTCGGTGTGTACAAGCAGTTCGCCAGCCCTGAGGATGTGAAGGCGGTTGCCGCGCGCCTTCGCGCCGGCGGGATGGGTTGGGGTGAACTGAAGGATATGCTGTTCGAGGAACTCGATCGCACGCTATCTGAGCCCCGCGAGCGCTACAACGAGCTCATGGCTGACCGCAAGCAGCTCGACGCCATCCTTGCTACCGGAAACGCCCAGGCCCGAGACCGCGTCTCGAAGTTCCTCAAGTCCGTCCGTAGGGCGATAGGTATAGACCTATAATGAAGCGCCTGCCTGACTATCGAGCCGAGTTCACCGGACTATTCCGGTAACAGTACAGATTGCTGGCGGGCGTTCAGTCGCATGGTTCTCGCAGCCGGGCCAGACGAGCGGACGCTGGCCGACTTGTTCGCCGCCATCCTCGCCTACGATGACGTCTTCGCCCGGCATTGCGCGAACCCGGTCGATGTGCCGACGGGGACGGTCACCGTCTCCGGAAGCGGCAAGGAGACCTTCAAGACGTTCAACGTCTCAACCGCGGCCGCCCTTCTCGCGGCGGCCGCGGG
Organism: uncultured Micromonosporaceae bacterium; assembly: GCA_964438855.1. Taxonomy (GTDB): domain Bacteria; phylum Actinomycetota; class Actinomycetes; order Mycobacteriales; family Micromonosporaceae; genus Natronosporangium. The sequence continues at coordinate 6,516 of CAYTMR010000005.1, forward strand.
CGTACCCGTCGTCAAGGGCGTCTCTCGATCCGTCTCTGCCACGACGGGTGCACTCGATATCCTCGACCACTTGGGCATCGAAGTGACAGCGAGCCCGAGCAGCGTCACACCCCCTACTCGACCGCTTCGGCATCGCCTTCGTCGATTACCGTGCGTCTTGCCCTCGGTTCTTCAACCGTTATGGCGGCACCTTCGCCGAGATGCAGCCGAGACCGGCCCGCCACCGCCCATGTGGCTGGCGACCAGCGGCGCGCCACCGAGCCTGCGTCTGGCGGCCAAGCACCGTTACGGCCCGCTTCTTGCCGGCAACGGGCCGAAGCTGGTGGCGTGCGTGACCGAGTTTCGTGAACAGTGGCGACGGCTGTACGACGACCGACCTCGGATCGCGGTCTTCCGCGCGGTCCACGTGGCCGACTCGATGGAGCAGGCCCGGGACGAAATCGTCGGTCACGTCGCCTGGTACGTCGACCAGATGAGCCGGCTGCAGCCCGGCCAGCCTTCACCAGCGGTGGACGGTCCAGTCGGTGGCCGCGGGCAATACGCCGACCGTCGCCCACAGGAAGCTGCACGCACTCGGCCTCGCCCACCTGGTCGACTTGGACGTCGGCGGATACGGAACCGACTCACCGCACCGGCCCGAGTTGGTCAAACACGCCATCAAGCGCGCTACTCAACGGCACGGGATGGCACCCGAACGAGTCATCGTGGTCGGCGACACCCCGTGGGACATCGAGGCCGCCCGCGCCCACGGTGCCATCGCGGTCGGCCTCGCCACCGGTGCCTTCAGCGAAGAGGAACCCCACGAGGTCGGCGCTGCGCTTTGCTTGGCCGGGCTCCGCACGGGGCCGCAGCGCTATCGTCTCTACGGCACGCTGGGTATATCCGTCCTTGGGTGAATGTGCTGTTCAGGCTTGTGCACCTTTCCGGGCTCGGCGGGTGGCCACCGCCACCTTGGCGCTGGTCTATGAGCGGGTGGGTTTCCTGCCCTCGACCGGTCGGTGAGAGCCGATCGCGCCCGCGCCTGGTGAGCCCGACCTCAGTGGGCCCACCAGGCGGCGGTGTTGGCCGGCAGCACGTCGGGGTCGGGCATCGGGGCGCTGGCCAGCAGCAACCGGCCAGGGCGCTCCCGTAGCCGCACCGGCGTGCTGCCGCAGTTGAGAAGGCAGGTCACCCCAGGGCGGTCGAAGGCGACGACGTCCGGTGCAGGAGCATCGCGCCAGGTCAGCGGACCGAGACCCAGCCCATGGGTGCGCCGAAGCCGCAGCGCGTCGCGGTACATCGACCAGGTGGAGTGGGGGTCGTCCCGCTGCGCGGCCACGGTCAGCGTCGCCCACTCCGCTGGCTGCGGCAACCAAGGGGTGCTGCCGGCGGGCCCGAACCCGAACGGTGGCCGATCACCCGACCACGGCAGCGGGACCCGGCAGCCGTCCCGGCCCAGCGACGCACCACCGGTACGGCGGAACAGTGGGTCCTGGCGCACCTCGTCGGGCAGGTCCAGCACCTCGGGCAGTCCCAGCTCCTCACCCTGGTACAGGTACGCCGAGCCGGGCAGCGCGAGCATCATCAGGGTGGCGGCGCGGGCTCGGGCGAGCCCAAGCTCCCGATCGGCTGGGGCTTCGTCGCGTTCGGCGCCGCCGGCGCTGCCGCCGGTGTGTGCCGTTGGCCGACCGAACCGGGTGGCGTGGCGGACCACGTCGTGGTTGGACAGCACCCAGGTCGCCGGTGCGTCCACCTCCGCGACCGCCGCCAGCGACAAGTCGATCACCTCCCGGTAGGCCGCGGCCGACCACGGTGTGGTCAGGAACTGGAAGTTGAACGCCTGGTGCAGTTCGTCGGCGCGCAGGTAGCGCGACAGCCGGTCGGGACCGTCGACCCACGCCTCGGCGACGGCGATACGTTCCGGTCGGTAGCTGTCGAGGATCGTGCGCCACTCGCGGTAGATGTCGTGGACGCCGTCCTGGTCCCAGTAAGGCGTGGGGGCACCAGCGAGCATCTCGCTGGTGACTATGGAGGCCGACGGCAGGCCAGGGGCCTTCACCAGACCGTGCGCGACGTCGATCCGGAACCCGTCCACGCCACGGTCCAACCAGAACCGCAGGATGTCAGCGAATTCGGCGCGTACCTGGGGATGGTCCCAGTTGAGGTCTGGTTGCTCGGGGGCGAACAGGTGCAGGTACCACTGGCCGTCGGCGACCCGGGTCCAGGCGTCGCCGCCGAAGACGCTGGGCCAGTCGTTGGGAGGTAGCGCCCCATCTGGCCCGCGTCCGTCACGGAACAGGTACCGCTGCCGGGCCTGACTCCCAGGCCCGGCGGCGAGCGCCTCCTGGAACCAGGGGTGCTGGTCAGAGGTGTGGTTCGGTACCAGATCAATGATGATTTTGAGTCCTCGCGCGTGAGCGGCGGCGAGCAGCTCGTC